>NZ_JBVVPY010000026.1:0-95358 GCF_055811335.1 Mesorhizobium sp. WSM4847 | reverse complement strand
TCGGGTAGTTTGGCCCCCCTGGCGGCCACATTTTTTTTTTTCTTCACATTACTATTTGGGGGGGCCCCTGCCGTCCATCTGTGGTGGCCCCGGGCCGCGCCTTGGGCGCGCCCGGAAAATTCACGAGGCCGACTGAAAAGCTGACCGGAACCGCATCGCGACTCCGGCCGTTTCGGCTCACTCAGCGGCGACGTTGAACCGTCCCCCTCCGGGGCCGGAGCACCGGTGATGCCGAAGCGGGCAGCGATCTCCTCCGCACCCCATCCACGTTCCTCATGAAGCTCACGGAAGGCCTCGAACTGATCTGCGGGGTGCATGTCCTCGCGGGTGATATTTTCGTCCAGGCTGATCTCGCGCGGATCATTGACGGTGTCGATGATGCAGCGGATCGGTTCGGTCTTCTTGATCTGCTTGCGCTTCACGCGCAAAAGCTGCGCCAGCCTGCGGCCTTCGCCGATGCTGACGAAGTAGAAGCCGGTTTCCGCGCCCTCTCCGTCAAGCTCCGGCTCCACCACAAGGTTTTGCAGGATGCCCTTGGCGGCGATGCTTGCCGCATAGGCTTCGATGATCGCCTCGCTGTGCGGGGTCTTGCGCGCATTGCGGGGCGACTTCTTCAGCTTGTTCAGCGGAATGGCAACTTCCGTGCCGTTCTCACCGGCAATTGCGGTCTTCGCACTCGTTTCAATGGTCGTCATGGTTCTGATCCTTTCCCGTAAATGCCGAAGGCATGCCCCCTCGGCATGCCTTCCGGGGGCGCGTGAGCGCGCGGCAGAGAGGGGGGCGAATGCCGGCGAGCGGAGCTGGGCTGCGCGTCGAGCGGGGCGGGTCAGATCAGGTTAAAAGATGATGGTCATGTGTCGCCGTGCGAGCGGGCGGCCCCGCTCTGCGCAGGCGGCATTCGCGGGGGGGAGATGGCCAAGACCATCTCTCCCCCGTGCGATTGCAGAAAATCTGAGCTTGGCCCGTCGATGGAACGAACCAACTCCGTTCCATCGATAACCGGGTGCCCGTTACGCTCGATACGTCTCGGCGAGGTGATCCACGATCGATTCGATGAAATCAGAGGAGGCGAACGGAACCTGCGAATAAATGAGGTCTTGCTCGCCTTCAAGTCGAGCAAGCAGGTGTCCTCGACCGAGCAGCCTCTCGGCGCCCTTTTCGCCAAGTGCGATTTCGGACGTTCCTTCAGAATCCACTCTCAGAATGAGTCTGTTGCCGAGCTGCGACCGCAACTGCATCGGCATGACACTCGCTTCCGGGCGCTGAGCCGCGAAGATCAGATAGATGCCAGCAGCGCGGGCCATTACCCCAAGTCGGCCAACCGTTGCGGTTACCGAGACTCGATATTCCTCAGTGAGCATCCATTCTGCGAATTCGTCATGAACGACCCAATAAGTCGGAAGGCGTTCGGCCTCGGTGACTTTGGCATTGTATACGGTGATGTTCGCTGCTCGAACGCTCCTGAAAAGCTTATAACGGCGCTCCATCTCACCGACTAGCGCTTCCAGGCGCTCAATGGCACCGTCCTGCGTGTCAATCACGCCACCGTCCAGGTGCGGGAGGCTGTCGAAGGCGAAGTAGTCCACGCCCTGCTTGGGATCGATCAGAACGATGCGCGCCTGTTGCGGCGTATTGGTGACGGCTAGCCCAAGAAGGATCGTCTGCATGAGTACCGATTTTCCCGAGCCTGTGCTGCCCGCGATCAGCGTATGCGGGGCATGGAGCGCACCTGGCGAAAAGGTCAGAAGCGAATTGTCCTCCTCCTTTAATCCAATGACGATGTCCTGATTGCCGTGGTCCCCCCGCTGTGGCTTCCAGCGATCCCACACCTGTTCAATCGTCACGATACGCCTTTTTGGCCGCGCGACGGCGATCGCGACGGTACCAGGTTCCGGCCGAACCGAAATGACATTCAACCCAAATGTCGTGAGAAGCTCCGAGCGTTTGCGCATCACTTGCTCAACCGTGAGGTTGGCGCTTCCGGCGAAACGAAGGATGGCGGAATTCGGCGTCAGCGTCTGGCCAACCGACTTGGCCTGCAGCGAGAGTTGCTGAAGAGCTGCCCGCGTGGATGCGGCCACGGTCGTAAGCCATGCGACGTCCTCTTCCTCCGCGCGCAGATTCGCCAGGACAATCGCACGAATGGCATCCGGTTCAGCCTGATCGCCGACCCCGGTAGGCATCTCCGATATAGCACCGACTGAGTTGTCTTCGATGGCGGCCGCAGTCGCAAAAGGCGGCTCTGGTGACTCTACTTCGAGGACAGTCTTCGCCGAGGACTCCGGCATCATCCAGTAATTCGTTGTTGCGGGCGGCGCTCCAGCGGCGTGACGAATATCGGTCGGATCGCGGTCCGCCGCGAACGCCAAAAGCAAGGTCTTGAGCTCAGCACGGCCATAGACTTCCTGCTGGCAGTCTTCTACGCCGGGGATCACTGAGATATAGGTGGGATTGGGACCGTCGCCAGGCGTTGGGACGAATATATGGCTATAGCCCTTGATCCGTACGTCGCATTGACCTTCGCGGATCGCGCGACGCCACTCGGACAGATTGACCGGGCTCGCCGCTGGGATCTGAATGCCGTCCAGCACGAGATCGCCCAAGCGTGACAGCCAAGAATCCCGATCAAGACGGTTGCCCTCTCCGAGCAGCGCCTCCCTGATCCGCTTGACGGTGTCCCGCAGCTGCTTTTCGGACTCCTTCCGCTTGGCCGGCAGGATCGTGGATCCGACATACTTCGCCTCAGTGACTACTATCGTCAGCTCCAAGCGTCCGTCAGATCGCTCTCGGGGTGACAGCGCAAGGATATCGGCCTGTGTTTCTTCGCGTGCGCCAAGCCATGCCGCGTAGTCATCTAGAAAATACCATCCCACAAGGGCGGACGGCTCCATTTCATGTCGTGCCAAGTAGCGGCTCAGGACGACGCCTATGAGCTCGCTTGCCGCTTCGCCTCTCTTCGCGGCTCTGAGAACGATATCGCCCGACACGTCGTTCGCAGCTTCGATGAGCTTGTGCGCCAGCCGAGACATACCCGCCTCGTCAAGACCGAGGTTCATATCGTCCATTCGTGAGCGCACCATCGCGCGCAGCAGCCCGAGTGGCGCGAGCGAAGAGATCACGACGTTGCGGCCCTGGGTAGCGGACTGCTTATACCGGATGACACGAACCTTCTGGTTCTGAAGCTGTCGACGATCCAGCAGCTCGTCGTAGTTCACCACCCATGCACCCAAATCGTGCGTTTCGGAGAAGATCCTAGCCGTTTGTGGATCATGGAAATCCAGTTGGCGCGTGGGGAGCAGACGTCGATCGCCATCCTCGCGGAAGTCGCCTTTCAGGAAGGTCGTTCCCGCCGACAGAAAAGCCCATCCTTCATGACACTGGACAGGGCAGCACAGATAGACAACGGACTTCAGATCGTCGGCGGAAGCGGGACGACGCCGGGACCAGCGGGCGGGCAGCAAATCCTCCAGCTCCGCCGGCCGGGCCGATTCCGCATGCCACTCCAGGATCGCATGCCGGGAAATCACGTCTTGGCTAAAGACGATGTCATAGGGCCGGCCGTCCCGCGGATCAGGTGGGGGAGCCTCGTCCGCGATCACGCTGATTCTCAGCCGTGCCATGAAGTCCTGGGTCGCTTCAGAAGCGGAATAGGTGTTTGCCCCGGCATCTTCCTCGGCTGTCAAGATCGACCGGTAGAGTTCTCGGAGGCGCGTTGAGTCAATATGCCGCAACAGCACTTGGCAACGTACGTCCTCAGCATCATCGTGAATTCCGCCCAAGCCCTGCACCACGTGCTGGGGTAGCCGTGCGGAATCGCAATTGAATAGGACCACCGACATGTTCGCACGTTCGTGCGGGTGGAGCGCCAAATACCGACGGACGAGGTCCAGAACGCATTCTGAGCCTGCGGTCGGATCGTCATTGACATCAGCCGAAATAGCGCCAGACGCGACTGGAGCTTCATGAAGCGAATAGTCGCCCTTAGTATCAACCAGCGACAGTAGCTCGGCCTTCCGACCGATCCACGAAACAATCACTTCAGGGTAGAGGGGATGCTCGAGATCTGAGGCCAGATCGCGAAAATACAGTCTGGTGTCCCCAACCTGATCGTCGCCTCCGGTGAGCGCGATGCGGATAATTGACGATACAAGATGGGCTTTCCGCCACATCGCCGCCAGCCTGAGCGGGTGCCAGGGCGCTACGATCGCTGCTGGATCCCCATCGTCGACCGCTGTCGTGCCGAGTTCTAGCAGCGGGCGAAGGAGCGCTTCGCGGTTCCGGTCGCCGGGAGCAAGGCGCACGATAATGTTCAGCAGGTCACCATAGGTCTTCGCTTGGGTGCGATTTGCCTGGCTGCCAGGACCGCTCGTCCGAAACCCCTGGACTGCATCGACATAGGCCTTGGAAAATGTTTCGAATGCAGTGGCGATTTCTTCTGCAGCGCTAGCCGTGACAAGGCCGGCTAGAACGTTTTCCCGCAGGCGTATGGGCCAGAACAACGCGAGGTCGCGTTCCTTGCGATAGGCGGGCAGAAGTGAACCACGATCGCGATCATAGGCGGGGACGAGTGTCCGAACGTCCCGCAGGTCTATCGCCCCAGCGCGACGTCCAGCGACCGCGGGCTCACGCGATGTTCGCCCGATCGTCAGTGGATGAGCTTCCAACCTCGTCCAATCATCAACGAACTGGGAGGATATGACATTTGGTTCGTAACGCCACACGAGCTGCGTGGACGAGGTCTGGACCGAGCCGGAGGCGGTTTCCGTCTCGAAATCGAGTTGGAATTTAAGCTGGAGTGCCGCTTTTGCCGTTGACCGGTTTGGCACACCCTTGGTCTTGGCCTGCTTCCACGATTCCACCAGTTGTGGAAATTCGATAAGGGGACCGAGATCCAGCGCGACATTGGCGCCAAGCAAACGTTGGAGACCAGCATAACGCAGCGCGAAATACTCGCCAGCATCAACATTGAGGCCCTTGAGATCGCGTTTGGTTGCACGATCGCATCGGATGCGGAGCATTCGTCTCGTGCCAGGTTGATTGAGGAACGTTTCCATAGCGGCGGCGATGCCAGCCAGGAAATCGGTCGTTTCTCGAGCCCGCCCGTAGATCAGCTTATCCCATGCCGATTTTAGCTTGCGGTCGGCCCGTAGCTCATCGCGATGATCATCATAAAACTCGACGTCTTCGGGTCTGGATTCGGTGGGGTTTCGAATTAACAGATGGCGCAGATATTCATCGTCGTCTGCGGAGAGTAGCCCCGGCTCGCCTTCGTCGTAAAACTTGCGAGTCTCGTTTCCAATATTGAATTTCTCGCGGGCAAGGCCTTCGAATAGCGGCTTGATCTGCTCCCATTCGCATTCCGCCAGCTCAGCAGCAGCTTCATTCCAACCGGGCTGGGTACCAATGAAACGCTCGATCGTGGCGTGATTGCTCTCGGGGATGGCTTCGCGCGTTTTTGCAAAAGCCGCGCGTAGATCATCCTCATTTAGAACGATCTGCGTCGGCGTCTCTTTGAGTAGCAGCCCTCGACGGCGTCGCATAAGGCCGTTGAACTCGCGCTGCCAAGCCGAGACATGGCGAAGGGCTTTGTCCTTGATGCTTCTGAACGCCGTTCGGTCGTTCGGCAAGTGTAAGGCGGGGAGTGCCGCTCCGAACGCTTCGATAAGAGGATGGCCGTCCACCTCAATGGCGTGCCGAACGCGCAGCACGTAACCGGCGAAGCGGTCGAGCGATGTAGAACGCAGCTGGGCCAATCCGCCCAGCGCTCGTTCGAAGATGACCCGCCCCTCCGCGTCCAGGCCCAAACCGTCGTCGACCGCATCGACCCAAGCGGCCAAGCGCTCAAGCAGTTCGGCCCCTCCAAGCCTGCTCATGTCTTGGAGCGACTGGTCCTCGCCGCCCTCCCCGACATTGGTGACGAGGAATGCTGCCTTGTCGCATTCCGCGTCACGGAACCACGTCGCCGGGCTCTTGGTTAATGCCTCGGGCGGCAGCCCCATGTCAGCGAATAGGCTCTCGGGCAACTTGACTGAGACCCGTCGATCAAGCGCGGGATTCGCCAAAACCGCGCCCGCCACCGCGGCGGTCTGAGGAATGCTGAGACCATCGATAAGGAAGCGCGCTACTCCAGAACTATCGCTATCATCGCCCAACTCGTCGCGCAAATAGGCGGCGGCAACGCAGCCAATGAGCTCGTGACGGTTCATCGAACGATCCTCGCCAGTGGGTTTTCCACATATGCACAGGCATCGGAGAGTCGACGCAGCATGCCGAGCGTTCGTAGCCGTCGTTCGAGCCGGCCGGAATTTGCTTGAAATGCCTTCTTATCGAATTCGTCCGGATCCAACGCGCGTTCCGCCTCTCGCTCGCCCAACACGAGTCCATATCTGTCATAGAGCAGGGCCAGGAATTCCATGAAGTCCATCCGCGTCGAAACATTAGCGAGGATCAACGCCTTCAGGATCGAGTCAGTTGGGGCGTAGCGAAGGCGGGTCGTTCCCCGCCTGGAGACGAGACCCGCGCCCATGCCGTATGAACGATGCACATTGGCCACATGGTTGCGGTGTCGATTGACAGCAGCGCGGCGAAACTCGGCGAGCAACATCTCGGGATCGTGAGGGCCATCATAGTCGTCATCGGATGCGGGCCATCGCACTCGTTCTACGAGAATGCGCCGGCAATCGGTAAAAGGCGCCTCGCCTTTGAGCGCCGCCACCCATTCGGGACTGCTACCGATCGCGGACACGTAGGCCTCCACCGAACGCTCCGGCAAAGTGTTGTTGCGCTGATAGCTGGCGACCGACAATTCGCGCACAAGCGTTTTTCGAGGAGCGACGACCTCACTTACGAACGTTGGGGCCTCGCGGCCACAGGTGGAAGATGCGACCACGAGCTGGTAGCGTAGGAGATGGAACGCGGCGAGGGTGGCTAAGTGCGGATATGCGTCGAACCGCGGCAAGCCGAGTTCAAAAACCGCTAGCCAGTCGCGGCCCAGATCGTCGAAACATTGATGCCGAGCATAGGGAAGGTAACTGTTCCCGCGCGTTTGCCTGTCTTCCTCATACTTCGGTTCTATCAGCTCCAGCAGGCGATCGCACGGATCCCCGTCAAACGCCTTTGCAAGATGTGGCCGAAGTGCCTCGGCAGCGGGTGACCGGCACAGCATTTGATAGACCAGTTCGCCGGGCAGCCCGAAGTTGATATACTCACGTGAGGCATTGCCCTTGACGAGATTAAGATCCTCATAGAGCGCATGGCGACCGAAGGGGAAAACAAAGCGGGAGCTCCAGCGCTTGTTCGACCCTGACTCGATCGTCGAAGACCTAAGCATCGTAATCAGGCTGGCAAAGTCCCTGAACGAGCTAAATCGCTTCCGCAGGTAGCTGAAGTCGCGGGTCGGCACCCCCTGCGCCCGTTCGTTCATCGTGGCGATCCACTCGTCCCAGGCGGCTGTGTCGTTTCCACCTCTCGTGGCGATGCGTCCCAGAGACTCGCCATTGTAGAGGATGTTTCGCGCATACATACGCCGGGCAGGCTTATATCGCAGAGGATATCGTACCCCCGCGTCGTCGAGCAGCCGCCCTTCTCGTTCGCACGCTTCGGCAACACCCAGGAACTCCAGGAAAATCAACCACGGACTGGTCGAATCCCATAGTCGGTGACCCCAGATCTGCTCGTCGACCCACATGTCGTTCCGAGGATGATCGCTGACGGGCGGTGGGCTTAGGGTCTCAAGCATGAGCGACTTCGATCACTTCATCAGCAGGCTCTCCCGCTGCGTTAAGTGTAAGCAGCTTGAATATCAGGTCACCACGCTCATCAGGAGGCCGTAAGCTGCCGAGTGCTACCAAGATCGAACTCTTGAAGGCCAGGATGTCCTCGTGGCATTCGCGCGAGAAACTTCCAGGTAGCGCACCCGACGCGACCCGCATCAAGAATTCATAGCGAACAAGATTGAGCGATAGCCGGCAGCGTATCGTGTCGTCGAGGTGAACGATGAGCGAAGGCATGCGGCCCTCCAACGCGATCTCGACACGTTCCTGCCGCTTCGGCGCGACCGAGATCCGCTCCTCAAGCAACTGGCTTACGCCCGAACCGGAATAGGACAGGTTCGTCGCAAGGAGCAATTCTCGCTCCGTGGAAACGAGCATGCCCGTGAAAACACGGTTCAGCCCGTTTACGAGGCGGGAGAGGATGCGCCTGTTCACCCTGACGCCTTGGGCGAGTGGCTGCACGACATCGACAAGATACTCTCCTGCCCGGGAGAAAACACTCAAGTCCCACAGGCGCAGATCCTCGGCCAACTCTTCCGGAATACGGAAGAACATCGCGCGCCGCTGTGCAACGAGAGAAGCAAGGAAGGGATGACCACCGTCCAGATCGGACTCCGGACATTCGAGATAGCTTGCGCGAGTGGTCCGAAGTTCTGCCAGTTTGCGCGGTGGCGTTCCCTCCTCAACCAGCATCGTAAAATAGCCCCGCAAGACCTCGTCTTCGGCGCCGAACAGCAGGATATTGTCGATCCTGTTGGTCGTTTCGTGTCCAATGCCAAAGCGCGACAAGAATCCCATGATCTCAAGGCTTTCGCGGCGCGCCGGCGAGAGATTCTGCCCAAAGATGTTGTCGTGAATGTCCGACAGATGGAGCGTATTCGAAGCTTGGAGTTCATCGATATCGGACGGCATCATAAGACGGTCTTTGACGCCGGGATGTCCAAGCAAAGCGTTGGCAAGGAGCAGGAGCACGCGACGTATCGGGGTGTGAAGTCCGCTATGATCGAGAAGTTCGAAAAGCGCCCGCAGCCGACTCTGGAACAGAGGCCGGCGAAGTATCTCGTAGTTGCGCCTGATTGGGCAGTAGAGACTGAAGAACCCAATATCCGTCGCCTCTTTGTAAGCGGCCTGCCAACCCTCATGACTCAGTAGCGCGTCCAGACTTAGGTCGAGAAGCGTTGCGCATGGGATCGCACTCAGATTGAAAAAGGCGACCCCATCCGACGCAGGATCCGGCTCTTCCACCAACAGATTCTCCAGCAGCACGTAGGCCCGAGCTGATTCGGCGGAAGCTGGTAGCTTGCGCCATGTCTCCATCAATTGACCGTCGTTCGCTGCCACGATGAAAACGCGGTCTGGATCCTCTTCAAACATCGCTTTGTTAACGGCAGCTAGAAGGCTGTGCTTCTCCGGATAGGTTCCGAACGGGCCGTCCTTGGACAGCTTAGTGAGATCGCGAATGATGCCTACGATCCGCACCCGGCCGGCTATCACAGCGCTCATTTCGTAATAGACTTCGTCGGCGCTCCAGATCTGCTTGTCGCCACCTAGCGCTGCCCACGCGTGGCCGCAAAGGCGGCTCTTTCCGTCCCCGGCTGTCCCGGTGAGAATGATGCAGCGCGCCCGTTCGGTTCCAGGCCGTAGCAGTTCAAGAATCTGGGTCTCGACTGGGTGCTCGAACGCAATAGGCCGCACACCCAGCCGCTTCGCCGAACGCTGGATGTGCTCGTCATACATATTCTCGTTTCGAGGGGTCGGCCCGTACAATCGGAGGAACCGTACCCAACGCTCACCTAGTCCTGCCATGCGCCCCCCTGCGCTCCCCTGCTTGGTTAGGCCAAGTTACTGGGCATGTGTCGAGAAGAATTTACTGACTAACATCTAATTGCACCAAACTTCCAAATCGTGCCGGTCTGGCAGCGGAACCTCGCTGAGAATTATGCCGCGTGAATTCGTAGGTGTTTGTGTTGGGCGGAAACGGCGCCCGGCATTCTCCGTACTGAATTGGCCGGTTTGGTTTAGAGCTGTAGCTTGTTTGGAATCATAAGAGGAGAGATGGCTTTGTGGCGTTTACCACTTTTCGCGAGAAGTAGCGCAATGCGGCCTGCCAGCCTTTTCATCTCAATATCCAAAACCCCATCCAGTTTTTCTGGATAGACATATTGCTTGAACCTTTCTGGGTCATTTTCAAGTTCTCCCTTATAGGCTAGTTCGAGCATTGAAAAATGCGCTGAAACTTTCGCCAAATAGGGTGATATGGCCGGATCTACGAGACCCGCCTTATCGCGGACCAATGTTCTCAATATGAGGCCGTTCTCTACCATTCTCGCGACGATGGTCTCGTCTGCCGGCGACAGGCCCTTTAGCCACTTCGGGTCAAGAAGGGCGAGAAGGGTCCGGAAGCTGTCACCTCCGTGACGCGTCTTAAATTCCATCGAAATAAGTTTGTTTTCTTCTGAAACTAGGCGGAAGCGCCCATAGAAGTCGTTTAGCTTGCTTTGGATTTGCGCGATCTCGATCTCGTTCGCCCGTTGGTTGTTGGCGGCCGATGCATTCCACTTGGCGATGAGTCCGCCGACTGCCGCGCCAAGCAGCGCGGCGAAACCTGAGATTGCTGGCTGAGCGTATGGTTCCCACCAGCTTTTTGGTGGGCTCGCCATTTCAAAAGGAGCAGCTTGTTCGACACGAACAACGATCGGAGGTTCACTTGTCAGGTTGACCTCTTCCTGTTTCGTGCCAGGCTGAACAGCAGGCGGGCTATTGGCAGGCTGCGCACCGGCAGCGGAAAGCCACATCAATGGCAGCAAAATCAATAACCGCATGGGGCTCTAAGCTCGCTTCGCGATGGTGTTGAACCATCGATTGCCGGATGTCTGGGGATCGGCGGCAGTGCTGGCCCCGTCGACGATCAAAAAGCCGGATGCCTCTAGCATTGCACTCCACTCAGCTGGCGAAAAATACGTGAAAAGCCTTCCATCCGCTTCACGCCTTTGGCCAGCGCCCTGCTTGATCGAACTGAAAAAATGCCCGCTGGGCGTTAACACACGCCTGATTTCTTCAAGTGCAGTTGAGACATCCTCGGGATCGACATGGAGAAGTGAGGCCGCTGCCCATGCCGCCTCAAAGCTGGCCGCCGCGAACGGCATCACCCTCATATCGGCAATGACAACGGGGCATCCGGAAAATTCGGTCGCTATCGCCCCCAATTCGGCAGATGCGTCGAGACCAACTGCATTGAACCCCTGCTGGCGGAGAACTCTTAGGTCTCGCCCTCCTCCGCAGCCGATGTCGACAACACTGGCCTTCGATCTCAGAAAGGCCGAGAATCGGTCGATTGCTGCGGCCATCGAACGTTTGGAGGTCTCAGCTGCGTAGCTTGCAGCGTTGCGGCGGTAGAATTGCAAGGTCTGCGCATCAGTCACTTCGCGGCCCTGCCGAACAATTGTGATCGTATCCAAGCGTCTTCGATGGGCCAGACTTCGTCATAAAACGATTCAAAACGGCTTCAAATTGTGACTGGGTCTATCTCTATGGGAAATTTTCCATAAAGTCCGCCTTGACGATTCGAAATGTGGGGACAAATCGCGTGGCGGCTACGCATCCGCGTCGGATGATCCGAGAGGGCAAAAGCGACACCATCAATTTGCGTGGCTCAAGCAAAGCGGCGCGCGACGAACTTCGTAGTGCTCTAACTTCCACCGTCGCCCGACGAGAACTCAGTCAGACAGACGCCGCGAAGTTATGCCGTACAGACCAACCAACAATGTCGAAGGTGATGGCCGGCAGGGTCGATAGCATCAGCATCGACCAATTGGCACGTTGGCTTACAGCGCTGGGCTGTACGGTCGAAATTCACCTGTACGGACCCGTGATTGATCAAGACGGCGCTCTGAGAGTGGTAATCCATGAATAGGCCCGAGCCACAATTGCACACCGCACAAGCTCCGAAGGTTCGATCGATGATCTACCTTGACCATCACGCCACTACGCCGATCGATCACCGCGTAGCGCAGCTGGTTATGCAGGTAATGTCGGAGGTCTATGGCAACGCCAACAGCGTCGAACATACCATTGGCAACGCCGCCGCGTTGGTTGTCGAGCAGGCTCGTACCGCTGTTGCCCATCTGGTAGATGCCGAGCCCCAGCATGTCCATTTCACCTCGGGCTCGACGGAGGCAATTCATCTAGCGATTTCGCACGCAATCGGGGTGAACAGGAAAGTACCTCTCAGTGTCGCACTCAGCCGTGTAGAACATCGTGCGGTCATAGACACTCTGATCCACGCAGAGCGCCTGCAGCTGGTGGAAATCACCTGGATCGACGTCGATGAAGCTGCCCAGATCGTCTTGCCAAGCCTGGAAAGTGCGCTTCATGCTGGTGTTGAATTGGTCTGTGTTATGGCCGCCAACAACGAGGTCGGTACGCTTTACCCAATACCCGCGATTTCCAAATTGGTGCATGACGCCGGGGCCACCATACTGGTCGACGCCACACAGGGTGCGGGTCGCATGGGTCTCAGCTGTTTGGATAGCGAAATCGACTATCTGGCGTTGAGCGGACATAAGCTCAATGGACCAAAGGGGGTCGGGGCCTTGATCTCGCCGATTTTCGCTCCAGCCGAGGTCTACGGGCTCGCGACATCTCACAGGGCAACTCCCAATGTGCCCGGAATAGCCGGACTTGGTGAGGCATGCAGACTGATGACGCTGGAGGGAGAAGCCGAGAACATCAGGCTGTCTGTGCTGCGAGATCGATTGCAGGCAGTACTCCTTCGGAGGTTGCCGGGCATGGCGATCAACGGCGAAATCGGAAACCGCCTTCCCAACAATCTGAATTTTTCTGTGCCCGGCGCAGCAAACGACGTCGTTATCGCCAGACTGAGGGACGCCGTCGCGCTCTCCACCGGATCTGCCTGCAACTCCGGTGCTCAAAGCCCCTCTCACGTGTTGAGGGCCATGGGCTTGTCGGAGGAATTGCTCGATAGCTGCTTGCGAATTGGACTTGGTCGACAGACAACCGAAGCTGACATCGATTGTGCCGCTGAGGCGGTCGCTACGGCAATAACGGAGGTACGCGATTTTGCCGTCAGGAGACAAGAATGACTGAAGCACCAGCGGCATCGCACCAGGTTCAGACTTTCCGCTTTTCTGGGCACGAGTCTTTCGCCTGCCGATACGCCTGGCTTCCGAAGGCATACCGGGCAGTTTCTGCCAATCCTCAGATTCTCTTCGATGAGGACGCGGCGATGGTCGAGCTTGGGATAGGCAAGAACATGGTGCGATCGCTCCGCTTTTGGGTCGACGCTATGGGTATCGCCAAACCCACCGGCGCTCGGGAGCACGCGCCGACCGATTTTGGACAAGCCATCTTCGGAAACAACGGCTTTGACCCCTATCTCGAGGACCCCAAGACCCTATGGCTTCTGCACTGGAGTCTCTCGTCGCAAGCATCGCCACCCCTGTTTGCCTGGCAACATATGATCGGCCAATGGCCGTATCCCGAGTTCACCCGCTCGGAGGCCTTGGCCTCCTTTGCGAGACAGTCGACGAAGATGGGTCATAAGCATTCCGAAGTGACGCTTGGGCAGCATCTGGATGTGTTCATTCATACCTATCACAGTGGAAAAACCGGCAAGATCGGCATCGAAGATTCCTTGGATGGTCCCTTGGTCGATCTCCGCCTGCTAGTACCCTCAGGCGAGCGCAAGAACGACGCCGGTCGATGGGAGACGGTCTACTCGTTTCGACGAGAACAGAAGCCAGAGATCACCGCTGCAATGTTTGAACATTGCGTGTTGGATTTCTGGAAACGTTACAGTCCCGGGGAGCAGACATTGACATTCAGAAGTGTGCTCTCTGCACCCAATTCTCCCGGGCAGGTCTTCAAGTTGCCTGAGGAAGACGTTCGCGTACGCCTGGAGGAGGCATCTCGCCGGAGTGGATCGGCCTTCACCTACCAGCCTTCTGCAGTGCAGGGGCTTCTTAGGCGCCGCGAAAAGTCGGATCTTCCGGCCATCTCGAAAATCTACAGGGAGGCTGCCTTCCATGCGTAAGCCCGGATCGACGATCGCCGACCTGTTCAATGTGCCGGGACGGTTCCTCCGTTCCGTGCAGTTAGAGAAGGATTTTCACGATCCCAAAGCGCTGGAGAGCTACATGGTTACTCCACCTATGGCGGTCGCGCTTACACGGATAGCAGATGGTCTGCGTGAGGGATCAACACGCCGAGCATGGCGCATTACGGGCGATTACGGCGTCGGCAAATCTTCTTTTGCGCTAGCGCTCGCGCATTTAATGGCTGGCTCCAATTCAGAAGACACGGCCAGGATAGCGGATTCTATCGGTTGGCCTGTGGATGTTGGCAAATTCTCTACGTTTCTCCCGATTCTGATCACTGGGGGCCGTGAGGGGATAGTGCAGGCTGTTGCCCGGGGTGTGCGGGAAAGCCTCGGAATTCTGCTGTCTGAAAAGCGTCCGCAGCGCTCAGTGTCAATCGATAAAGCCTTGCTGGCCTGTGAAGCAGTCGGCACGGTCGCGTCCCTTGAGGACCTGATCGACGCGCTGCGATCTTTGGCGGCCGAGCGCGGCCTCGGGCTATTGATCATCATCGACGAACTTGGAAAACTGCTCGAATTCGCAGCCATGAATCCGGACCGTGAGGACGTGTTTGTGCTGCAGCGGCTTGCAGAGCAGTCCTCTAGGAGCGGGACCCGTCCCTTCGTTCTCTTGGGCCTACTTCATCAGGGATTTCAGGCCTATAGTGACCGCCTGCCGGCGTTGCTTCGTCATGAGTGGGACAAGGTAGCCGGGCGCTTCGAGGAGATCGTTTTCGATCAGCCCCTCGTTCACACGGCTGCTCTTGTATCGGGCGCTTTGGGGATAGATCAAGATTCCATCCCTAAATCCATCATCGTCGAGGCAGCTCATGCCGCAAAGGCTACAAGCTCAATGGGCTGGTTGAGCGGCGCGACGACTGAAGCGTTGACGATGGACGCGGCCAAGCTTTACCCCGTCCATCCTACCCTTTTGCCTCCCCTGGTTCGCTTCTTTGCCCAATTCGGGCAAAGCGAACGATCGCTGTTCGGCTTTTTATTGTCCTCAGAGCCGTTCGGACTGCAAGCGTTCGCGCATGCGACACAGAACGGGTTTGCCTGGTACGACCTCGCCGATTTCTACAATTACGTCCGCGCAGCATTTGGACACCGTCTATCGGGCGGGAACTATCAGAGCAATTGGCTGCGCATCGTTGCGACCATTGATGCCGCAGTCGATGTGAGCCCACTTGAACGGAGGCTGCTCAAGGCTGTCGGCATCTTGAATCTGCTCGACGCGGATGACTTGATTCCAAATGGCCGGGCAGTTGCCGCCTGTTTTTCCACCACAAGATCTGCCCACATCGAGAGCGGGCTCCAGCGGCTCATGGATGTTGGCCTCTTGTTCAAAAGGGGAGACCGTGGCGGCTATCGGCTCTGGCCGAATACGAGCGTTAATTTGCATGCCGCAATGCAAAACGCGCGCCGCGCTGTTGGGTCTATAGAGGCCGTGAGCCCACACCTCACACAGATTCTTGAGCCGAAGATGATATTGGCACGTCGTCATTATCTGGAGCACGGCACAATGCGATATTCCGAGGTGCGCTATGCCCATGCCGAGAATATCGAGAAAGTGGCCCAGCTACCAACCGATGCTGACGGATTGGTTGTCCTTGCTCTTGCAGACACCGTCGAGCAGCAAAATCTGGCGAAAGATGGTGCGCGAGGCACGTCGACCAAAAGCGCCAAAGCTGTATTGGTGGGTGTCGTCGAACCGCTATGGCATCTTGCTCCCGATCTTCTTGATGTGAAGCTCTGGCGATGGATCGAAGAAAATACCCCTGAGCTCGCCGCAGACGATTATGCTGCCGCTGAAGTTTCTCGACAGCTTACCCGCGCGACCCAGACGCTCGAGGCCCACTTCCGCGAAATGGCTGGCATGACGAGAAACGCTCCTGGAAAGGTCGCTTGGTTTCATCTCGGTAAACCACTCGAATTGAACAATGGCCTGCCGGATGCGCTGTCGTCCTTGTACGACAATCTGTTCGTTGATGCACCGCAGATCACAAACGAACTCCTGAACCGAAACTCGCTGAGCAGTGCGGCAGCGTCGGCAAGAATGCGTCTGATCGAAGGCGTCTTTAATGCCTCCGACAAGCCACTTCTTGGAATAGACGAACGGAAGGCGCCACCCGAAAAGTCGATGTATCTATCGGTACTCCAGCGAGGTCTCATTCACGCGGAGAACGATGGTCGCTATCAGCTGGTGATTCCTAAAGATCGTGCTGATCCGCTTAACCTCCGACCCGCGCTTGTGCGGATTTACAGCCTCATCAAGGCCGGCAAGGGACATCGAGTATCGGTTCCAAACATATTGGCCGACATCAAGGGAGGCGCTTTCGGGGTTCGAGACGGCGTCGCATTACTCCTGTTGGCGTTAGTGATGAAAGTTCATGGACACGAACTCGCCGTCTATGAAGACGGCACATTCCTACCCCGGTTCGGCTCGATGGATTTTCTCCGTCTGACGAAATCACCCGGTACGTTCGAACTACAACACTGTAGCGTCGAGGGTGTCAGATCCGACGTCTTCGCGCGGCTTGCTGAGATCTTCGCGAGAGGCATTCAGAACCGCAAGCCTGTTCTATTGGACGTCGTCCAGGAATTGTGCCTATTCGCAGCGAAGTTGCCCGAATACACGCGCAAAGCTCGGGCACTTTCGCCGGCGGCGATGGCTGTAAGGGATGCTTTGTTGGCTGCTCGTGAGCCCGCGACACTGTTGTTCAAGGATCTGCCGTCTGCATGCGGCCTGTCACCGTTTGACATTGGCGAGGAAGCTCCCATTTCCGCGGCCGAACGTTTCGTCGGGCAGTTGAATGAAGCCACCAACGATTTGCAAAATGCTTATTCAGGGCTGCTCGAGCGTATAATGCGGCGCGTCGCAGAAGCAGTTGGCCAAGGTCCCGACGAGTTTGACCGGGCAGCCCTCGCCTCCCGTGCTGCGCGCGTTTCGTTGGCTGCCCGTGAACCTAGACTGCGAGCATTCGCGCTGCGGCTAAGAGACCCTGGTTTATCAGATGAAGCTTGGGCAGAGTCACTGGCAAGCTTCGTCGTGTCGCGTCCACCCGCGCGGTGGGTACCTGGAGACGAAGCCCGCTTTGGCGAGGAAATAGGAGCGTTGTCCGAGATCTTTGCAAAGGTGGAAGGCGCAGCATTCAGCAATCCGGATTCCAAGCCTCAGATGGATGCCGTCAGACTCAATCTCACCAGAGGCGACGGCACCGATTTGGTCAGGGTTCTGCATCCGATAGAATTAGACGACAGTGACCGACGAGCAATGCAAAGTCTGGTCGAGCGACTTCCACAGGGAGAGGTACGGCGAATCCAGATCCTCACGAAGATGCTCTGGTTAGAGCTCGAAAAGCCTACGGCTGGCGCAGAGCGCGGGTCGGCAGAGATGGCCAAGAAGTCAGGATTTTCAGAATGACAATGTCCTATGTCGCGAAAATCCATTCCACTTTTGGTGATGTCGAGCCGCGGCACATTCTGAGCTTGTCGGGTGGCAAAGATAGTGCAGCCTTGGCAATTTACCTCCGCGATCGCGTTCCGCAGATCGAGTACATATTTCACGATACCGACAAGGAGTTGCCCGAAACCTACGACTATATCGCTCGTTTGGAAGCGATCCTCGGCAAGCAGGTCGCAAGGACGACCCCAGTCGATAGCTTCGATCATTGGCTGGCGGTGTATCGTGGGATGCTGCCCTCGAACCACCGCCGCTGGTGCACGAAGATGCTGAAACTGAAGCCCTTTGAGGCCTATGTGGGCGACGGACCGGTTATCAACTATGTTGGCTTACGCGCCGACGAGAACCGCACTGGCTACATAAGCACGAAGCCCAACATACTGGCGGTGTATCCATTTCAAGACGACGGGCTCGTAAGGGCAGATATCATACGCATCTTAGAGGACTCGGGCCTCGGGCTCCCTCCATACATGAATTGGGGTCGGTCGCGATCTGGCTGCTATTTCTGTTTCTACCAGCAAAAGATCGAGTGGGTCCGATTGCTTGAAACCCACCCGGACCTGTTTAAGCTGGCGATGGAATATGAAGAGAAATCGGTGCAGTTCGGCGATCAGTTCTATTGGTGCCAGAGCGAGTCGCTGCGTGACTTGGCTCGACCGGATCGGATGGCGAGGATCAAATCGGACTGGGAGGTTTCGCAAGCCCGGAAAAAGGCAAAGCGTAAGAATCTGTGTTTGGTAGAGACTCTGGGCGGCCTCGAGATTGAAGACGACAGCCATCTGCGTGACGGATGTCTTGTTTGTTCGATCTAGCCGACAAGTGCCTGATGGATTGTTCAGGTCAGCGAGCAAGTGCTTGCAGTTTTAAAGGATTGAGAAAGTGAATCGACACCAATTTGCTTTGGGTCGGACCGGGTGAAGTCCCGCCCCAAGCATGACGAACAAAGTCAAATGTCGATCGTCCGCCTCCTTCGAACAACCATGTGCGGTCGAAAGATGTCGAGGGCGCCCTCAACTAAGCCTCGGTAACCGCCACAGCTTTCGATTCGGTCTTTGAAGAGTCCGTGTCGCGCACATCGTGCGAAGTCTTTTTCGCCGATGTTGCTTCAATAATTTGGAGGACAACACTCGGTCGCTTCTCGGTCCATTCCGTGCCAAGAACAAATCCGACCGGAGCTTGCAACTTAACCTTACCGGTAACGTTAAGTTCAACTCCGTCCAACAGAGCTATCCAAGCGGCATCATTCGCGATTTGGGCCTGAAGTGACTGAATCTTTTTTTCCGCATTTGCGCGATCCTTATTGTTCTTTCCCTGGGAATGGACCTCAAGTTCGGCCAGGAGCACTTCACAGGCTTTCTTGAGCATGCCGGCAACGGGCGGCCTTATATGAAGCATGGGCGATTGCCCCATTCGTGTGATCATAAGCTCTTCAACATCGAACCCATCGAGCTTCTCGCATTTTTCTTCGAAGCAGAGGAACATGGTTCCGCTCGCTTTGTAAGTCGTAGGCGGCATAAGTGGTGGGCCTACTCTCAATATGTGCGCGCCAAATTCTTGCTGAAGTTTGAGTCCGAAAAGAGGACGCAATCGGTCCCGATTGCCGACGTCGAAGCCCTTGTCTTTCAGCCACTTCTCTAGCTGCCCAAGCTCAACGGAGCGGTACTTGGAGACGTCCCAGACAATGCTGTAGACTTCGTTCTCGTGTAGTAGGCCGCTTGTGATCTGGCCGTGGTCTTCCTTTGCGTCCTTGCGCAAGATTGGCTGGCCGGGAACGAGCATGACGGGAGTTTCAGGATCCGGCTCGCGCTCTTTTGTTGGTGAGAACGCTAGATCGCAGTCCGCGCTCATAACAACGACGGCCTTTGTTCGACCGGCGTCCAGGAAAACATCTCCTAGTTGCACCAGAGGCACCTTGGCGTAGTCGGTATCAGGTTTGGCGCGAGGGTGAGGTGCAAGCGGACCCACGCGCTGCGAAACAAGTGCGCTGTTCAGGAATTCGGCGACAACCGTAGACGGCTCGGTCGCTGCAAACGGCCCGCCCACAAATTCGAGCTTGTCGAGTTGGAATTGCTTCTGGCGCATGTCATCCTGTTCGAACGCCAGTGCGGTGAGCTGCGACGAAAGGAGCCAAAAAAGATAGTCTCCGAGCGGATGCCCGTCCTTCATGAGTGCTCGATGCTGGAGAAAGGCGTAATCGCCAATATCAAGATCGTCGACTAGAGCAAGAAGTCCCCTCTGCGCGCGGGTTAGAGCGGTCTCGAGTCCCGAACGATAGTCGACGAAGGCCGGCGCATAAGGACGTGCCCGGTCGAGCATCCCTAGGTGCGCCTTGACCTTCCATCGCTCGTCAAGATCAGGTTTACCAATGAAAGCGAAAGCGGCACCGGCGATGCCAGCGTCCTCACGAAACCGAAGCCGCAACTCGCGAACTTGCTTATCCAGGGACGACATGAGGACGATCTGCTGATCGGGTTTCCGGTTCTTTTGAGTTTGGATCGTCTTAGCGAGTTCAGTAGCTAAGTCGCCAGTATCGACACCGGGTTCCAGAAAATAGTCCAGCAGGATCAAGTCGTATGCCGAGAGGTCGGGCATGGCGGTGGTCGGATCGCAGATCCTGACTTCAGCGACCTCGCTCTCCAGCAAGCGCTTTAGCTGCAAGAATGATCGATGCTGGTCTGTCATGGAAAAGGCGGCGCTTGAGGCATCGTTGAGCCGTGCAAGCGAGAGTGTTGTGCTCTCGTGGGTAGCAATCGCCAGGAGTCGAGCATTGACGTCGCGGTCCTTGGTCACGCCCAACTTTGATAGGTCTAAGGTTACGTCGGCGTCGCCAGTCAACAGGTCCTCAATGGCCTTCCTCTCGCCTTCCGGCACCCTTCCGATCATCGGCGCAACCATTGCATCGTCAATAAGGGCCACGCGAAGTGTGCTCCACGGCGAGGGAGGTTGCGGTTCGACGACCGGCTGCATTTGGTGCGCGGCTGTTGCGGGCGCTGCTGGCGAAGGTGTGTTGGCTGTTGCCGCGGGTGCCACCGTGGCCTGAGCCACGGCCACAGTGTCCGGTTCCGGTGCAAGGGTCGAAACGACCGGTTTAGGCTTATTATCAGTGTCCTTGATCGTTTTAGGCATCGTTACCGCCAATCTCGAAAATCACGGAATGAATCTGACCGTCCTCGTCGACTTCGCCCAAAGTCAGCGTACCGCCGTGATACTCGGCAATCTCGCGCGCTATATAGAGGCCCAGTCCCTTGCCCTGTTTTTGTTTCTTGGTCGTGAAGAACGGTTGGAAGACTGTCTCGCGCCGCTCCTCTGGGATTCCGGGACCGTCATCTGTCAGAACGATCCGCCGGCGTCGAACGTCCACTTCGACCGAGATGTGGCCGATCGCCTCTTCGGAATCTCCTATCAAGCCTACGCGTTCCTGCTCTTTGCGTTGGGCTACGATCCAGTAGACCGAATTGCTCATCAAGTTCTCAAGAACCTGAACGAACATACCTTTGACCGCATGAACCTGCAGACGGCCCCCTGGGGGTAGGACCGTTACATCGACCTCGATACGGGTGCTCTCGTTTCGGCTTGCGAACCCGAGCACAATATCTTCGACCCATCCCACGAGTTCGAATTCCTCGCGGGTCTGTCTCGCATTAGTGCTGAGCGGATCAAGCACTTTGAGCCGTTTCTGCAGGGTGCGAAGTTGGGCATCCAGGACGCGGAGGGACACTAGGGTATTCCCGGCGTCCCGCGACCTGCGAGCTTGGGAGATGGTGTCCAGGCCGGCAGCGGTGGCACGATACAATTCGTGGGCTAGGCTTTCGATCATAAGACCGACACTGGCGAGATGAAGTACACGGTTGCGCTCATTATCCTGAGCTCCTGCCGCCAGTTGAACCTGCTCTGCCGCAGTGCGAAGCTGCACCAGAGTCTCTTTAAGTCTGGACTTCAGCCTTCGTCCTTCAGAAGTCTTATCGAGGGCGTCGTTGAGCAATGGCATAAGAACGCCCAGTCGTTCATCTTCGGCCTGGAATCTATCCAGCGCTTCGGACGCCGTGATCCGTCGGGCTCTGTCAAACTCTAGGTCGATTTCATTGAGGTATCGGCGGTAGAGTTCCACAACACTAGCTACCACTTTTACAAAAGCCACCTTTTCAGGATTGTCCTTTAGTCCCTCGCGATTTGTCTGATCAATCAAAAGGGGGTTAGACCGCTGGGAGATGTTGACCCGCCCAATTACTTGGCCTCGGTTCAGCTTGAAGCCACTTGTAGAAAACGCGTCGCGATCGAGGTCGAGCCAGTCATCATTCTGACCGCCATAGGGATTGACCCGATATCCGTCGCGATAAACAGCCACGCCCCCTGCCCATTCGGCCAGGATGCGTCGCACCACTGCCAGGCTGCCAATACCGTCGATCTTCGAGAGAATGCGTCGATTGAACCAATAAAGCTGTAGCTCAAACGGGCCGATACGCTCGATGACGGTGGGATCCACACCGGTAAGAGTGTTGAGTTCAAGAGTTGAGAGTCGAAGGCGTCGTCTGCGACCCCGCAGCCGGTATTCCATCTGCCCGTCGACGGTAGGCTCATCTTCTTCCGAAGTGTCCAGATTAGCCGTGAAATGCCCGTGGGCGTGCTCGAGCAGGAACTCTGCAAACCTTGGGATCTGAATCTGACTGTCATTGAAACGAAGCATCAAAGGCGGCTGGCTACGAGGGCTAAACGGATCAGAAAGCTTCGAAAAGTGTTCCACGGCCAGCTTCTCGAGCTTTTCAATCGACCATTCTGCGCGCAGAGCCGAAATGCGGATCAGCGTGCCCTCCTCATTGGGTTGTTTGGCATTGCCAACCTCGGGCACCACACTGACGCTTTCGAGATCGGCATTGGCTGCGTCCGCAAAGTCGTTCCAGTCGATCTCCAGCTGGTTCCAGTGGACCGCACCTTCCCGACCTGTAATCACCAGCAATCGGTCGCCTAGCCGCATAGCTGACAGGCGGCCAAGACCCTTCTCGCCAAGGATGATTTGCTGATCGTCTACATCCTCTCGCTGGCGTTTTTGATCGGCCCGGTATGACGTTCCTATGGTCAGATAGACGCCTTCGAGAATTGACATCGACATGCCAATTCCGTCGTCTTCCACGTCGATACGGTTAGCGTCGCGAAGGGCATCAACGAACTCATGGCGACTGTCCGCCGCTCGTAGCTTGGCCTCAAGCTCCTCGACCTCAGGTGCACTTCGCACAAGTGCTCCAAGGGCGACCTCTCTGAGCTGCTGCCAGCGACGGCGCCGAGACCCTTCTCGCTCTCTGCGCCGGACGGTCTCGGGGACTTCCCGATCTTCGCCAAGCTCGCGGAGCACCTTCGAATAAGTCGCAAAATCAAGGCGGTAAAGGACGTCAATCTTTATTTCGTTGGCACCAGCGTCTAACGAATTCTTGATCAATTCGTAGAATGCCACCCCATCGGAGCTAATGAGCTCCGAACCGAGATGCAGAATGGTTCGTGCGGAAACCCTGAAATTCAAAACTCATCCCCCAGGAACAAACAGCCGATCTCCACCGCTACGTCAACAGTATTTAGCCATCGCCTTCGCAGAGAAGCTTCTGTTGTCCAGCGTTTTCCTAACTCTTCAACCTTGCGAAGTGATTGCTGTGGCCTAGGAAACGCAGAAACACGGCTCAGACCTAGGGACCGAAAGTTCGCTATCTCAATCGAATGCGCTTCTTGGAAGCGAACTTCGAGCCTTGGCAACATAAAGGTTTCGTATCCTGAAGCGATAGCCCTCAACCAGCGTTGGTGACCGAGACAGACGCATTGCGGACCGGCAGCCTTTGGCCCGAAACCGGATTGGCCGCTTTTGGCCTCCGAAGGCGCAGTAAGCCCAAATTGACAGTCTGAGGGTCACTCGCTTTGGTTGAGCGGTTCAGCCCATATCCTCGATGTTTGCGCGAAGCCCAGCGAGTTCGAGCGCGATCTGACGCGTCCCAAGCATCTTGGCCGGGTTCGGGAAGCATTTGGCGGTGGGCGCGCGGTCGGCGACCCGGTAGACTCTCCAGAGCTCATAGCGCTCACGCTCGCGGAGCGCCTTCTCGAACTCCTGCCGGGGCCACTCGAAGCGCCCGTCGCTGCCAGTCGTCGACTTAACCTCGAGCCAGCGCGGGCGGCCTTCGGCGTCGATCGAACGAATGTCATGATCGGCGCCGGGCTGGCTGCGCGAAGTCCACACAACGTAGCGCTCGGGCTCGTCAAAGCCCATGGCACGGACCTTTTCGATTTCCATGCGGTAGACAAGTGCCTCGCCGCGCTCGCCGACACGCCCGGCCCGTGCGATCTCCTCGGGCGTGGGCGGCAGCCAACCGCCCGACGACCCGCCGCCACCGCGGTTTGACGGCTCGCGCGGCTCGATCTGCGCGCCCCGTGTATCGGCGACCGTCAGCGAGACCTCGTCGAGATCCGGCAGTTCGAAAGTCGCAACCGGCTGAGGCGGTGTCGGTGACGGAGGATTGGCCGCCGGAGTGGGTTGCGGATCGACGGGCGCGACCGGCTCGGTGTTGCTCGGGACGTTAGCAGCAAGATTGTCGAAGACTTGCCGCACTGCCAGCTCCTCGGCATCGTCCGCGACATCGTCATCCTCGTCGAAACCGAGGTCGAGGCCATCATCATTCTCGTCCGACCGGCGGTGCTGGATACCCATCATATCGAGATAGTCGGTGAGTTCCTCATGTGTCCCACAAAGCAGCAGGGGCAGGAATGCGTTGGCGATTCCACGCATGGTCGCGACGCTTGTCGCTCCTGCGATTTCCGCGAGCGCTTCCGCGAGCATAAGCTGGACGGCCGACTTGTTCTTGGGCGGGATGAGCGCCAGCTGGTCACCACTGAGGGCAAGCTGGACGGGGACCAGTACACTGGCAGTCCCAACGCCGTAGCGGCGATCGAGCGTCTGGTAGAAGGCGATCGAACGGACGCCGGAGAGCCGTGCTTGGATAGTCATCAGGTCCGATGGGACAAAGCCCTGATGCCCGTGCCGATTGCGATAGGCGACCTCGCTCAGCGCCCTCGCGAACAGCGGCCGGTGGAGCATGGCCAAGATGCGATCGCCCTGCTTGGGCTTGAACCAGAAGGGTGGGCGGCCAGAAGGCCCGACCACCGGCTCGCTGGCGCCCGCGATCGCGGACAGCGGACGGATGCCCAGCATGGTATAGAAGATGCGCGAACGGTCGGTCGTTTCGATGACGCCGATCTTACTGTCGGCGACGCGCAACGCTTGCTGAAGTGCCGGGAAATCTGGTTCGACAAGCTGGCCGGCGCGCAGTTCGGCCAGCGTAAACAGGCGCGAACGATCGTCGATAAGGCAGCGGACATCCTCGAGCCCGGCCGGCAACGCCGAGGGCCCGCGCAGCCGATAGGCCTCGAGCAGAATGCGCCGGCGGTTTTGATTGAGCGGCACCTCTTGCGCCCAGATCGTTCCGACATGCCGGAAGAAGCGTTGCCAATGGCTTTCGTTCGGGATCGATGGCGCCCCGAGGTCCTGGTAGGCACGGCCTGTCTCGTCGCTATGACGGTAGACCGGAATCGCCTCTGCGAGCGGGGCTGGGATGCGAGCGCTAACGAGGATGTCCGAAGGCGCTTCGTATCCATTGCGCACCCAGCAGATCGGCAGATCGGCGATCTCGGCCCTGGCACGCCGCTCGCGGCTGATGGCGTCAACAAGCGCGGGGTAAAGGAGGTCCGGGCGGACCGGAGCGCTGCCTTGCTCCCGGGAAAGTTTGATCATATCAAGCACCGCCTTCGAATCCGGCGCCTGCTTGAGCTTAAGCTTGCGATAGAGAAGCTCGTTCGCGCCAGCAACGATGAGGCTGTCGTTGCCGACGCAGAGGCGGTTGGTCGCGGTGTCGAGGTGCAACGTCGCTGGCGCGACGAGTGCGCCCGATCGCGCCTTTAGGCAGGGGATCGCGCGCAACGCTTCAATCGTCGTGCCGGTCAACAGACTAAGGTTTTCGCTGAGCAGCTTCTCAAATCTGTCCGCCATACCCGGCCTATCGGAGAGCCCTCTAGCATAGCGCAGGAGGTCCGCGCCGTTGAGCGTCTCCCGGAGGCGGAGCCGCGCAATCAGCGCGGGCGCGTTCAGCAACTCCTTAGATGGCGCGTCGATCGCCGGATCGAGCAGACGAGCGAGCGACGGCTTCAGGTTGGCCATTGCGTTGGGCGAGACCCACTCGCCTCGCTGGTTCTTGACCACCGGGTTGGCGCGCAGCGCACTCAGCGCCGCCCGACTGATGGGTGTCTCGCGGGTCAGCAGTTTGCGATAGAGAGTTTCGCGCTCGCGATCGTCGGGAGCGGCGGTCGCCGCACGTCGCGCCGCATCAATCAGCCAGCGCTCCTCGTCGAAAAGCTTGCAATGTCCCGAAATCGCCCTAAACGGCGCGAGCTCCGGATGAAGACGGTTAGCCATGGGCTCGGGGCAGTTGTCCCAAAGCTCGGGATCGACAATCATCAGCTCGGTAGCCGGCCGCGGCGAGCCGGTATAGCTGAGTGTCGACGGTGTGCTGGCGAGGTCGGTCTTGAGCGGTTTGGTCAGTCGACGGGGAAAGGCGGAAAGCGCGGCCGCCTGACGCTTCTGCACGTCGATGCTGGAGATCCTTGCCGGATAGTCACTGTAGTAGAACTGGGCATCCTTGCCGAGAGGGGCGGCGAGGCCTTTACCCTCCTTGCCGGCGCATCTGAGCCGGACGAGGGACGCGATGGTGAATCGCTTCGCGCCGTGGGTCTCGACGAGATCGCACAGCCCTTGGTCGGCGGCGAGCGCCGGATCAAGATAACGATTGGCGGCGAGAAACCCGCCAAACTGCTCATCGGTAGGCAGGACGATCGTCGCGGCCGACGCGAACCGGTCATCGCCCTTCCCCTGGGTCGGCCAGCAGGCGTCCTTCGCAAGCCGCTCGGCAATCTTGGTAGCGAAGCGGTTTGGACTCGCGAGCCCATCCGCCGCGAGTGCCTTGAACGCGTCCGCGCCATAGCGGGCAAACCAATCGGTCTTGAGCAAGTCGATGGTCGGCTCGACCGCCTGGTCGATGAGCCAGTCGTTCCATACATGGTCTATGATACTGCTGCGGTCGGTATTGAGTTCGAAAGGGGCGCTTACGCTGATGGCGCAGCCGGTTCGCGAGGAGGGCGCCTTCAACGGATAGTAGAAATGGCCATCCGCACCAAGATCGACCCGCCGCCTGGCGATCGGAACCGACACGGCGATCTTTAGGCGGCCTTTTGGAAGTCGGTAATACGCCGGGAACGAGCGGCCGGCGTGTTCAGGTGGGATCGCGACCGACCGCGAGAATTCTTCCTCTTGAAACGCCGTGGCCTTATCGATGCCATCGACGAGCCGGCCTTTGCGAGCGACCATCGTCGTGCCAGGTGCGCGGCAGCGGCCAGTGGTTGCATCTTGTTTCCAGAGCAGCGTCCGTCCAGTGCGGATCGAGTGGACTTGGACCTCGCGTAGGCCCCGCTTCTGGCCCGTAAGCGCCAACTTGACCAGCGTGTCGGACATACCCGCCGCCATCAAGCCGAGAGAATGCTCCTCACGCTCGACTGTGAAAGCCTCGAGCCTGTCGGTCGAAGTCCGCCGATAGGGCACATGGATTCGCACACCCTTCTCGCCACGCCAGGCCGGGTCCGCCGCCTGCGCGGTTTCCTGCGTCTGGACATCCAGCAATGCGACCTTGCCGCTGGATCGCACATGGATGGCTTCGCCGAAGCGGAAGAGTGAACGCAGTCCGAAATTCTTCGAGCCAATCCCATTCTCCTTGGGAGCCACGACCTCGCCGTGCCCGCCGCCCATGACATTGCCTGTGCCGACGATGACTGAGAGCCGCTCCCAACCCTTGGTATCTATGGTCCTGCCGGTTCCGACGACCTCGAGCGAACGGCTGCCAAAGGTGAGCGTCAATGCACGACCGCCGCCGTCGAACTCGTTCTGTACCAGTTCGCGCAAGACGTCGCCGGCGTCGTGGCCGGCTACGAATTGCTCGATGAAGCTCGAGCCGATCCGGATTTGACGATTCGCGCTGAAATCCGGTGGCACATATTCGGGTTCGTCGATCGGCGGAAGCGCGCTATGGGGTGGCACCCGCGCGGAGGCGGCCCGCGCTGGGCGCGCGGCGCCAGTATCCGGCACCACGCCGGCGATTTCGTCCAAATCCGTCACTTGAAGCCCCTCCCGCGGACCGCACCTCACACGGTCTGCTAAGATCTAGGGAGCGTGGGGGGTGTTGCAACGGCATGGAACGGATCGAGCCTAGTGTTGGCGAAGATCGCGCGTTGATTTAGTCTGTGGCCGCGGTGGCCATCGCGACCCTTATGGCCGTTCTGGGAAGTTTGGGGGATCCGATGGCGTCGCTGGACTACGAGATTGAGAAGGCGGCTTTTCATGAGTTCTATGACTCGTCGTGGGACGCGATGGAGGCGGCCGCCAGCGCCTTTCATACCTTGATACGATCCCTGCTCGCCACCGACGCGGTAATCGCCGGCGCCAAGGTCGAACGCCGGATCAAGGACCGTGACGAATGCCTGAGCAAGTTCCGCTTGAAATATCTAACCGCGCTCGAGAGTTCTGAAACGCCCTATGCCATCCGCAACCACGTCTCAGACCTTATCGGCCTGCGCGTGATCTGCTTCTACGAGGACGACGTCGAGCGCGTGAAGGCGCTTGTTGAGGAAGAGTTTGAGGTACTCGGCGTTACCGACAAGACAGCCCAGATGGAGGAGACGGCCGACGCCTTCGGCTACAAGGGCCTGCATCTCGACTTGCGCCTTAGCGAGGGGCGAAGAACCCTTAAGGAATATGCCGGATACGCGCAGTATCCGTTCGAGCTACAGATCCGGACCGTGGTGCAGGACTCTTGGAGCGTTCTGGACCACAAGATCAAGTACAAGAAGTCGATTCCGAATGGACTAAAGCGGCGTATCAACACGCTCGCAGCCCTGTTCGAACTCGCGGATCGCGAGTTTCGCGCCATTCGCGACGAAACGGCCAAGGAGATCGAACGCGCCGATACGCCTTATGCGGAAATTGAGGAGGAATCAGCGAGTCCGCGAATCGAAATCGAAACCGCCGCGGCAGCGCCACCACACAACTATGCCCCGTTGAACGCCTTCAGCCTGCTGCGCATCGCGAAGCACTTCTTTCCAGGGGTCGATTTCGAAGCGCACAAAGTCGACGGCTTCACGCAACAGGTCATCAAGCTGAAGCCCGATATCAGTCGCGGCGAGTTCAACTTCTATTTGCGCGAGACCATCGGCGAGGTCCGCCGCTACAAAGCCGACTTCGAGGAACGACCAGATGGTGGGACGCTCAATCCCTTTACTGTCATGCGGCACTGCCTCTACGCAGGAGACAAAGGCTTTTTCGCTTCGCTCCTTAGCGATAGGGCGAAGGATAACTTCGATAGGTGGCGCGCCATGAACAGAGCCGACAGGGAAACCAGCTTACGCGGACGCGAAGTCGCGGCATCTGGGGGACCGAAGGGACGACGGCTGAAGGCGGTACAAGGGCCACCTAAGCGTATCATGGAGTGATCGTGTATCTGCTCAAATCCGCCGACCGCAGCTCTGTTGGCCGTGGGACGGACACTCGAAACCTTAAGTGCCTTGGAACCAACGGCCGGCTCGGGAAACCTCAAGCGACCATTCAAAACCCACAGGAGGGGAATAGCCGACCGACGGGTATATGGGCTGAAACGGTCGCTGCCACACGGTCGCGCTTGCGTACCGGCAACAGCTGCGCTTGTCATCTAAGGCCTTGGAAAACCCCGGCAGCTAGGTTGGTAGTGCTCGGGTTGTGCGCGGCTTGGCCAAAGAGCAGACTCGTTTCGTTGCCCGTCAGGACCGTCGCTGTTGCCGATTAGGGGCTGGTGTGTGACGGCACCCCGGAGGTGAACACACAAGGAAGGGCTCGGGAGACGCTTCAGGCGGGCGCTCCTGGCCTCCAGGGCGCCCGATTGGCATTCAATGATCTTCCTTTCGCGCCTCACGCAGTCGGAACGCGGCGCATTCGAGATCATCGCCAGTAAACTCGTCAGGGAACTTCTCGACGGCTGCCTCAATCGTCCAATCAAGCAGGTTGAGCTTGTGAAGGCGCTTGAAGCCGCTCTGGATGTCGCCGCTTCGGGCGAGCCTCGATATAGCAGGGATAGTGCCTAGCTGTTGACGCATCCCTATGAAGACTGTCGGGATATATCGTTTCTCCCGCCCTTTTTGGATCGTTTCGTCGATGAAAGCTTTAAGTGCCAAGCTTGCTTTGAGCATACCGCATTCCCATGCTTTCCGGTAAGCATATATGACCGAACGCATGGTCGATCAAAGCCATATGCCAACGGGCACATTTTAAGCTAGGCCACTTGATTTTGCTGGGCCGCAAATTGGAAGCTACCTCGGATCCCTCGCAGTGACTGTGGTGGGCAAGAAAGGCCTTCTGGCCAGGGGCTAAAGGGAGGACCGCATGAGCGACATCGCGAAGATCCTGGGACTGATCGAAAACTGCAATGATCCCGAAAAGCTGAGATCGTGGATCAGGAACGCCAGGGACAAGGGTGAGCCGGGCGTCGCCGACGCGGCTTTCCGCAAGCTGGTTTCGGTCCTGCCCAAGGAGAAGCCGGGGACCGTGGAGCATGATTTCTGGCAGACGATACATGCCTTCGAACATGTCCTGTCCGAAGAGCGGGGAAAGACGACCCGGCTCGCGCGAACAAGGCAGAAAGTCGCAAGGGCGGGCGTGGTCCAGACCCTTCAAGACTGGGCCACGAGCGCCAAAAGCACCGACGGCTTTGACATGCTGCTGGAGCGGAACATGCCGGAGCTGACCGGCGAAGCCATCGTCCTGCGGCACGCGCCGCAGTTTAGTGCGGAGGTCGTCGCGGCAGCCAGGCGCAGGCTGGAGGCAGCGGGTATCGATATTGCCTCGCTTCCTGGCGCCACGCCTGCCGAATGACCGTCCGCAAGAAGGGCGACCGTCTCAGGTTGCCGCCGATCGTGGCGGGCGAGTGGCGCGGCGAGATCGTAGCCCCGGCCAGCGTCAACTTCGGCCAGGTGGTCCAGCCAGGCCCACCCCGTCAGTCGGTCGAGTTCACCTATGTCATTCTTCCCGCCACCCTCATCATGCCGGACGCGGCGTTCCGGTGGCCGGGCATCGTCATGATTATGGCGCCCACGCCCTTGAAGACGGAGTTCCCCGACGCGGGCACGCTCTTCCCGGCCGATCGCCTGCCGTCGCTGAGCCTCTCCCTCCAAGTCACCAGGGCGCAGTTTTCGGACATGCTGCCACGCATCGAAGCCCGGCGGTTCAAGGACTTCTATTTCACCGTGGAGGAGGAAAGAGAGGACTCCTGGCCTGTGCGGAGCTGGGGCATGGGAGCCACGACAGCCTAGCGCGTTAGCCCCATTCTATCCGTCTCGACGTTGGCAGGGTGCGCAAACGTCTCGGCCATGATCGCCATCTTGGCGGCCTTGATATGCGGCGTCGAGTGCCCGGACACTCTTCCTCGTCGCCACATTTCAACGGCCACCTGCGAAACGGCTATGGATCGACCACATCGGCCATTTCCAGGTAGCGGCAGAAGCCATTGGCGAGCTGCATCTGGCGCGGCGTCCGGCATTCCGGTTCGAACACGTCCGGAGTGGCCACGAGAATGCACAGTGCCTTGGCGCGCGAGGTGGCCACGTTGAGGCGGTTTGTGCTGTAGAGGAACTCCATTCCGCGCGGGGCGTCGGCATGACTGGACGTCGTGATGGAATAGATCACGATGGGCGCCTCCTGCCCCTGGAATTTATCAACCGTCCCTACCCGCGCGCCGGGGAGGCGCGCCTGGATTTCGAAGACCTGCGCGTTGTAGGGCGCGATAACCAGGATGTCGGCCCAGGTAAGCGACGCCTCGTTGCCCTCGCGGTCGCGCCAACCTGCACCTGAAGCAAGGATCCCGGTCACAATATTGCGGATGCGGTCGGCCTCCTCCGGGCTGGAATTCTGGTTGCCGCTGTGCTGCACCGCGACATAGCGCAGGCCGCTCCCGCCAAGCGGGCCGCCCATCAGGATGGCCTGGTTCTCGAGACCGGGACGGGGAAGGAGGCGGCTTTCGTAGAACAGTTCGGAGGTGAAACGGCAGATGTCGGGGTGGAGGCGCCAGGTCTGGTCGAGGAACAGGCCCTCGTCCTCGGCGATGGTCTGCCGTCCGCCGAGAAGGTGGTCGAGGGCCGAGACCTCCGTACCCTCGGGGTGCGAGCCCTGCATCGGCTGCTCAAGCTGCTGTGGATCGCCAAGCAAGACAAGGCTGGCTGCGGCCGGCGATATGGCAAGCACATTGGCTAGCGACATCTGCGCGGCCTCGTCCACGAACAGCACGTCGACGAGGCCGGCCGCATCGGGCCGGGCCCACAGGAACCCCGTGCCGCCAAGGACGTGGTAGCCGCTTGCAAAGGCGCCGAGGGCCTCGGGGTTCTTCGTGGTGAAGGTGAGGTGCGGGACATTGTCTTCCGCATCCGTGACCTTGTGCAGGCACTGCAGGTCGAAGTTTTCCTTCGCTGCTTCCTCGGCGGCCTTCGCGAGCAGGTTGCGAATGACCTTGTGGCTGTTGGCGGTCACCCCGACGCGAAGGCCGGCCCTGACCAGCGCAAGGATCGCGTAGGCGCCGGTATGGGTCTTGCCCGCGCCAGGCGGTCCCTGGATGGCGAGCACGCCCTGCAAGGCCGGGACGAGGCGGCAGGCCGCATCGACCGGGCTCTCGCCTGGCTGGCGCAGCGCCGCGCCGCCGGCATCGGGCGGCCGCCGCAGCAGCAGATCGCGCGCCGCCTGGTAGGCACCGGGACCGGCGATGCCATGATCGGCCACGTACTCACCGATCTGCACCAGGGACTCGGCCAGGACAGCCGTGTCGATGTAGGTATGGGCGAAGATCGCTTCGGCGTGAAAACCGGCAGTGTCGCCCCGCTTCTTGATGTCGATGAAGCGATGTTCCAGGTCGACGCCCTCGACCTTGCCGAATCGCTCGCCGCCGACGCTGCGCAAATCCTCCCCGCCGCGAAACTCCGCATCCTGGGAGGGAAATCGATAGCGGTGGATAGGAGCCTTGGCGGTTCCGCCCACGGTATCCACGAATTCGAGGCCGGCGATGCCTGCCCGCTCGTCCCCCAGCTCGTCCGCGGACAGCGCTGCCAGCCGGAAATATTCCCACCAGGTCGCCTTCTCTTCCCGGCGATGCCAGTCGAGCACGTTCGCCAGCACGTAGAGCGCCTGCTGCTCGGCGCTGCGCTCCGCGGCGTCCACCGGAATGCCATCGGTCAATTTGGCCACGACTGCGTCGATCCGCGCCTGCCAGGCTGTAATATCCGGGGGAGCATCCTCTCCAGGCGGAGCCGGCCGGGGAATCTCCTCGCCTGAGGCGACCGCGCCAGTCCGCAGGCGCTCCAGCCAGTCCCGAAGCCGCTCCGTCGAGACACAGTCATCTTGGTTGTAGCCGGTAACGACGGCCCGATCTTCCGCATTGATGCCGCCCGCATCGCCGAGCTCCAGGCGGGCCTGGACCTTGCTCAAGGCATAATTGGCATCGGGCAGCAATACCGCGCGTACGAATTTGTAGAGCGGCTCCAGCTTCTTGATGGAATAGCTCTCGACGCTGGCGCGGATGGCATGGCGGACCACCGCGTAGAGATCGACCAGGACTTGCCCGCGCAGCAGCGTGTCGATCTCTTCCTCGCGCGTAGCGTAGCGCCCCATCAGGCGTTTAAGCGCGCCCGCCTCATAGGCCGCGTAATGATAAATGTGCATGCCGGGATGGTGCGCTCGCCGCTCGATCACGAAATCGACGAAGCGTTCAAAGGCGGCCTTCTCATCGGCCGGCGTGAGACACCAGTCGGCGACGTAGGTGAGCGCGCCCCCCGCGTCCTTGAAGGCATAGCCGAAGAGATATTCGAGGCCACCTTCGCCGACGAAGGGGTCGCCTTCGAGATCGAAGAAGATGTCGCCGTCATCCGGCTCCGGCAGGCGGCACAGACCAAAGCCCGGTTCTATCGGCAGCACTTCATGGAGCACCTGCCCGGCCCCGCGCCCCGTGACCTGGATCCGGGCCTGCTCCCGGATGCGATTGTAGGACGAAGCGGCGCCGCGCTCCGGCTTCCACGGCAGCCGAAGGGGGAGCTCGGCCAGCGCAGTCATGGTGGCCACGTCGTGGCCGGCGAGCTCGCCGCGCTGCACGGCCGTGATCCCGGCCACAAGGGAGAGGTGATCGTCCTGGTGGCGCTGGTTGTCGCATTGGCCCCGCCAGCCGCAGATATCGCAATGAGCGACCGGCTCCGGATAGGTGCCGCCGTTGCCGTTCAGGAAAGCCGCGAAACGTTCCCGGACATTGCGGTAGTAGGCGGCATAGTCGCTGACCCGAAAGGCCTCCGGCTCGAAGCCGGTAAGGGGCGCGACAACGTAGGCATATTCTGGAACGAGGCCCTGCACCTGCCCGACGAGGTCGGAATAGAGGCAGAGCTGCAGCACCGTCCCGCCCTTGGTTTCGCGGGCGAGCTTGGTGTCGACGACTTCATAGGACCAGCCGCCGAGATTGCTTGGCGTCTCGAGGCGCCGGAGGATGTCGGCCCGGCCCGTGAAGGGCGGCGCGCGCAGGGCAGCCTGCACGATGATCGGCGTGCCGGCGCGCATCGCCTCGATCGTGGCGGCCACTGAGGGGTCATCGATGCCCTTGCCCTCGATGACTGCGACTGCGAGGCCGGAAGCGCGCAGGTGATCGACAAAGGCCGCCTCGTGCGCGGCGCCGCGCTGCCGCAGGATGTCGAGCAGCGGGTCCAAGATCTTGGGCTTCGCAAGCGAGCCGTCCGCTACCTGGAGGTCAAACGCAGTCAGGTGGCCGCAGTTCAAGTGGCCGACCAGGTCGGAGGCGCTCAACTGCAATTCGGAGCCGATTCTCAGCATATACAAAGTCTACGCAGATTGATGACGGCCCGGCAATTCGACTGATATCGCGCTTTGTGCCGACCGGTACCGGATTCCCACGGCTCCCTCACGATGCAGACGATGGAACGAGGTCCAGTACCACTTCAGGGTTCAGCGCTCTTTCGCCTGGACGGCGTCTACGCCTCGCTGCGCGGCCCGTATGGGAAGATGAGCCACTCTGCCATCCTGGATCAAGTCAAACGGGGAGGCCGCAGATCAATCCTCCAGGCTGCAGCCTGGTCAGCGGTGACGCCGTTCCGTTCAAGATCGTCGAGCAGATCATCCGCGCGCGGCAAACCCATGGCAAGACGGTACGTCGCCAGCCTCGCGCGAAGGCGAGGCCAACCCTCCTCTTCGCGGCTGAAATCCAGAAACGGAATGATCCGTCTGATCCTGGTCGGGTTAGGCCCCGCTTCGAACAACCAGCAGGGCGACAGCTCGTTTTCCGGGTCGAGCGTCGCAGCTATGTCGAACAGCGTGCGCCAGGGATCCGGACTCGCCGCAGATAGTGCGCCGGCGAAGCCAGAAAGATTGATCGCTCGTGCGACATTCAGACGGACCGCATGGCCCTTGTACCGATGCACGCGCCCCTCGCGCTGCTCAAGCTCAACCGGCGATCTCGGCAGGTTCCAGTGAACCACTGCATGGCACCAGGGATGGAAGTCCAGTCCCTCCTGCCCGACTGCCGTCGACGCGAGGATGAACGGCCGGAACGGGGAGTTGAATGCAGCGCGGACCGCATCAAGGCGGCTGACCGCTCCGTCGGCCTCCTTCACCTCCGCAAATCGCGCGCCGTGCCGGCAACGCAGGGAAACGACGTCGGGCGTTGCCATCTTGTTACGTCGTCGCTCGAGACCGCTCACTTCGATAGAGGCACGACGCAGCGTGAGCGCCGAGTGGACCGCTATCGCGGCCATCTCCAGTTTCTTCGTGTCCGAGCCGTCGAACAGGGCGAGGCCATCGACTTCGAAATGCAAATGCTCGTCCAGCAAGGACTGGAGATTGCCATTGACGCAGTAATCCAGGGCTTGCTCCCAAAACACGCGCTTCCGGCCGGGATGCTCCAGTTGAATGGCCGCAGCCGCCTCGCTCTGGTTGAACAGGCTTTGGAACCCGCGGGCGATATAGAAGGCGCTGCGTCTGAGCTGCGGAACCAGAACAGGTCCGAAGGCCGTGCGGGAGAGCGCACGGTAAGCGCAATTGCCCGGGCCGGCCACCGCCAGCTTGGCGAGGACCCGGACGAGATCTCGAGGCCGTCTTCCGAGACTGCCGGGCTGTGCGAGGATCGCGGAGATCGCCTCCTTAACACGGTCTAGGTCACCCGGAATCACCTCCTTGGCGGCGAGGAAGGGATCGTCCATGCGCGACCAGTCCCGGTTCGCCGCGTCTCCTTCAAGAAGGAGCGGAGCTGCCCAATACCAGCGATCATCGACGCGCCCGGTGTGACCGCCCGAAGGAAGAGATCTGAGCGCCGTCCTGATCTTGTCACCGGTGCGGTTGAGAACGTCCTGCGCATCGACAGGGGCTCCTGCGGCGACCGCATGAACCAGCGGATCGCCCCATTGTGCCATGCGCGGCCCGGACAACAGAAGCGCCAGAGGAACCATCGCCAAGGTGGGGTCACCCAGGGACTCATTGGCGCGACCAAGACGAAGCATGTTGCCCAGGGCCCCGAAACGCTTGTGCTGCTGGCCGAGCCCGGATTCTGCGCGGCGTTTGCGCGTTGAGCGCGAGGTGCGCAGCCCTGCCGCAAGCCGATGCTCGATCTCATAGGACGTCAGAGCCGCTATGGCATCGGGCGCAAGGCGCCATTCGGTGAAGATGAGTCGTTTCAGGTCCGGTGCTGTCCGGGAGAACTGCCCGCCTGGTTTGAGATAGGGCAGCGACGGCGGGATCCACAGCAGTCGCTCGACACCCAGCGGCATGGCATCCTCAATGAGATCGCGCAGCCGCGGCGAAGGACGCGCAATCACGTCGAGGCGTTTCAGTGCTTGGCGATCAAGCAGCAGCTGACCTCTTCTCGCCTGTTTCGCGACGAACCGGCGATCGGTCTCCGCCGCAACATTGATCGCGGCGTCCCGGAACTGATAGTCGCGCATGAAATCGAGGAAGAACGGAGCGGATTTCCAGTATTCGACGGGATCGTGCACTTGGAGCCGCCTTGCGATACGACGCGCGGCCATGGCGCCGCCGAGATCGCTGGCTGTGGGGGCAACGCTTCGCGCCTCCTCGGAGACCATGGCGTTGGCTACCGCCCTGGTACGCTCCGTGCGGCACATGATCTTGCTTAAGATGGACCGCGCATCGTCGCGCGCCGCGATGATCGCGCCGGGTTGTGGCGGTTGGGCCCGCAAGGCGCGCGCATAACGGTCAAGAGCCTCAGACAGAGCCGTCGCGATCGCTATGCCCGCAAGGAAACGCACCAGCGCCACCAGGTCGGCATAAGGCTTTTCGTCCGGGTCGAGCACCCCGCCTGGCATGCGGTACGGGGTTGCGGAGAGCAGGAGGACCCGCCTTTCAGGAATGTCCTGCGTCAGCAGGCGCTCGGCCAGCCGCACGCCGAAGTCTTGCTCGACATTCGCAAGGTCAAAGAGGGAAGCGAAGCGCTGGAATTCATCGACGATGACCAGCCCGTTGCTGGCAATGGCCACGGCGCTCTGCAGGGCAAGTTCTTTGCGCAATCGACCGACTAGTGCATCGCGCTTCTTTTTGAACAGCTGCCTTGCTTTCGCCCCCGATCCGATCGTCACCGCCTCGCCGGCAAGATCCCGTACCTGCGACTGGAGCGCTTCATCTTCCTGCAAGGCGGTTCGAAACGCCCTGACGACGGTCTGGTCGAGCGTTGATGCTTTCAGCCTCTCAAGTTCGCCCTGCCAGCTTCTATCCGAAACCTGCTGCATGATCGTCTGGAAGCCGGTGCTTCTGAACATGGTGCGCAGGCATCGATAGATAAGCGCGCGCTCGCGAATGGTGCCAGACCGGCCAGTCACCTTGAACGATGTGTCGGGCGTGAGCGCGATGTAGCGAATGCCGTTCAGCCCAGGCGGCTCGGCAGCAAGCAATGTCAGGCGCGTTGCCCTGGTGTTGCCGCCATGACCATGAACCTTCAGCCGCTTGAGGTTCTGGCTTGCGACGGGCTGGCTTGAGCACAGGTACACGATGTCAATGCTCTCGCCGGGTCTTCGGCGCAGCGCTTCGGCAAGAACTTCCCGGGCAACCATGGTCTTCCCCAGGCCGACCTCATCGGCGACCAGGAAACGGCGGGCCGGCTCGGCGTCGTCCCAGAACCGCTTGATGACATAGGCGATGGTCCTCGCCTGGAAGCGCGTCGGCTCGCTTCTGCCGGTTGACGGATTCATGGCTGGGCACCCGCCGTCTCGATGATGGCCGACCAGATCTTCAGGAAGCCTGGCGGAGCCACGTCTTCGAGTTCATCCGGCCCAAAGGCCTGGAGCGTTTCCTTGATCGACGCGAAGCGGGCTGGGTCATCGGCTGCGCAACGAATGAGCATTTCGAGAAGGCCCGATTGACCCGGTCTCCAGCCTATGGACTGACCTTCGGCCCCGCCTGTATCGGTAACTGCGTCAAGTGCCTGGAAGTCGCCCAAGAGGGTCCTGAGGAAATCCGAAAACATCCGATTGTTGGAAAGCAGAGCCTTCAGCGCCGCGTGGCGCCGCGCCCCCCATTCGACCCCGCGCACTTCGAGATTGAGAACGAACGCGATGGGCCCGTCGGGCCCATCGGCTTCGAAGACAGTGAAGCCGGTGACCTCGGCAAGTTCGAGCGTACCGGGGAGCCGGGCTGCCTCCCCAACGGTTAGGGCGCCCGCGCAGTCGCCCGCGCGGGCGCTAGCCAGCGTTGCGGGGCGAAAGCGGAGGTTAGGCAGTAGCGTTGCGATATCGGGGTGCGGCGCTTGCGGGATAAGGCTTAACTGCCAGCCGAGCTCTCCAAGACTGCAGGCCAGATGGAGCTGAGCCGCCAGCAGATAGTATCGGGCGGGACGGTCGTCGAAGGGTTCAGAAAGCGGCTCGCCTCCCGGCTCCGGTTCAAAGTCTTCCAGCACGCTGCCGAGGCTGCTTCGCTCCAACAGCGTATCGATACCGGCCGCGCCAATCGCCCTGGTGCAGTCGAAACTCACCATGAACTCGACGTTCCGGCCGGAGATGGCGGCGGAGGTGGCATTCATCGACCCTAGCGCCATGCGAACCTTCGAGCGATTTTCCCACAACAGGATCTTGGCATGGACCCCATTGGCGCGCGGCGCGTCGGTAACGTCACCTGGAGGCACCAGTACCATCGGCCGATCGAACTTGCCGCTAATGGCGGGCCAGCAACGCTCGAGGGCCAAGGGGCGCGACACGAGAAACGGGCGGGTTCTTGCCGATTGCGTGAGCTTCCTGATCGCACCAGGGGTGAGAAAGGGCGAAATGACAGCGAGCCGTTCGCTCTCGGGTTGGTCCCAGGCGCGTCCGGGTTGGCTGCCGACGAGATGGAACGCAGGCGCCCCCATTCCGGAAGGCATCTTCCATTTCGCTGTCTCGACCTCCTTGGCAAGTTCCAGCAGCAGGGCGCGCCGCTTGGCGTCGAGGGGACGACGGCATCGGCCGGGCAGAAGACGCAGAAGCGCGCCAAGATCATTGGTTGTGGGCGCGGCAGCCGCAACGGTGCTATCCAGAACGATGCCAGCATCCCAGGAGGCGTCGCCAGTCAGGTTGCGGCTCATGATTGCCGTACGCAGCAGCGATCGGCCGGACTCCGCATGCTTGAAGCGCATAACCCAGACTTTGGGATGAAAACTGCCACCGTTCGGCGCCGAGACCTCGTGGACCATCTCCTCAGCTTCAATGATCGCGGGTGGAGTGAGTTCGGCTGGGTGAATCGCAGCGCCCTGGCAAAAAATGGCTGTGCGGCCGCAGATACGCTTCAGCGCGGCAAGATCGGCAGCCGTAAAAATTCCGGTCAGCCGCTTGGGTCCGCCCGAGCTATCGACCAGCATGGCTGCAGGCAGCGAAAGGATCGTGTCAAGCGACGCCGAATAGGTGGTCGCCACAAGGCAATCCAGTAGGAAGCCACTTGGCGGACGCAGGATATCGTAGAAGGACAATCGGCTCTGCGGCTCAAGCATCGGCAGGCGCTGCCAAGTCGTTGAGGCAGCTGCGCGCGACAAACCAGCGGAAATCCATCCGCTGGCTTCCAGACTCGCCTCTCCATCGCTCGCGCTGGTTGGCCGAGCGGATGCGCGACGTCCCACTGCTCGTTTTGAGGTAGACTTCCCGATTGCTCACCAGCAGGCTCGCGGCGGGGTCATCGAGCAATTTTAGCGGCTCGCCGCACAACTGCGTCCATCGCCGGACGAAGGCTATCGCTCGATCGTCGATCCCGTGACGGGTGATCGCCCCCAAGGCCTGCAGCTCCGGGATGCGTCGGTCGAGCAGTGTAACATCCGCCGGGTTTAGCGCTTCTGCCCAGCCAAGGAAGGCGGCGGCATGGGCCGAGCGCAGGCGCTCAGTGCTTTCGTTCGATGGTATCAGGCGCGCAACGCAGACATTGTAGAGGATTGCAGCGCCGTACATGATCTGGGCGAAAGCGGCACCCAGCATGACCATATCCCGCGCCTCGGCCTTGAGGCCGCTTATCCGAGGATGGTCCCAGAGGGCTTGCGCATCGGTCTTGTGGCGATAGCGCGCGAACGTCCCGAACAGATTGTATTCGTGACCACGTCCGGCCGGATCCACGCAGCCGTTTACAAGGCGGGAGCGCAGGAAGTCAGCTTCCGCTACGTTGAGGGCGAAATCGAGCTCGACCCCTGGAAAGCCCTTCGGGGGTGGAGGGCGTTCAGGATCGAAGCCGAGGTCAACTGATGTTTTCGCGGCGTCCTCGCCCAAACTGTCGGTTCGGCCTACGCTGCGGCTTGCCGCGGCCTGCCGAGCCCAGCGCTGGCGGTTGCCGCGCGTGCGACGCATGCCGAGCACAAGGAGACCGTTCCAGTAGATTTCGCTTGGCGTGCGCTTGAGATCTTCCTTGCTCAGGATCCCGATGACGCCATGGCCCTCGCCGAGGTGCTCGAGCGAATGGATGAGGGTCTCTTCGCTCTCCCGCAACCTGGCCATACGCGATCGGCTTCGCCATGCGACGCCGCGATTTCGCAGCACCACTGGACGAAAAGAAAGTAGCGCACACGCTGCTGGATCGTAGAAAGGCCGGGAAAGAAAAGGTCGGCGAAACTGTCCCTTATCGCGCCAACACCAAGTTCATCGCGAGCATCATGTCCCTTGGCAGCGCCCAGGGCACGCAGGATTGCGTCCTCCTGCCGCGGATCGTGATCTACCCACCCTAGAAAATTCATTCTTGTCCCCGCGGCAAGCATTAGGATGCCGAAGCCAAAACAGCAAGACACCTCCTCATGCTTTGAAAACTATATTTTGGAATTGTATTTGGCGTCACAACAGCAAGAGAAGCCGACCATCGGTCTTGCTGCCGGCGACTGCTGATCTGATGACGCCGCGCGAACGGACAGGTGTGTTCGCTACCTGTCCGCGCAAGGTCTGCACCTTTCCAGGCCGATTCAACTACAACAGCTGTAATGGCTTCCGGCGCCTGTCCGCGGTTGTTCGGCGAGGGAGCCGCCGTGCGACGGCGCGAGCATCTCACGAAATTGGCGTCTCAGTCAGAATTCCTCGCCGGTCCTGCAGCGCGATCACCGTTCCAGTTTCCACCCAATCCAGATTCCTTGATCCAATCGTAGCGTGTAGTCGCAGTGGCGAGGCCCTTCTCCTCATCAATCAACCAGTACTCGAGTTCGATAGGAGGCAGGTAGCCAAGGTGCCCGTCCTCCTCATCCTCGGACCCCTTACGCGTCTCTTCGAAGCCCACCTTGGCCGATCTAGAAGAGATATCGAGGAACCTAGGGCCAATGAGGGCATCGATCTGCATGAGACGGCGGCGCATCCACGCGACCATAGCCTGTACCCGACAAGCGTCTTCTGCCGCCACGTTCTCCAGGTGGGATAGAACCGAGGACAGTTTAGCGCGCTCGACCAACTGCTCGTGGACTGCATCCACAAACTCCATGCGCCGTTTTTCCCGTGCTTCAAAAGCCGCCCGGCGAAGGCGTTGGACTTCGGCTTCTTTCCAGGCGCGGGCGCGCGCTTCCTCTGCCCGCCTTCGTTCCTTTTTCATGGCGGCGTGCTCGGCGAAACCGGCGAGCACTTCCGGCAGCATGTTCTCCAGCGTCCGCGTCTTGCCATCTGCATAGGTCCGCCGGAGACCGGAGTAGGCGTTGGCATCGATGATGATAGCCAGACGGCCTGATGGGGTGTGGTCATACTTCGGCCAGGGCCGGCTGGCATTGCCCCAACTCGCCCACCGATCCCGCTCTTTCAGCTCCGCGGCTGTGGGTTCATGCTGGATCTTCTGCGACTGCTCCTCGAGACTGAAAGTGATGAGCTCATCATCGACCACCAGCGCCAGGCCGTTCGCCGTCGCTTCTGTGAGGTATCCCTGCGCCTTAGCGATGAACACGAATTGGCTTAGGACTTCGATGGCTCGCTTGATCGATGCTGGTGCGATCGTCAGCGGCACGACGCCTTGGCCTCGGGCATTTGCAAAACCCTGCTCGTCGGAGCGGGTCTTCGAGATTGCACGTCGAGTAGCTGCAAGGATCTTTAGTTCAGGGAAAGGCAGTTCCGAGTCTGTTGGTCCTGTGGCGGCTTTCGGTGCCCGCTTCACCTGCTGTTCAAGTGACGTCCGTGCTCTGTCCTTTGCTGATCGAACACTCCCTGGCAGCCGCTGCACCATACTGCCGACGATTCGGACCTGAGCAAGTTGTGGATCGGCCAGCTTTGGCAACTCGGGTTTCGTAACCGGCTTGCCGTGTTCGAGCTTCGCCCAATAGCCGAGCGGAGGCGTTGGAATGCGGTGGCGGCTACACGTCTTCTTCAACGCAGTCCCGGTGATCCCGTAGTCTGCGGCCACCTTGATCAACGGCTTCGACCACACTCGCGTGTACAGCTCTTCACGGGAAACGGTATGCACGTTCGACCTCGCTGACTCGTTGAACATGGTCAGATTGGTCGATCGGCGGCACGTTCAAGACTCGGGACGCGATCGAGGCAAGAAGTCGAGAGATGCACCCTATCCGTCCCGAAATGGGCGGCCTTCGGTCGCCGTCGTCATCGAGCAGACTTCGCTCACATTTTTTCCACAAGAGGGTTTGCGGCGAAATTGGTACGGTCTCTTGTGCTTCCGCGGTGCTTCCGCGCGAAAAGAGCGAGGACACATGCCAAAATCATCTTCGACTAACTAGGCGATATTTATGTTTAAATTGGCGCACCCGACAGGATTCGAACCTGTGACCTCTGCCTTCGGAGAACATCGGTTCCTTCGCCAAAATTGAAAAATTTCGACTAAGCCGCGTGCCGCCGGTTAGAAGAACGCCTCTTCGATAGTGGGTCTAGCGATGTAGCGTTCTCCCGCTACCACTTCCAACCCACTATCGTACGTAACGGCAGCGTTGAAGCGGCTGCCTAGTCCGGTAGGCTTTTCAGTATACCGTGCATTGGGGAATGCGGCCCCGCCTATCAGGGCGGCAAGCTTGCCCTTGACCTCAATTTCGAAGCCCTCACGTGCCCGCTTGGGGTGCACGGTGACACTATGAACAAGTCCTCGAAGGTTTTGGATCAGCGGGCCACGGTCTCAGCAGCAGTTGCGTGGTCGGCCAACGCCTTTGAAAGGCCGTCGACGGTTTCGATGTAACGCTGCAAGGTCGCAGGGTGGAGAGCTACAGGTGACGGCGGCTCATCGAGACCGGAGAGCTGTGCCTCTACCTCGGAAAGCTGCGTCTTGAGTTCTGCAATACGCTTCTTGGCATCCTCTTCAGCAATGACGCTCCTGATCACAAGATCGATCGTGCGCTGCCGTTCGCCTTCTATCCGATCGCGCTTGCCTTGCAGCGCTGTGCGCATCGCATTCGCCTGGGCGGACAATTCTCGGCGCTCTTGGTTGTATCTGCGGATGTATGCCTCGATGAGGTCGGGAGCTTTCAGTTGGTCGCGCATGCCATCAAGGACCGCCTTTTCGATCTCGGGCAGATAGATGATGCGCCGATTGGAGCAGCTCCCGCTTTCTCGAACTGCCGAGCACCGAATACGCGTCTTGCCTGTCTTATCACGATCGTGAACCGACAGACCTGAACCGCAAACGCCGCAGCGGAGCAGGCCGGACAACAGGTGAGCTGGCCGACGCTTGACATGAGAGGTTGCGTTCACCCTCATTGCTTTGCGAGCCTGCGCCTTGTGCCAAGTTTCGTCTTCGATGATGCGCAAATGCGCAACTTCTTTCGTCTGCCATTGGTCCTTTGGATTTGGCCTGGAGACACGCTTGCCAGTATCGGGGTTCTTCACCATTCGGACCTTGTTCCAGACGATCCGACCGACATAGAGCTCGTTGAAGAGCAGACCTACGCCGCGCTGTGCATTTCCGTTGATGGTGGAACCGTTCCACCGTATCCCTCGCGGTGGCGCTATCCCATCCCGGTTGAGGTCACCGGCCAGGTCACGTGGAGCGCGACCGGCCGAATAAGCGGCAAAGATACGCCGGATAACGTCTGCCTCCTCTTGGACGATCTCGAGTTCGCCAGGATGGCCCAAGACCGGTCGATAGCCATAGGCCCGGCCTCCGGCATGACGTCCATCACGGACGACTCCAGCCATACCCCTACGGACTTTCTTTGCGCCATCCTCCCTCTGCATCTGACCGACAAGTCCACGAATACCAATAAGCACCGCATCGGCGATACCGTCATGAACAGCCTGGATTTCAATGTCGAGAAACGAGAGACGTTTGTGAAGACCTGCGAGATCCGCCATGTCGCGCGATAGGCGATCGAGCGCCTCGACGACGACGATGTCGAACGCGTTCTGGCCCGCAGCTTCCATCAGGCGCATCAGCGCGTCGCGACCCAATATAGATGAGCCGGAGCGCGCCTTGTCCTCGTAGACCGCAACGATAGCCAGACCGTTGCGCGCTGCGTAAGCACGGCACAGCGCAATCTGGTCTTCAGTGGATTTTTCGTTCTGCAGCTCGGTCGAAAAGCGTGCGTAGACAGCGGCCCGCCTCATGTGTCGGAAGCCTTCTTCTTGCAGCGATCTGCATCCATGGCAGCATTTCCGTCAGCGGAAGCGCCGACGGATTTTAGATGATCGCCTCTGGCATCGGCGATGGCGAGTGCTTCGACAAACTTAAGCATGGCTGTGCGAAGCTCCTCCGGCGCTACCGCTGGGGCGGTTTCGCGCAGCAATCCACCATCGCGTCTGTGTCGTGCCGACTTCACGAAGCCGAGCATCACTAACACGACCGGCGATAAAAGGGGCACAACCCGTCGATCGTGCACTTGGGACCCTTCGGCGCGGAAATCGGATAGTCGCCGAACTGGCGAAGCTAGATCGCACGGGCTGCAGCCGTGCTGCTGGGAAGCCTATGGCAGGAACTTGGGATGCGTTCGGAAGCTTTTTCATGCAACGCTCCCATCATCGCCATAGGCAACAACAGGGCCACTTTCTCCCGGCCTGCGGCGATGTAGCCGTTGTCGAGGTCTCTTCGTGAAACACTCGCTCGACCATCCCCTCCTTGGCGGTGCGGATCGAAGCGACAGCGCGAACTTCGCCATTCCAGCCGTCGAAGGGAACTCGTTGAGCTTTGCCATAACTGCCGGTCAAGCCGGCCTGCATTCGACCGGCATGGGTCCGCTGGACCTTGCGCTCTCCTGCTTTGGGTCGATGACTGCCAGTTCCTCTCCTAATGCTGCGATTAAAGACGACACCCGACCTCGCACTCGCGGATGGAGATGCACAAGCCTTTCAATCAGGCGTCGACCTTCCGCGCTGGCAATAAAATTGATGCGTTCGTCGACCGGCAGCGGAGGAGGATCACGATCGGTCTCATTGCCCGGCAGGCCTTCGAAGAAGCGGCCGACCGGAACACCTAGTGAACTAGCGATCTCGTAGAGCATGGAAGCGCTCACGCGGTTTCTCGCGTTCTCATATTTTTGAAGCTGCTGAAAACTGATGCCTATAGATCGGGCAAGCTGGGCCTGCGATACGTCCGACTGCACGCGAACCGCGGCGATCTGCCGGCCCACATATTGATCAGCAGGGTGCGGGCCACTCTCGATTCCATGGTTTACCGGTGCGTTGGAGAGGCTGCGGCGCCCTGGCTCCGCAAATGCTTTTCGGAACTGCATCAGTCGCTCCATATGTAGAGAGTTTGTCTCGGTAAGCCTCCGCGAAGATCACCAAACCGACGAAGGATCGCGATTTCGGCACCTTATTGCCGAAGTTCAGCTCGAGACTTTCTGCTCTCTAATCCGAGTTATATCGTCTAAGGCCGAGCGGATCTGTGGCCACGGGGGCTCACTGTCATGTAGCGAATATTCCCCTTCCCTAAGCGCTGCATTTAGCTTGGCGGCTATACCGGCGAGCGACGTTGCAGGAACTTGGGATAAGGCTTCGAGTAATTCCTTCGCCCGCTCGCCAGCTTCGCGCTCAGCAAGTAAAGCTGTCGAATAACCGATCTCCCTAGCGGCGGCATCCCAGCGCGCCTGATTGGCTACGATTTCAGCTTCAGCTTGGGTGCGGGCCACTGTGTTAGCCGGACGAACACCCAGCAATTCCTGGAGGGCTCCAAGAGAGTGAACCGTCACGCTCTCGCCGTCGGATAACTTCACTGTAGTCCAAGGGAAACCAACGGTCTCGATAAGTACCCTCTCCAGCCGCTGCTGCTGATTGCAAAGCCGTTCAGCCTCTTCCCAAGCCGCCTGCCATCGTTTCCACACCGCCACCGCAGGATCAGTGGCGTCATCACCCTCCAAGTCGATGCGAGCAAACGATGTAGCCTGCGTCGCCGCCATTGCGGTTGCTGTTCCCGCAAGCACCTTCCTGCGGGTGACGAAAGGCAAAGTCGTGTTATTGTCGGAATCAGCCATGATCCGAGCTCCGCAAAGCGTGGGCGTGGTTAGACTGTTGGAAGCGGGGAACCACCTCCAACGGCCGTTACCTAAAACAAGCATATTTGCACTTTTTGTGCAACAGGGCATTTGAACAATGAAGGTAAGTGCGGCCCAAGTTCGCGCGGCCCGTGGGCTTCTCGACATTTCTCAACAGGAACTGGCGGATCTATCCAAGGTAAGTTTGAGGACGATCGCGCAGTTCGAACGTGGTTTGAAACCAGCATCTGAATCAATCCTGCAAGCGCTGAAGCTATCGCTCGAAGCAGCCGGAATGGAATTCATTCCAGAGAATGGCGGTGGCCCTGGTGTGCGCTTGTCACGCGGTACCGCGAACACTTAGACGAAGGCGGCATCTACAGGCGCCTTTAGGATTATCCGTTCTCAATCAATGTCAGCAATGCGCCCCATGTCGGCCGTTAAAGTTAGTTGTGCCACCACCTGACAGCGGACATTACCGGCGACTGCGCTTGTAGTTGCGCCTGGAACGGACCTGCCCTCAACCAACTCATTTTCTGGGCATCATATTCAGGGTCATTGCTTCACTCTCCTCGTGGCCTGCTGATATTCGAGCCCCAGTCGCGGCTATTTGGGCCCCCATCCGATTGACAAGCGCGACATAACGGGGATGAGAGCGGAGCGAGTCGAGGTCGCTATCCTGACGCATCCAAGGCATGCGCAAAATGAGGTAGGCATGTGATGCAGTTATCTGACGTTCCAGGCAATCGATAGCCTGTTCCGCCTTGCCCAGCCTCGCATAAAAACAGCCTATGTTGTACTGAACCGCAATGTTGTCTCCGGCGAACATTTCAGCACGGGAGACCCACGACAGCGCGCGTTCAATCTCGCCAATTTCCGCCAGCATTGAGGCGCCGTAACATAGCGCGGTGGCATTGTCGGGATGCGCTTTGACTTCCTTTTCCACTCCCAGCACACCTTGCCTTGCTGCTTCCTTGGCGTCGTCGCTGCGGCCAAGTGAAACATAGACCATATTTAGATTGGTCCAGACCCGATAGTCATCGGGTGACAACGATACGGCACGCTGGTACAGCGCGGCAGCTTTCTCGTATTGACCTTGAATGAAACAATTCCGGCCGTAAGAGAAATAGGTATCGGAAGAACTGGCGTCTAACTCTAAAGCTCGCTCGAACTCCACTTCCGCCTCGGCATACCGGCCATTTACGAACAAGGCCCCGCCGCGTGATGCGTGGGCGTCGGCGAGACCTGGCTCAAGTTCCAGCGCCCGTGTGCTGTTGGAAAGGACTGCCTCGAAGCTGGCTTCGGGATCGTTGCAAGTCAACAGAAGCCACTCACAATCAGCCAAAGCGGCATAAGCGCGCGCATAATTTGGGTCAATTTCAACAGCTCTGGCAAACAGTCGCTGCGCTGTTTTGATAAACTTGGTCTCGACTCCCCTATTGAGGAACGACCTGCCCATCAACAACGTCTCGTAAGCCTCTGGGTTGTCGGTCGAGCGGTTTGTAATTGTCGCCAGTTCTTCGGGCAACAGCTTCACTTTGAGCACGTCGACAATGCTTTTGGATATCTCGTCCTGAAGGGCAAAGATATCGTCCAGCGTCCGGTCATACCGCTCGGCCCAGATATGGTCACCGCCACGACCATTGATTAGCTGAGCCGTGATACGCACTCGCCCTCCAGCCTTGCGTACACTTCCTTCCAGGACGTAGGCGACATTCAGCTTCTTCGCCACCTCCTCGATCAATACCGCCTTGCCCTTGAAGGTAAAGACGGTATTGCGCGCGACGACGGAGAGTCCGGACGCTTTCGAAAGGTCGGTGATAATGTCCTCGGTGATGCCGTCGGAAAAGTACTCCTGCTCGGGATCGCCGCTCATATTCGCAAAGGGCAGGACCGCAATCGAGGGTTTTTTCGGGAGTGCAGCCGCGGGTTGCGCCGCACGTCTGCCGGTCCCGCCTGTTCCGGCGCGATAAACCCGCACTGGCTTTGCAATGTTCTTGAGTGTTTGCTCGCCCAGATCATCGAACGCCAATGCCAGCTTGCCGGTGACATGATCGTGCACGGAGGCGGAGACGTAGATGCCGCCGGGCTCAGCCAGACCCTCCAGCCGCGCGGCCACGTTGACACCGTCGCCATAGAGATCACTGCCCTCGACGATGACGTCGCCCAGATTGATGCCGATACGCAGGACGATGCGGTAGGCCTCCGCCACGCTCTCGTTGGCCCCGGCAAAACCCCTCTGTAATTCGACGGCGCATTGGACGGCATCAACCGCACTGCCAAATTCCACCAGCACACCGTCGCCCATCACCTTGACCACGCGGCCGTGGTGCTGGGCAACCAATGGAACCAGAACATCGCGCCGCCGCGCTTTGAGAGCGGCCAGTGTGCCAGCCTCGTCGTGCTCCATGAGGCGCGAAAAGCCAACGACATCGGCAGCCAGAATCGCGGCAAGGCGGCGTTGGGTTCGAATACTTTCAGAAAACCCAGCATGTGGGAATGTATTGGTAATCTGGCGTGGAGTCTATCCACGCCCGACTTCCGAGATGGGTCAGATCGCGTCGATGCATGGGGGCGCCTGAACGTCCGCTTCTCACATTCCAAGCCGCAAGTCCGCTTCCGGCTATTCTCAGTCGTCGAACATCAGAGAGGACTGTTCAACGATGGGCGCAACGTGCCACTCTACCGCCACTAGTCGCTGTATTTTCGTGATGCACTTGTGTGCCATGAGACAGGATCAGCGACCCACCGATTGATGTCGGACTCCCTCCATCCCGCACCGTGTAAGCTGATCTTGACCTGGGCCGGGAACGTGCCTTCGCCGATTTTTCGGTACATCGTCGAGCGGGACAAGCCGGTCCGCGCGAGGACGGTCTTAAGGCGAATGATACGATCCAGTTCAGGCATGGCTGCCTTGCCTTTCGCTGAGAGCATTTGGCACCTGCTGGAAACAGACAGGACAACCCAAGGTCGCCGCGCAATCAGATTTGTCATCGCGTCGATCTGGGGCGTGGAAACGGTGGCAAATCGGAGGGTTTCAAAGCCCGAGGCCCCGTCCCCTGCCGACGCCATGGCTGAATGCGAGTTCCGCCCCGAGTCGGCGGCCGGAATCGACGTGAAGGCCCAGCTCGCGCTTGCGATTGGCGAGGAGCGATTCAAGCTGCGGATCGCGTGCAAGGCTTTTGGCCATGTCGGACATGGCCGAGCGCGTTGACTTGTAGCCGGACATGTCGCCGGCCTGGTATTGGCGCTGGCTTGTCCTTTCCAGTTTTTGCCAACGTTCCACGAAACGATCGGCACGGCGGCCGGGATCGATGTCCAGTCCGGTGCGGATTTCCGTCTCAAGCTGGAGAGCAAGCACGACGCGACTGACGCGGCCGACGCCCGCCTCGCGGACAAGTTCTGGATTTTTCACATAGGCCGCTTCGGCATCGCGCCAGCCATGCGGCCGAACCTTTTCGAACGCGCTGCGGGCATCCCTCAATTCGCGCATCTGGTCGGGACTGCCCTGCCCGTCCGCATTTCCAGTACTGAGGATCGCGTCGAGCGCACGCGCGTGACGCACAAGCGCCTTCGTGCGAGCACTGCGCAACGCCGCTTCCGCGTCCACCGGCACATTCGTGTCGCGCAGCACTCCAGTGGCGGGAGTTTTCCTTTCGGCCGTCGGGCCTGCATCTCCGATCCGCGCCCCAACATTTTCCCTTCCCGGCCCAGGTCCACGTTCCTGGCTGGGCTCATCGTCTCCGGGCGAGCGCAAGCCGTCCAGCAACCCGCCGATCCTGTCGCGCAGCGTCTCCGGAACGATCCGACGCACGATCTCGACCACACGCTCGCGGAATGTAATGCCGCGCCGCTCGGCATAGTGTTGTGCCGGGTCGACCTGCTTCGTAATCCGAAGCCATGTCCTTGGCGCGGTCACGTGACAGGGTGCGGTCCAGCCGCTCCCGCGTACTGAAGTCGTCGCCACCGTAATGCAGGTCCATCCCGTCTCGATGCCGCGACAAGGCAACGTAGCTGCCATGCGCATCCATGCCCGGCGTCGCCAGGACATGGGTGCGGTCGACGGTCATGCCCTGCGCCTTGTGAATGGTCGCGGCATAGCCGTGGTCGATATGGGCATAGTCCTTCATGTCAAAGCGCACCGACCTGCCATCATCGGTGCGCACGGTCATGCTCTGTGAGCTGACCTCTTCGATCACGCCGAGCGTGCCGTTCTTGACGCCGAGGCCACGCTCGTTGCGTAGGAACATGACGCGATCGCCCTTGGCGAAGTTTCTTGGGCCATGTTCGACAGTCACCTGAACCTCGTCGCCGAGATCGCCGGCAATGCGCATGCGCTCGCGCGCTGCTTGGTTCAGCGCGCGCACCTGGTCGTTTGTGTGGGTGAGGATGATCCGGCTGGCCTCTGGATGCGCCTGCCTGTCGCGATCCCAGCGCTCGACGAGTTCACCTCGCGCTTCCTCGCGCGTTGCAGCCTGATGCACCATGCCTTGCGCGTCGTAAGCGCTGATCGCGGCACCGATCCTGCCGGTTGCCAGATCGCGCGTGGCATCGCGCTGCCAGTCCTCGCGCTGCCGGCGCACCTGACCAATTTCGACGCCGCCGTGTCGCTCGTGGAGAGAGCGGAATGCAGCGCCGGCTTCGATTGCCTGCAGCTGCTGTGGATCGCCGACGAGGACAACTTTTGCGCCAACGTCCGCCGCATGGGAAAGCACGCGCTCCAACTGGCGCGTGCCGACCATGCCGGCTTCGTCGATCACCAGGACATCACGCGCGGTGAGCAGATCACGGTCCTGTCCCCAGCTGTGCTCCATACTGGCGATGGTGCGTGACGGGATGCCTGAACCGCCTTCCAGATTCTCGGCGGCAATACCAGAGAGTGCCGCGCCTCGAACCTCGTAGCCCGCCGCTGCCCATGCCTGGCGCGCAACGCCCAGCATGGCGCTCTTGCCCGTTCCGGCAAAGCCGACGACGAGACCAAGACCGCGACCATTCGTGATGTGATCCAGTGCATCGGTCTGCTCGCCTGACAGGATAAGGCCGCGTTGCGCAGCCCGCGCCAGTGCTGCCTCGCGATGTGCGTTACTTACCGCGTGTCGCTCGTCCAAATCAATGCGTTCCGCCGCGCGGTGAAGGCGCTTTTCGGTCTCGATCATCTGCCTTGTGGTGAAACGGCCTTCGCCGCGCCGGTCCTTGCCGAGTTCGACCAGATCGGGTGCGTTGCTGATGGCTGCCACCACCGCGTTGAACTGCTCCACTCCGTCGCTGTGGCGATGCGCAAACTTCGCCATGTCTTTTCGGGTGAAGGTCGATTGCTGATAGGTGATGGCGTCGAGCGCCACGGAGGGATCGGCAATGATGCGCGCACCATTGTTGCGCGCGATCTCGCGATGCAGTTCGGCGCGATCTGCTTCACTGTCGCCAGCAGCAAGGCCACCGCCCTCGATGCGTTGAGCCGGTGCACCAATCTGCGTCTGCGGCTCCAGGGCAATGCCCTGCGCTTCCAGACTGCGATGATCGATGCGCGCGTCGATGTCGAGTTCGGCCAGACGTTCATTGGCCAGTTCCGCCCACCGCTCGCGCCAGCGCTCGACCAGCTCGGTACTGTTCCAGTCTCGAACCTTGGCACCAAAACCGTTCTCGTCCACGGACCGCATGGTGAGCATGACATGAGCATGAGGTTTGGGACTGCCATCCTCTGCCCTGTCCCAGTGCACATTGAGATCGGCAACCATACCTCGGCTGACAAATTCGGCCTGCACGAAGTCGCGCGCCAGTTCGATGCCTTGCGCCTGGCTGAGTTCACGCGGCAGGGCAAACTCCACCTCGCGGGCAAGCTGCGCATCCTTGCGCACCTCGAAGGCCTCGACGTCGTTCCACAGGCGTTCGCGGTCGCGCCAGGCCTCCGGCGCATTCTCCGGCAGCATCACCTCGGAATGGACGACGCCGCGCTTGGCCGAGAAGTCATGGCTGCGTTCGATCCGCGCGTCGCGCAGCCGTGAGGCCGAGCGGTAGGCAGCAGAGGCCACAGCGCTGCTCCCGACCTTGCGGCCAATGACCTTGACGTGAAGATGATAGATCGCCATCGCGACCAAATCATTTGCACGGCAAAGCCCACGTCGGCACGACGTATAAGCGCGCCCTCCCTCGAAAAAATCTCGGGATGGACCAGCCCGTCCCGGGCTGTCTCGGCAACCCTGAAGCCTTTTGGCAAGCGCTCCCCTATCATCGCCGCATCTACAATTGATGGAGACAGCCATGCGCAAACCACGAGACTTCGACGCCGAACTGAAGGCGCTGGAAGACAAAGCGCGAGAACTCAAAACGCGGAAGGTGCAGCAACTTGGCGAGCTGGTGATCGCCATCGGCGCCGATCAGCTCAGCACCGACGAACTGGCCGGTGCGCTTGTCGCAATCACCGAGACGAAAGACGCCGCAAAACGTGAGGCATGGGCCAAGCGTGGAGTGATGTTTTTCGAGAGCCGGTCCCGGCGAACTGCTCCGGCATCTCAGCGCAACCCTCGCAGCGATCCAGCGCAAGCCGGCAGCCTACAATCGACTTCAAGCGGTTCTGGCTCGCAGTGACATGAGGACATGGCAGGTCGAGCGTCGCAAGCGCACACGGCAGCTCATCGAGCTTGGCGGGCTCGTCGTCAAGGCAGGTATCGTCGAACTCACCAATGACGATCGCACCACCATCTACGGAGCGCTGCTTTGGATCGCCGCCAAACTGCAGAGCCATGAAGGCGAACATGCTCGGAACCTATGGCTAGCGAGAGGAAGGCAAGCGTTCGATGCGGAACGGCATGAAGAGCGAAAGGATTAGTGGCGAGATCGAGCCCGGAGGAGCAACAAGAAAAATCGTCAGGGAGCCACCCGGTTTGCAGCGAGTGGGGCGCAGCCGAGCGATTGGGGGATGGTATTTTTTTTGTTGCCAAGGTGTGAGGGTGGAGCCCTCTGACCCCTATCTTGGGCAAAGGATCGTCACCCAACGGGCGGAGATGCGCAGCGGCTTCGTGCGCGTGCGCCTAGAGCCCGGTCTTGCTCCGCGGCACGACCCCCACAAATCGTCAAGTAGTCTACGGAAGGCTCAAAGCTTCTTCGTTGGCCTTTTGCGGCGAGACCGACGCTTTTCGATGATCAACTGTGCAGGCTTGGCCAAACGGGAAACAGCAGTCTCTTTAAGGGCTTTGGGTCTTTTGACTTTTGCGTCAGGCTTGCCGTTGAGTTGGCTTTCGTATTCCTCGATGACCGTTGTTGCGAGTTCCACAAATCCGCGTAGCTTGTCTGCGCGATCCTTCAGCAGCTTCCGCTGCTCTTCGTCGGGATCGCTTGTGTCGGCGAGATCGCCGTCTGAAATAATGATCCGCAAGATCGGCAATTCAATCTGCTCAAGGCCGGCCTTCTGGGCAAGCGCGATCCATTCTTTTGACTTGTCGATCGCGTTGTCTGCTGCGTTCGCCAGGCATTGCCTGATGAGGATGCGCGCCGAATAGTCGAGACGCTCCGCCAATTGCAGCCATTGTTGCGACTCCTTGCTCTCTTTGCGCACACTCTCAGGTGGCAACGGAGGCGGGAAATAGCGAAACGGCCCGGCGTCAGTATCGAGTGACGCCAACGTTCTTAATATTGGTTCCAGTTCCTGAAACGGACGGCTGCCACTTGGCAGCTCGTGCCTGTGCTGCCAAAGCGCGAGGATCGCATCGCGGCATGCTACGACTCGATGCGCGAGATCCTTCACAGTTGCCTGCTCGGCATTTTTGATTTGCTCCGCAAGGTAATGGACCATCCAGCGCGACAGGGTGTCGTTGGTGTCGGCGAGCTTCAGTTCGGCGATGAGCTTTTTGCCAAGGGCCAAAATCGCGTCAGCATGTTTGGACACTTCCGTCGGATTTGATGAGGAAGAGTTGGACTGTGGGCGGGGCTTTCTTGCTGTCATCGTCATCTCGGCTTTCGTATCGAGAGTAGCTGCGCCGCCGTTCTATTTCCACTTTAACGATCATGTTCATGTCGAGCTTGCGCAATAGCTCTCGAACGAACGGCAGCGAAGCCTGGGCCCGGCTGCCGCGCTTGTCGCCGGCATCATCGTCCTTTTCGTGAAACACCCCCCAGGTTTCGCTGAGTATGGCAGCCGGCCCCTTGTCACCCAGCCGCCAGCAGCGGCTTTCGCGGTCGGCGGTCAGTTTCATCGCGTCGATAATCACACGCGCGGGCCGCGGTGCCGGGTAGCGAATATCCCCTGCCCACGGGTCTTTGTCGTCAATACCCCGGTCATGCGTGCGATCAACAATCCAGCCTTTCAACTGAAATGCCCCGAAGTCGATCTGGCGGTCATCTTCAGCATTCGGAATCAGGTAGTCATCGGGGTCATCAGCGCTTTGCAGCGCGCGAAGCAGCGCCGATGCCCTCTCGGCCGAAACAAGGGCACTTCGGATCGTGCATTCTTCGCGTTGCCTGCCTGACGAAGCATCCCAATGCCCCCAAAGCGTCACCATTCCCGGCGATGGGGAAAACACACGATCTATGTCCGCGCGGCGAACGGATGAAGGCCAATCGGTGTCTTTGATGTCATTTTTCGAGGAAAGAATATCGAGCGGGATAGGGTCTCGCCGGTCAGCGAGCCAATAGCCGTCCTGGCGGGACAAGTCATGGTTCGAGCGGAGCCATTCCGAAAAGTCGTCCTCGGTCGAGTCCGGGCTACGATAGGTCGGCGTAGTGGCCAAAAGCTGCCCAGCCACGACCATCGTGGCATGGGATCCTAGGTAGAACCGGAGATCATCAACGCTCGGGTACGAACTGTTCGAATGCCGTGTGTCATCATAGTCGAACATCTTGCGCCGGCTTCGGGCATCTTCTTCCCAGTGCAATCGACCGGGATACTGCCAGTCCGCAGTTATGACTGTTGCGGCCCGCTGCTGGACGTCGTTGCCTAGAAGGCCGAAGCATTTCGCTAATGGCGGGAACCAATATGATTCCATGTCATAGTCAAAATAGAAGCGATCATCGTCGACCGCCTTTGGCGACGAACGCGCGCTTCCGCGCTCATACGAGTGTCCTTCAATCGCCGGGAACGGCGACACGTTCGCGGTCACGATTTGTGCGCGCAATCCTGCATCCAGCAATCCGGCATCGATCAGTGCGAGCGCAGCCCGCTTCGCCAATTCACGAATGACAACATGAGTCTCCGATGGGGCAACGTGTTTGAGGATGAAATCAGCATGGTTTTCCACAACGTCGGGGCAGTCCCCGGCTGCCCGGGCAAGAGCGATCAGCAGCCACTGGCGCGCATGCATGCTGTAGAAAAACAGGCTGGCGTCGGCAAAGGCACCACCCGAATTGCCGTCGACAAATGCCACCAGAGCAGAAACGATCCTGTGATGCCGAAGCACGCAGAGACCATGAACCACATGCGCGGCCTCCCAACGCCCTGACGCTCGGGGCGAAGCCAGCGCGCCGAACACATAACCTGCAACGGCGCTATCGATGTCCCCTGCTGGCGCAAGGGCCGCAGACCATGGCCCATCGCCGTCGGTCTCTTTAAGGACGGCATCGAAAAGTTTCAGGCCAAAGCCAAGCGCGTCTAATGCTTCGTTTCGGGTCAGCCTGCCGGCAAGCAGCCCCACAAGCGTAAACAACCGGCGAACATCTATTATCTCTGTAACTTCGCCGATACCTGTCAAAACGACGTCAAGCACATCGCTTTCAGGAACACCGGCCAGCTCGCAGGCGGTCTTGAACGGCAGCACTTCGTAGTACCGGCCACGGGTCACCTCCATGCAATACCGGCGGCAGAAGGTGCGCAAGGTGGTTGCAATCGCGGCCTTCACCGAAAGCCTTGCTTTCCAATCTGCGGGGAAATTCTCGAGGAAACTTCGCAGATGGTGAAGGTCAAATTCAGGCACTGCGGTCAATGCGGCAACAAACTCGGCTTCCTTCCCTGTGGGAATGCGCGCGATGGCCTGCTGGAAAAATTGATCCTGATAGAATGGTGGCTCAGTTTTGTGGAATCGCTGCTGGGCTTGCGAGAGTTCATTAGCCACAACGGGATTAACGCCTCGGAAAATAGCACGCCAATCTTTCTTGGCATCTTCTTTCCAGCGCTTGGATAGGAGGCCTTTTCTGGTGCCCTCGTCGTCCTCGCCTCTCTCTTCGCTGCGCTCCTGGTGATTAAGACGCTCTTGGACACCAGATGCGACAATGCCGTGCTTGGCGAAAAGGTCCTTTACCTTGCGCCAGGTCGAGACCGTGTGCCCCTGCATTTTTATGTAATGGTAGCCGAAGTCCGCAACAGACTGTTTCTCGGCTTTCGTTCCACAGGCTTCGAGCGCGGAAGCGAGTATATCCGCCTCATCCCATTCCGCACGGAACCCAATCAGGGGAATGGCCTTGCGGGCGTCCAGCACTTTCCGTTCAATAAGGAACTCGGCCGCTATCCGCAAAACCCTGCCGGCCCTACCAAAGGCACGGTCGCGCCACCGGCTCAATATGGCGAACGACGATACCGGGCACAGAGCTGCAATCGCCTCGACGGTTCGATGCCAGTCGAAATGCTTGTCCCGCGCAACGTAGTCATAGGTTACTTCGGCACATCGGGCAAGGTTGTACGCCATTTCGGGAATAGGTTGGGCCTGATCGGCGGCGGCTTCGGCTAAATCCAACAGGGCCGCCCAGCGGTCCGTATTTTCGTTGCCAACCTTGCTGGCGACGTCGACAGCTTCATCGAAATAGGCGTTGGCTTCCGACCGGCTTGCGGCGAGCACCGATCTTGCCAAGCTTACGTACATTTCGGCTTTTGAATCGGCGTCCTCGCGTTCATCCTTCGTCAGTTGAAACGCTTGGGTCGCGTATTGAAGCGCGTAGCCTGACAGTCCCCCAACACGCGCCATAAAGCGCGCAAGCCGCGCGAGCGTTGGCGTGTAAAGGGGCCGCTTCAACCCTGCAACCCAATCCATGAACGTCTTGATAGAGCTGCTGTTTGTCGCCTTGGCGTGCACAAGGACGGCTAACCAGAGGTCTGCAACTTGGTCGGCGGTACGCCACTCTTCACGGTGGTTGATCCGCGCGGCAGAAGCAGACTCTTTGATGGTCAGCGAAATTGCATCCGCCAACCCTGCCTTACCAGCTTTTCCTATCAGCCGCTCAGCCCGAAGAGTATGCCAGGGCAACAAGGCGCCGACGTCCTCCTTGAACTCCTGGGCTTCTTGCGAATGGGAATAGTGGTTTTCTTTTTCAATCTCCGCACGAAGCTCGGCATGGGCAAGGTCAAGCAGTTCCAGCGGCTTTCCAAGCAGTGCCGCCCGCAGGGTGTAAGCTCGAAGGATCGGTGACCGCGCGTCGTTGAAACGGGTGCCTAAACCGCGTGGAGGCTCTTTGGGCAAATAGCGCGACATAAGCTTGGCGAGCGCTGGTTCGGTGCCGATGGACAATCGGTGGCATGCCTCGACCAACGCTGTAACCGCAGTCAAGGGGCGCTCATGGCCGCTCCAATTCTCTCCTGTCTCGAACGTGAATGATGGCTTGGACAGGTGCTTGAGGCATTTTGCCAGAGCGGCCTTGGGCGGCGTGCGGTTGACTTCGCCCAGTTCTACGACGATAGCTAGCAGCAGATAGACATTGTCTCTTGCCGCAAGCGCAAGCGCGTCAAGGTCTTTGTATCGGCTGTGATCAACGAAGCGACGCGCAAGGTAGCGACCGACACCAAACGGAACCGAAGGCGGCGTCCATCCTTTCAGACTGTTAACGCAAGCACCCGCGCCATGAATGTTGAAGTATGCGATGGCCATTTCACCGATGTCATTTTCGGTCACCCTTTCACGGCTGCGTTCCTTGTCGGTGAGCCGTGACCAGTTGCGGAGCCACTCCGCAGCCATTCGCAACCGGCTGCGCGCATCGCCTAGCAGCTCCGCATGGCCAGACATCAGCGCAGCTTCATAGGCGTTGTGTGAGCCGACCCAACGCGAGCCAAAGATTTTACGCGAAACAAGTTCCTGAATGCGGTCCCCTTCCATGAGGGCCGAAACCAAATCCGTGTTTCCCTGCAGCAGCGCCCGCTGGCGCTCGTCGCCTGCCGTCTCACCCCCGGTTTTCAATGCGAGCTTGGCAGCATCGAGGTAGCGCTTGGCGCGGAGGCTCGCCTTCAGGGCAAATTGCAGGCGCTGAAGCTCGACATCACGCCGGTCGAGCGGGTTGAGTTCCGGGAGCCCCTCCGATGACAGTGCGAGCGCTACCAACTCGTCAAACTGCCCAGCCTCCAGCATAAGTTGCGGCAGCGCTGCTGCGACATAGGCGCTACCCGACGAAAGTGGTTTGATGCTGGCAATGAACGCAGTGAGATCGGCCGCTGTCGGCCTGAACCTTTCCCGGAACCAGCTTTCGGAAGGCTCGTCAAAAAACTGGATGGTTTCGCCCGTGACGATAAGCGGGCGCCGAAGGTCATATGCAAAGCTCTTGATGGCCGAGGCCGAAACTCCTGACATCGAAGACAGGACCGAAATCGGAACGAGCGGCCGCAAGGCAGCAAGGGCTGCACAGATGCGGTCGATCTGGGTTTTCTCTACGGAGCCGGCCTCATCGCGCATTTTGGCAATCGCGGCGGACAGCAGATTGCCAATTGCTTTTTCGACGGTGGTCGGATTGGGGCCAAGTTCGCGGAGAATTTCTGGGAGCTTCCCGCTGCCTGAAAGGGCAAGCGATTGAACCCGCGGATTCTTGGAGCTAAGGCGGTGAAATTCGTCGATATCCCGTTCACTGGCATCGGGGAAAGCCTGACGCAGATGGGCGGCGGTCTCATCCCGGCTGAAAGATTCCAGCTCTAGCGACAACGTGTTCGGCGGCGGGTCCAATTTCTCCTGGCGGTGAGACCTGCAAAGCGCGACGATGCGCACGCCGTCCGGTATCTGGTCCCTCAGCAAATCGCGGATGAAAGCGCGCGCCTCGCCAATCTCTTCCGCCGCCATCTGTGCGTTGTCAGCGGCATCGATGATGATACAAAGCAGCGCATCCGGATTTTCCGCACGAAGAAGGCCGGCGACCTGCTTAAGCCTAAAGATGAATTTCTTCAGGTAGTCACTCGCCCCCGCGTGTGATGTCGGGATCAAGAGGTGACACAAGGTTTCTCCGGCAAGCTCATTTGCGATTTGAACGAGGGCATCCTTGTGGCGGTGGCGATAGCCGGTGGCGCTGCGATACTGGCCATTCCCAAAGCAATCGTAGAGGACGCTCCCCGAGCCCTGCGGAAGTCCGAGATGAATGCGGCTGGCAAAGATCGACTTGCCAATGCCGCCTTCAGCATGAACCACGATGGGCCGGTTTGCAGCCCCGATAATGGCGTTGACGAGGTCGCGTTCCTGTTCGCGCGGAATGGCGTTGCTTAGCTGCTCGATGCGGCACGGCGCGGGATAAAGCCGTCCTTCGTCGACCTTTAACGCCCGAAGCACATCCATGCGTTCAATGCTGGGATTGGATGCGGCCTCAGAAAGAGCCTTGCGATTCACGAGCTCCTTTAGCTGGACTGGTGCATCGACATCCGCATCCGGCAAATACTGGCTGACATCCTGGAAAAGGATATTTCTTTGGTCCCACAGCGCATCGTGCCTGCCCTCAAGCTTCAGCAACTTGCAAAAATCCGCGAGTTTAGCTCCTTTAAGACCAGTGTATGTTTCTAGCTTCGTTAGGTCGGCCGGCTTGACCACAAGTCCTTTCGCCGCGTTCTCGACTGCTGCAATCACCGCCTGGCTGATTGGCCGGTTCGATACGAAAACAAACTCGAGGGTGGGATAGCCACCATTCTTCGAAGAGCCAGTGAGAATGGCTTTGTACCGTTTGGCAAAGCCGGCGATCGTGTTTTCAAGCCCGCTTGCTGGCCAGGGCTTGTTCGGCGCCTCGGTCGAATGTTTGAGCTGGATGTACCGGACAAGGGTTGCCTTAGCAAAATCACGGTCCCCAAAGTACTCGGCGAGATCGATCACTTCCTCTCCGGCTGTGATCGGTCCCTTTGCGGTCTTATCTGATGGGGATGCGCCCTCAACAGTTACCGATTTGAGATCCGATCCGGGCGGAAGAAGATGAAGGCAGCGGCGCGCCGCCCACAGGTAGTGAAATTGGTCTCCGTCACGGCTCGGTCTGACCAGATTGGTGGTCGTGGCTTTCTTTTTCGCAGGCTTGCGCAAGGGACTTATCAACTCGCCATGATGGGATTATTGGGATTTAGTGCGATTCTGATTCGCGATCATAGTCCGAGCCAATACTTCCTGACGAAAACTTTCAACTAACCGCTTTAATTGGCTATAAATTACTCCTTATCAGCGCATTGGCCGGCTTACGATTGCGGTAGCCTTTGGTGGGAACCCATATTGGAAACACTTGGTCGTAAGTTTCTTCTCCCGAAGTTCGTTGCCCTGGATTCCTCCCACCTTGGCGCTATCGCCGGGGACAAGGCGAGCGCAGACAGCGCGCGCTTAAGGCGGGCCGAAGCCTTCGATCAGGCTTTCATGGAGACCGGCAGTGTTTTGCTGCTCTCTTGGCATCATTTTCAGGAGCTGTTTTCGCACCGAAGCGAGGAAGTGGCCGCGCAGCGTGTCGCGTACCTTCAGTCGCTGCCCCTGGTCGCTGCCATCGACTCCTTCCTGAAGGAAGACATCGTTGGTTCAGTCGCCGACCTGCAATCCTTCGAAATAGCCGCCGCATTTCAAAATCCGGCGACGAGCGCGCCCGCCGTGCGCGAAGAAGCGGCACGAAATATGTTTCGCATCACGAGCGGCGCTGATCTCGTTCGGCCATTTCTCGAAAGCTGGACGGCGCTGCGTGAAGGTTTCAGCGACAGCGAAGAACACACCCGCGAAGTGGTGGCCATTTCAAAATCCGACTTTGCCGGCAACTCTGACGCCAAGATAATAGACCTCTTGAAGGATAAGATGCGGGCGCCGGATGATATGCTGCGGCAGTTCCAGCGCCTCCATCACGGCCTTGCCGCAAATATCAGGGAGCGTGGTGATACGCGCATTCCCGACGCGGACCATACAACGCGCGCTTTCATGAAAGACATCATACGCATTGGCACGGAGGTCGTTCGCCCCGACAATCCCGGCCTCCGGATTCTGCAAGCCTGGGGATTTGACCTGTCGGATATCGGCCCCGACACGACCCTCGGCGACATCGGTGACATGGCGGTTTTCCGCAGAAAACTGGAAGTGCTGAACGCAAAGTTAAGGCTGCCCTGGCCGGAGCTCATTGCGCGTGTAAAGGAGGACCGATTGCCCTCGGGAATCATCTACAATGCCATTCGACGTTTCCACCCTGATACCCATGAATGGGACGGTAGTGAACTGACAGACCGCTATCTGGCCTGCCTCGCCGCTTATGCCGACGTGACCTATGTCGACAAACGAACCTATGAAGCCTTCAGGCTTGCCCGGCAGAAATCGGAAACATTTGCCGCCCTCACTCGACATGTCGAAAAGGCCGGAAGTTATGACGCGATACCCGGTCAGCTGGCGGCGCGATTTGCACAAGTGGCGACCACCTAACTTTCAAGGCCCGCGTTCAATACGGCATGTCGATCACGGCGCCCGGCTCCCGGTCAGCCAATCCCCAAAACCGCGTTAGAGCGCGCACGTAGCGCGTGAAGTCGCTGTCGGAGAGCTGAATGCCTTCACTAAGAATGGCATGCTCTTCCGATTTTGCAGCGACGGTGTCGTCCGCATAGCGCCAAAGGTGAGGAGCACAGGCACGCAACTTGATCAAAGAACCTCCGTCGCCATGCCGAACGGCGTTTCCTAACAGATGCAATTCCTCGATTGTTTCCCTCACCTGCCCTGTTTCCAGATCGAGGCCATGACGCAAACCCACGCCTCGGACAAGTTTATTGACTTCCACAGTGGCAATACCGGGACGCCGATCGTCCAGGACATGTACCCTTGCCCAAATCCGGAGTTGGCGCTCAAAGAGGCCGTCAAGTGTGAGCGCAAAGCTGCGTCGCGCTTCGAAAGCGAGCATCTTCGACGTGTGCATTTGGGCGTGTTCGAGAAACTCCGCCATGGACGCCGCAGACCCGCTGGTCTTTACGCCGCTATGGATTGGCAGGTTGTCCAGCGCAGGCAGCACGATGCGCTTGTAGAAACGATGAATGTCGGCCTGAAAAATTCGGGGCAGCAAATCTTGGGGCATAGACACCGATTGAATTGAAAATTACTGTTGCATCGACCGTAGCGAAGATGGCAGGCAGACGACCACACGTGGGCTACGGCGCCAAACCTGCTTAGCCAACCGGCCGCCATGTCATTAGCAAGCAGCTTGAACACAACCCGCCTTCACCCGCCTCCTCGGCATGGCCGTATCTGCCTGACCAGCAATGCCGCCGAGCGAGCGCTACTCGGCATAGCCATCGGCCGCAAACCCTCTTCGCCTGTTCCGACTGCGGCGGCGAACGCGCCGCCGCCATGGTTACGCTCATGGAAACCGGCAAGCTGAACGATATCGGCCCGCAAGCCGGGCTCGCCGACACTCTGCCGATCGGGCAGGACTGCATCACCCAGCTAATGCAGCCCGATCGGAGGCCTAAGGACCAGAGCCCGAATGGGTTCTTCGCCCGAACGGGGGGCGACGACAAGGGGGCTTGCCCCGACCAGATCGGCGGCACTGTGGCAGCATGGGTGCCGATGCCGAGATATAGGGTCGAAAGTCTTCGCATAAATTGCTACTCGTCCACCGGAAGCGTGTCTTTGTGCGACCTCAACTCACACGCCGCACCCTTCTTTGCTCCGATCCGGCGGCCACTTCAAAATTGCGTGCAAAGCAGCCACATAACTTCGGGGAATCAAATCACCAGCTAGGTATGCTGGTGGAAGGCTAAGACCCACTCCCCGGTTTCAGGGTCTTGAACCATCTCTCGCTTACACTGCTTCTTGTAGCGCGGGTCTGGATTATCGTTCGACCTGATGCACATATTCAAGGTAGGTCTCAATCTTCGAACTTCCGCTTACCTCACCATAGCGTCCGCCCATGCGTTAAAATCCCGGTTTCGACCCCGGTACAAATGGGAACGGACTGCGTGAGGCACAAGGATTCGCAGACCGACCTAACGCGGCGACTTCAACACGCCAGACGCGAGGCAAGATACGCCAAAAAGCTTCATCTCCCGTTTGATGTTCGTCGTTTCAGCGGGGCTTGCATGAGGTGTAATCATCACTTGATTGATGAACGTCTTCGCCTCGATGTCGATATAGACACCCTCTCTCAATGCCTGCTTGTCCAGCCAAAGGAGTCTCACTTCGTCTTCGAACTTGAAGGCCCGCCGCTTGTGCAACAGCATGGTCGCGGCCATCCGGGTAACTTCTTTCTTCGATCCTTCTGCGATCGACTGAGCCAGACGAATAAGAGTTCTCTCGCCACGATACTGGACGCGGCCTAGAAAAGCGGAGCCAGCGCTGTTCTCGATGAGGGTTTTTGCCGCGTTCACCATCGCATCCACACGACAGCGGATTCGGACAACAGGAGTTTCTTTTTCGGGACCAAAGCCTGCCATTCGCCAACGCGGTTCGTCATGTGCACCTGTGGTCCAACACGAGCCGTACGATTGAAATCCCGACAATGGACCGGGGCGATTGAACAGACGATCGCACCACCACCGCTCATAGGGGTCCTGCCAACATCGAACGGGCGAGAGCCGCAGTTTGTTTGTTTCGAAAATCAACTTGGCGTAACGCCATTCCAGCATGTGATAGAGGAATGGTTTTGTGATTGCGGGATCCGTCATCACTTTCCGGCCGTCGGCGCCGCGCTCGACGAGGGACCAAGAGATGGGATGCTTCTGGTCGATGATCATGACAGATTCCCAAGAGCCCGCTTGGCACTCTAATCGGCTCATTCAGTAGCTAAACCAATAATTTTCACGGTGAGCCGTGTAGAGTTCTCAACTGAATGTCGCACGTGCCCTTGCGAAAACACCAGATCTGCGCTCAGAGATTTCAGCCCATTTGGTCGAAAAGGACGCCGGCGCATTCAAGCCGCAGATAAGTCACATGGAAAAGCAACTTAGCGAAGGCGAGATCAAAGACGCCCTCGACGACTTGTCGTGGCAAAAGCTTAAGACTCACCTGGACGCGATCGAGTTCGATGAAGCGCTCGCCGGTGAACTGCTGGGCCACGTAAGGCGATGCGGGCGGTTAGTTCTCAGATATCCAGACCCGAAACGCGAGAAGCTACGAGACCAGCTGCTCGACGGACTGGCCGCATATCTCAAGGAACGCTTGGGAGACGACGCGCTGTCTTGCTTTGAGAGCGTCCGCGCGACGTTTCGGACGATCGAGGATGGCTATCGTGGCATTCTCACATTGCTCGCTCGCGCTGAGGTATCGAAGTTGCTGCCAGACGTAAGGGTAGCCGCCTACCTACAGCGCGCAAACGCTCAGTATAAGGACGTAAACAAGCGCGCCGCTGCAGCCATACGCCAGGGAGAAACCCTTGAGGCCATGGCAGGCGTTCTCCTGAAGGACGACGATGGCAACGACTTTTCGCCGGATGCAGCCTCCGACGCGATCGTCAAGACTCTGACCAGCACCCTGTTGATGGAAGGGTATACCAACGATTGGTTCGACAAGAATGGCCTGCTCGTCGTGCCAGATTTCGATCCTGCGGATGAGGAAACCATCTACAAGGCGGGCTCCACCGAAGTCCTTGGTATTTGCTGGGGACGGTGGGAACGCACGGAGGAACACCGCAGATTTCTAGAGACGGAGTGGACCGAACTGACGGGCGAGGCCCGTCCAAAGGGGCTGCCCGACAATATTCAGCGCGTAATCGACACAGGCCCGACGGAAACGTGGCTGTGGGATTTCATCGCCAACGAACGGCTGCAGGACCGTCTGGTGCAGACATTCCTGGAGATGTCCTTTGAAACGCGAATGCGTCAGGGATTACGCGGCATCGCCGGACCTGCTCCTCTGCTTCCAGATGCTTACGTGTCGGCCGAGGAGGCTCATTCGGCCGTATCGTTGTCCGCAATATTAGGCTACGCGGTGGTCGAGGATCTTGCTCGGCCCGGCAAACTCCGCTTGGTCGAATGGCTGCGTGGCTACGCATTCCTGAAAGGCCTGGCGGAGGAGCGCTTCGACAGTACCCCTGCTGGCGTAATCCTTATCGAAGAGGCCGAGCTGTCCGCCAGATTGCAGCAGGTGGGGCTCTCTGCGGAGGCGACACGGATCTTTCTCGGGCATGTGTCTTTGGGACGGACCAGCCGCGATATGTATGACTGCCCGCTGGTAAGGACCTCTAGCGGCAAGCTTATTCTCTTCGCTCCAGCCGTTCTCGCAACCCATATTGTCAGCGTCGTCCTCTCAAACCTCTCCAGACTGCGCGAGCAGCTGTCACGAAAGGGAGCCGCTTTCGAGACCAGCGTACGCAAGTTTTTCACTGACCGCGAAATGGATTGCCGGGGCTTTAAGGTCAAACGCGAGGCAGAGGTATATGAATTCGATGCCGTTCTTGTCTGGGGCGACCGTGTTTTTCTGTTTGAGTGTAAGAATCGCAGCCTCTCGGGCCGAAACCCCGCACAGGCGTATTACTTCGCGCTCGAAAACCGCTCCAACGCGCGCCAACTGCAGCGCCAAGCAGACGCGCTTCGGCAATATCCAGATATCCTAACCGAGGAATTTGGCCCTGAGGCTGCGAACAAGGAGGTCGTCCCTTGCATACTAAATTCGCTGCCTTTTTCTTTGCCAGGGTTGCAGGATGGCGTCTACTTCACGGACTGGTCTGCTGTTACGAGGTTCTTCCAGGACAGGTATGTGCACGCAAAGACGGCACACAACGTCACCGATGATGTGACTTTGCTGCATCGATCCGCTCTCTACGATTTATGGCTCGGGGATCAGCCGACGCCGGATCGTTTCATCCGGGCTTTGGACAACCCCTTCCAATTGGAAATCGTGGGTAACCACATCGACATCCATCGCAGCATATTTCCCGTTGGACCCGAGATGGCGGTGGTTTCTCGCGAATTCATGCGGGAAAACACCACGGCGGAATCCATAGCTGAGACTTTGGGCGCTTCCCCAGATCGGCTGCGGGCCGATATCGCCAAGGTCGGACGCGCGGTTAAGAACGTGCGTGCAAGGCATAAACAGTCACTCCTACGAAGAGAAGATCGCGCGTGGCGCGAACGTCGAAAGCGGCGCCCGGACTTAGGCGAATAGGGAGAGGCCAACCGCCTTCAATCAGCTCCGCGGAGGCATGCTGGCAGCGTCCAGGCGACGGTGAATCAACGAAACAAGCGATAGCAAGTCTTCGGCGTCTTCCTTTGACATCGCCCAGTTTATTCGCGCCTCGTGTGCGGTGGGATTGCGGAACATCCCAAACGTCCCTTTCAGGAGATTGCCGAAGCCCTTCTGCTCGTCCTGCTCGCTTTTCGTAGCGAGGGCATTGATTGCCAGCATCGGAGGTGTCCCCGAGAACGCCCTGTCGACGAGCACGGCGCCGTCGTCATCGAGCCCGGTGCGGGACCGCACCTTGGCGGCGATGCTTTTCACCGCTTCGAGCACAGCGTGGAAATAGTTGTCCTGCAGCAGTTCTTGCCGACAGAACTTCATTACGTCCGGATGCACGCCTCGTGAAGCGAGGTCTTCGCGCAGCTCTCGCGCCCGCCGCTCTGCCTGCCCGAGCGTCTCGACCTTTTCTGCCTTCGATAGCTCGCCAGATGCGGCGACCGAAAGCCCCGTGAACGCGAGCGACCGGTTGAGGTTCGCACGCATTGGTTCGAAGCGTTCAGGCTCGCGGACAAACCGCGCCGGCTTCATGGCCTTCCGGATGAACCCAATAATGCGAGTGCGATCGCGGCGCGTATTCTGCTCATGGGCGAAGGCGTTGTAGAGGCGATGTCTTTTCGTGATGGCGGGATCGGTATCCTTGATACGACAGCTCGTCAGAAGGTGACCAATTTCGGGGCCTCTCAATCCCTTCGACGTATCCGCGAGTGCATCCGCAATTGCCTGCAGCTGTTCTTGGGAAAACGAAGCCATAACAACCCCTGTGTTCTGACGTGGTAGCGTATCAGCCCCAAATTGTCACAGAGCATGTAGAATCCCTCGATAGCCAAGCGGCGACTGGTTCGAAGCGGACAACCGCCAAAGCCCCAGGACCTGAAGCTGAAAGGCCCAAAAGGGAGGTTATTGATTTATGACGTTCAGTCATCCTCTCCGATTCAGTAACGCAGCCCAGTCGATTGCCGCAGTTCCGACAGCGAGTGTAGGAGGGGCATCAGCCCGAAAGTAATTTTCGCCCTCTCGAAAATCCACCGCGAGGATCTTCTCATCCGCGAATATGCAATTCGAAAAATCACATTTCTCAAAAGCATATTTATAATTCGCATGATGATTCAGTGAATCAATCGAGCCGACACGAGCGATACCACAATTCTTAAACATGGATCTCTCAAATCGACCGTCCACCGTTACCCGCTTCCATCGCGCTATTGTAACCCCGCTAAACGATGCATTTTCCAGGCTATCAATTTCGTATTCGTCGTCGATCGGAAATTCCCCTCCGAAATATCGTACCGAGGCGAATCCTGGAATATAGTGCCAGTATACAGGATCATCGTCGTAGTGGTAATCCTCTTCGGGTTCCACAACGTAGAAGGTGATGCTTCGGCCGGTATTAAAACCGGCCTCGTCTCCCGACCGCATGACGCCGGAAATCTCTTCTCGATGCCGGTTGCCGTGATAGTTACACATGTGATCTTCGACAAAATCAGCGAGCAGGTTCATTGCGCTCCGCGCGTAGTCCCCTTGCCCGCTATGAATGAGCACACTTAGAGTAGCGACACCAGCAGACACATGGGATGGTTTGCTTGGCTCGCTCAAAAGTTTAGCTCCCTCCTGAAGCAGTTTTGCGCGCCCTTCGTTCTCAGCTTGATTGGCCTGCCTAACGCTAATGGAACCTCGCCAGCTAACCGTGCAGAAAGTTACGAGCGCGAACAGTGCAACACCGAAGGGGGCGAGCGCTTGGGCCAAGCGGGTATCATGCTCGCCATCGAAGCCGTCACTGAAAATGAACAGAAAAGCGATTACGATAGCTACGGCCGTGAACGTCGCACTGACGATCGACAGCACATACCAATGCTTTTCGGCGATAGTTGGCCACTCGCCGGTTGATTCCTTGCCCCTACGCTCGGTCACATAATCCCCCAGCCTTGACGTTTATCCGCACGCACATGTCAGCATGGCGTCAGTCTTGAAGCGCTACAGATTCAATCGTGGCGCTCAACAGCAACGGGGAAGATTGACGCAAGGTCTTCCTCCACGTCTATCTCGAATTCGGCGGCTAGTGCCGAAAGCTGTAATCCGAAGATTGCCCGCAACTCCCCCAACGCCACGAAATAGCCAGGCGTCAACGAGCGCTCGCAATGATCATGCCGCCGGATCGGGGATCCATGATCGACGTCGTTGCGCATGCGATAGGCGATGTTTCGGTAGTCAGGCGGCGCATCCTCCAGAAAGCGCCGGGAGGCTGTGCGCAGATGCCGAACGCGCCGTGCAGCTGGCGAATTCTCGGGAAGGTCGTTCAAGATTTGTGTTAGCTCATTGCGAATCTGAATCACAGACTGATCAACTTGGTCCGGAACCTCGAAATGCATCGGAACGTAGAGCACACGCCGATTCTCCAAGAAATTGAACAGCCGCAAGATCATGGTCCGTTGTGCGACTGGCGGATTCCAGCTCGCGCTAATACTGAGGAACCCGATGCCCGTGAGCCTGCTGCGAATGGCGTCGAAGCTTCGCCGAACAATTGCCATCTACTGCCCCTCCACGCGAGATTCGCATCATTGGCGTGGTAAGACGTAAAATGAAAGTCCGGCGTTTGGTAGGGTGTAACTCGCCGCAACTATCTAGTGAGATAGTTGACGGGCCGACGCGGTTGCGTTGTTTCCCGTGACGGTCGACCAACGAGAGCCGCGGCCTGCATCGGGGCCGAGCAATGTCCGACCACGATGATTTGGAACATCTCAATCTGTTGCTGATATTCGCTCCTGAGGAGCTCTTGCTGACCGAGCGTATTAAACGTGGCCTTGACCAAATTGCTATCTGCTCGCTCGCGGACCTACCGCCCAGGTTTCTTTGCGCGAATGTTTCCAGCGGGAAAATGGAAGCTGACCCTAGACCCGAAAATCTCGGGAAATTTCCGGCTGGCTCAAGATAGCGAGGTAGAGCTTAGCTGCCTCGATATCGTGTCGATTTCCACCAGCAAGGCCCTCTTGTGGCACACGGTGGAGATCCGCGCTCGTGGCAGAACAGATTCACTATCGGCATTGTCGGGTGACGCGGCCGCACAACTGGCCGCAGACCTTCATTCCTTCATCAACACTCACCTCTTTGGACTGATCGCCACCGAGAAGGATCGACTGCTCGATGTCGAAAAAAGGCTTCGCGAGCTTACCGAAGGCAACAGACAGTATCTTGCACAGGCCGATCTGGGGAGGGCCGTTGCCGGCGTCCCAGGCGCCGCAGCGGCGGCCCTCTCTCACCCGCTTCTAAACCCAGACCTGATGCCGGCAGGACTCAAGGCCTCCCTCCCGGCCTCGTTCGCCATGATAACGGACCCGGGCGTTCGTCATGCCTACAACGAGGCTTTCGTCAGCTCGGAATTGAGCAGGTTCCAGTCCTTTTTCGACGACCTCGACCGGCGTTCGTTTTCCGACCAGCAGCGCGAGGCCTGTATCCGCTTGGAGGACAACAACCTGCTGGTGGCCTCGGCAGGCTCCGGCAAATCCGCGACGATGGTCGGCAAGGTTGCCTACGTCCTGGAGAAGAAGCTCTATCGACCTGGCGAGATCCTGCTGCTGGCCTATAACAAGAGCGCAGCCGATGAACTCAGGACGAGGATCGCCGCACAGCTACAGGTCGCGGAGGACGCCCTGGAGTGTCGCGTCACGACATTTCATGCGCTCGGGCGCGGAATCATCGAAGAGGTCGAGGGCCGGCCGCCCCAACTCGCTAACTGGGTGGATCATCCCGCCGGCGAAACCAGAGTCATTGAGGCGATCGTCCAGAACCTGATGGAGAGTGATCCGGAATTCGCCCGGATGTGGGCCGAGCTTCTCGTCGTGCATCCGAAGGCCGACATCCCGATAGAGGTATTTGACGGGCAGGCCGACTATCAGCGCTACGTGTCGGACACCCTTAGAAAGGGTAGCGCCACGATCGGATCCTTGTCAGCTGTGATCGTGAAGTCGTTGCAGGAGAAGAAGATAGCTAACTGGCTTTGGCTGCATTCCGTCGCCTTCGAATACGAGCGGCAAATTGCGGTGGAGGAAGACGGTGGCAGCGTCCGCCATCTGCATCCAGATTTCTACTATCCGCAGATCGAAACCGTGCATGAGCATTTCGCGCTCGATGCGGACGGAAGCTCACCCTTTGCCGACTACGCCGAGCACGCCGAGAACAAGCGGCAGGCATATCGCCGCAATGAGATCGATTTCTTCGAGACCACTTCCGCTCAGGCCAGCGACGAGACGCTGCTCAGCACGCTCGAGTCCGAACTGGCGCGTCGCTCAATACCTTTCGAACGCAAGAGCCATACCGAAATCACCAAAGCGCTCGATCCGGTCATTATCAAGCACTATCACCAGCTGATATCCACCTGCTTGAAGCACATACGTGCCAGCCACCTGACGCTCGACATGCTGCTCGAACGTGCCAAGACCTTGCATGACAAAGAGCGTGCGAAGCTATTCGCTCGCGTCGTCTGGGCGATCACCCAGGCATATTCCCGAAAGCTCGAGGAAACGAAACGCATAGACTTCGATTCAATGATCGCGGACGCGGTCCGGCTGGTTGAGACCGGCCGATATCGGAGCCGCTATTCCCTCATTCTCGTTGACGAGTTTCAGGACATTTCGGAGCCGCGTGCCAACCTCATCAAGGCCCTCAAACAGCAGAAAGCCTTCAGCAAGGTGTTCGCGGTCGGAGACGACTGGCAGTCAATCTACCGCTTTGCAGGATCGGACATAACGATCTTTACTCAGTTCGAGGCCAACTTCGGGACCAGTTGGCAGGGGCGCCTGGAGCAGACATATCGCTGTAACCAGCTCATTGCCGAGACAGCCGCCAAGTTCATCCAGCGCAATCCCGAACAGATCAAGAAGGCCGTCCGCTCAACGCGCCCGGCCGTCCCGCGATCGATCCGAGTCGTTCCCATTGAGGATAAGCGCGACAAGCCGGACTTTGCGGCGGCCTGTCAGCGCCTGCTCGAACGGCTTGATGCCGCTCTGGGTGGCATCGCCGACCGGTGGCGCGAGGAAAAGCGCGGTAAGCTCAAGGTTCTGGTTTTGTGGCGCTACAACGTCCTTGATCCATTCGAGGGGCGGCCGCCGTCCTTTGCCAACATCGAGGTGACCGGGCTGTCGTTTCACCGGGCCAAGGGCCTCGAGGCCGACTACACGGTCCTGCTCGATGTCAGCGAGGGCAACTACGGCGTACCAAGCCGCATTGAAGACGACGAGTTGTTGAACCTGGTCATTCCTCGCCCCGAGACCTTTGCTTACGCAGAAGAACGGCGCCTGTTTTACGTGGCGCTGACGCGTGCCAGCCGAGCGGTCTATATGCTCACCAATCGCCGTCAGCCATCCCGTTACATCCATGAGCTTTGCGAGATCGCCGGCGACGAAGTCCGCTTCGAGACGATTGAGGGGGCCGAATTGAGCCAATGCCCAGCCTGCCTCGTCGGTCAATTGGTCGAGCGACGCAGCAAAGACGGATCGATGTCTCGTAGATGCAATCAGTTTCCCGATTGCAAACACACTGAACCGGCGAGTTGAGCTTTGGTCTAACGGGGGAAGAAGCGGCTGGTAGATTTATCTCGGCATCGCTCACAATTGCGATATACGGAAAATGGGTGATGAGGATTTGACCCCATACCAGGAGCGAATACTCGAGTGATCAAAACGAAGCCGAGACGGCTGATCTGGTTGGGCTGACGGCAGACATTGTCTCTGCCTATGTCAGCCAAAACCCCCTGCCGTCGCTGGGTTGCCAGACCTTATCGCGTCGATCCATTCGTCGCTTACAGGCCTTGGTCAGCCGAATGTTCCCGAGCCGTCTAAGCAGGAACCCGCCGTCAATCCGAAAAGGTCGGTGACGCCGGACTACATCATCTGCCTGGAAGACGGGAAGAAATTCAAATCGCTGAAACGTCATCTTGCGGTTCACTACGGGCTCACGCCAACCGAATACCGCGAAAAGTGGGGATTGAAGCCAGACTACCCGATGGTTGCGCCGAACTACGCGGCCCAAAGATCTACGTTAGCGAAGGCGGCGGGGCTCGGACGCAAACCGCAACCTACCCCAACCCGGCGCCTGCCAAACGAAAGCCTAGGGCTTCGTGAAGGCGGGGCCGTCGGTGCGTCAAACCTCGGACGCGCCGTGAGGGCATTTAGCCTATCGAGAACGTGGTCCAGCGATCTTCGGCGACGTTTACGCTCTTGCTGACCGTCGCCGATAGCAAAAGAGCGCTTCTTCGATAGTGGGTCTTGCGATGTAGCGCTCTCCCGACTCGAACCCCCGAATAAGCGGTTCGATCATGCCTGCATCACTGCATGTCCGGGGCCGCCAACTTCCTTCATGAGCGCGCGAAATTCAGCTGGAGGCGCAAGGCAGAAAGTTCGAAAAGCTCCAGGAAACCCGGTCGATGGCCGATTGCAGAACTATCTGATGACCGGCTTTGGGCCGTCTGCAGACAGGCAGCTTTAAGCCGCTGAGGTCGAAAAACGCTCCTATCGATCCTTCCGTTATGAGGTGCCCTATGGGAATGCAGCAACGCTTGGATTGAGCATCGATCTCCTTCCGCACAGTTGAACGACGAACTCGATAGGGCTGACGGGCCTACCACCCCGCAGGGGCACGAAGGGGTCCTGAAAACGGCCTGCCGACCCCAGACGAGCGGTTGGAAACATACGAGAGAACCGCTTTTCCACGCTTGATAATTGCGCACGGCTTACGCAACCGGTCTGCAGGATGGCATCTTCGCTCGGGACTATAGCCCAGCACTTCAAAATCTTGCTCGTGAAAACTGAGGACTATTTCTGACCGCGAATAACTCTTCATCCAAGCTGCTGAGCAATCACTTAGTATGGAAGGTGTTGCGAGATCGTCGCAGTTTCGTCGTTCGAGTCGTCGAGCCCAGTGTTTATGCACCTGCCGTTCATGGCGACATCTTCGAGCAAGTAATAACTGAACTTATAAATCCCACGCCACGTGCGATGGACGGCTATACCAGGACCAGCTTCCAAGCGGGTACGCCCTTCGACCTGGTTACTTTCCCGGAAGCGTTCGCCCCGGCGAAGGCCTTGCTATCGGTACTGCGGTCGATCAGCCAGGTTAGCACGTTGGGCTGTATTCATGTTGGACTTCGACCAGACGGCGGCGATAAGCGTCACCTCTTCTCGAACGCAGAGATCACGTCACTCCTCAAGGCGCTGCTCTCCATCCCGGCCATTGTGCCGCAGGATCTCGCGCCGTTTATTTCGTGGTTCGAGAACCAGCCGGTAAATCTCAATTTCAATCTGGGCTGCCTGTTCACGCTAGACGTGGATGAGCACCTACGTATCTGTATCCACCCGAAACTGGTGCGTTCACAGTACGAGTTTAGTCCGCTTCCCGAGAGGATGATGGAGGAGGCTAACCTACTTTCGCTAGTTACGCTGTTGCCCGTCGACAAGCGTTACCTCTCCGTTACTATCCAACCATTGATCTGCTCGGATGCCCTTAACCTTCCGACTGACCGCGCCACACCCACGCCACTTGTTGCAGTGAACGCCGCTGAGTCACCATTCGCCAACCCACCTGATCATATCGACGTGGTGTCAGTGCCGACTCACACGCCCCAAGTCGAATATGGGCCGCCGACGACTCAGCCGCGTCCGCGGGAATGGCACCTAGAATTTCGCGACGCCTTCTGCCGCGCGGCACAAGGCGGCGAGTTGCCTCGCCATCATTTCGCGACCTTTATACTTTCTAACTTCGAGACCTTAAAAGGTGGATCAAAAGGCGGGCTCTCGGGCATCTTCCAGCCGATAGATCCGCGTGAGCAGCAATTGCACCCTGCCGTCGGATTGAATCGTTACGGGCGCAACAAAACTAATGGTGGGAACAATGACTGGCATCAGTCCGCGCCAGGCGAATCTAAAGACTGGCAATGGCGGGGCTATATCGCCGCGCTGACGCAGCCCACCAATGACGAGGCGGTTCGCGTTCTCGGGTTCAATCTGTCGAGCATGCTACGGGATTCCTCAATGTGGCGGCCGATTGGCGCGCCAAACAGCTGCGAGGTATTGCTTGGCCGCTGGCAGTCGCCGAACCACCTCGCATTCGCCGATTGGGAAGCAGGCCAAATACTATGAGTCCGAACACGCTACGGATTATGAGCTTCGGCAACAATGCTCCAGCATGGATTGCGCTAAGTCATTTCCTCTCCGCTGATCTGGTTCGCGAGCTCTGCGCCGCCACCATAGGCGCGACAAGTGACGGCACGATAGAACTCGGCGACTTGTGCATCGAGGAGATGTCGGGCGCCCCCCCGCACTTGGCGACCTGGGCGATCCGCCTTAAGCCCGACCAGCAAGGCTTGGCAAGCTATTTACAGGATGTGCTGCGTGTCTTGACCTGGCAATCCGATGCGCGCGTCCACTATGATGATAGCCGCATCCCGGAAGCCTTTCGCGAACGGTGCCGGTCGATCGCATCTGCCTTTGAACTGGCCACCGTCGACTTCACGTCGATCAGCTATTGGCTTGCAAATGCCGAGGGTGGATCCGCATCCCTAACCGTGATTGCGAAGGCAATCAGCCTTGTTTCCGCCAATGGCGACCGAGTGGACCCGGCGACCATTCGAACGGCCGAAGAAGCCCTCGGGCCGCTCGACCCTGCACCACGGATCGTCGCCACAAAGCATCTGGGTGACCTCGCGCTGGACGCAGACCAACCGAGTCTGGCCGGGGCGCTCTACGAGGCTACGCAGCGCTTGTGCGAAGGTTTTTCCGACGGTACCTGTTCCCAGCTCATGGAGGCGGTTGCGGACATGACGCTCCAATCGCTTGCTACCGTCTCCGGAATGACGGGATCGCCCAAAACCACCTACGCAATGCTCGATGCGGTCCAAGCGCCGGAAACCCTTCTGACTAGGCCGTTGCTCGCGCTGAATGCAGCGCTGGCGGCAATGCATGCTGCTAGTCAAAGCGAACACGGGATATTTCCTCCGGATGTGCGCGCCTGCGTACGCCGCGCTCCCCTGCTCCAGCACTCGCATGATCTCGGCGTACCCCTCGATCAGTGGGCGAACAAGAAGTTCACCGACGCTCATCGACGCTTCTGGGCTGCGCTTCGCCGTCTGAACGCGCTGGGCGGCGCCACGCTTTCGACCGAGGCCATGGCATTCTATGGGCGGTCGCTTTTCGACGAACTGTACGAGCAGATCGGGCGACACCGTACGCCGGAGAGCTTCGATCTCGCGGTGCGGCTGGTGATCAGCAGCGGGCGGCAGGATGCCGTGGGCCCCGAAGCCAGCCGCGAGGACCTTGTCGATGCCTACGTGACACAAGAGGTGATCGGCTTGGCGACGGAAGTCGCCCAGAGGCATACCGGCGTTCGGCGCGAGCGTCTGAATGTGCTCGCGAAGCTCTTCATCGCCTGGCTGGGCAAGTTAAGCGCCGAAAAGGAGCATATCGCGCGTCTGTTAATTGATGCCGTCGCAAAACTTGCGGAGGAACCGCCAGGAGACTCATTTATCCAAGGGCATAGCCTGCCGAAGACAAGCCTAGTCGCAATCAAGGAAATTGCACGGACACGCCCTGAATTTGTGCTGTCCAATTCGCGGATCGTTGCCGATGCGATCCTTGCCGGCTTTTCTACCAAGCGATTTGACCTGATGGTAGCTGGACTGGAAGCGGCGGTCGGCTGTGCGGTAGCAGTTGCCCCCGATGACCTGACCCGTCTGGCAGATGTCACCCTCACCATCCTCGAAGACAGGCCGCCGTCAGAGAGCGGCTGGCCGATCATCTCACCCGCCATTACCTTCATTGCATGCGATGAGGTGCGGGCGCTTTGGGTGGAAAACTCAGAATTCGGATCCCGGTGCGCACAAACGATCTTGCGACACGGTCTCGGCGACGCGACGGAAAACACCCGTCTCCTCGCGCTGCTCGACGAGATTCTTCCTTATCTCGATGCTCCGGCTGCACAGGACGAGCGCATTCAGGAGGTCGTGCGGGCGGTGCGAGACGGCGCCCTGAAGTCGAACCACTCGAGCGTCACGGGAAATATCTCGGTGCTGTTCGCCACGCCTGCACTGGTCGGCCGAGACGGTATAGACGATGCCGTCCGCGGCCTAATTGTCCTGCTAGGCACGGCAACGACGCAGCGGCACAACATTGCCATCGCGACTGCCTACCAGCCTCTAAGCACCCTGACCCACCGACTGGACACGATCGCCGAGGCCCTGTCCCTCTCTCCAAACGACTTGGATGCGCTGCTTGATCCTATCGTGAGCGCACTTGAACAGTTCTGGCGAGCGGCTCGGCACAATGCGTTACTCTTTGCACCCTTCGCAATCCCATTGCCCACGGCGCCGAACCTCATCACAGTACAGAATTGGGCTTTTGTAACTCTCGGCTTCGCGCGGCGGGCAGGTGTGTTGGACCGACTAAGTAAGGTCATCGAAGAGGCTGCGGATAACGATCAGCTCGCCAGGCCGATCGCGCTGGCACAGGCTGTCCGCCTGACCGCGGGCGATCCGATTGCGCTCGATCCAGACGCCATCCGTTTGGAGCGTCGCGAGCCCTTCTATGCAGCCTTGGGCGAGCGCCTGACCTACATCGCGGCGCTGCCGGCGAGCGAGGATACGACAATGGTGGTCGCGGCTCTGGTCGAACGGTGTCTGGTCCTTGGCCCCGACGGGCTTGATGCGGGCGTGTTCGTCATTGCATTGCGCCAAGAGGCGATCGATCTTCCGGCTGCCGCCGTCAAGGGTTATCGGCAACGTCTCGAACGCAATCGCGCATTGATACAGGGCCTGTTCCCGCTGTTTCGATCGCTGACAACGCAAACTCAGTAAACGACCCGTTTGGGATCGGCGACGCAGACAGCGAACGACCATAATGCAGCGCAAAGCTGCCGGTCAGATCAAAGAAGTTGGAGGAGCGTGCTAACGCAAGCTATCAGGAAGGCACAGACGTGCCAGAAGTCGACACCGTCGAAATTATCCAAAAACCGAATCTAGTGCCCCACCTTGTCCATGAGCACCCGCAATTCGGGCTGAGGCGCGGTCCAGAAAGTTCGAAAAGCTTCCAGGAACCCCAGGCAAACTGGACGCCGGGGCGCCAATAAGATTCACGGATATCCCAGCGAACATCCGCATCGGGAGCGGTCAATGTTGTCGGCAGAAGAGCATCCGAAAAGGGCTGTCGCCGGCTCCGGCGTAGGAACGAAAAGGAAGAGAAGCAGGACTTTCGTGTGCGATTTTTGCACACAGTATCTCGTGACTAGCTGATTTTATTTATGTATTTGCCCCATCCACATAGGCCATGGCAGTTCATTTTTTTAACATCAAAATCCTTAGAACTTGCCGCATGCACAGGGCTTTTCTTTGGTGGTGGACAACGTCCTAATGCTCCATGCTCGCCGGCCAAACGGGGTAGAGGTCACCTGCTGACGACGACTTCATCAATTTTTCCCCAACATTGCCATATCTCGCGCATGCGGCAGGTGCGCGGCCCGGCAGCAGTGCTGTCGTTCTTCGATCTCTACTAGGCATAAAGGGCCAGTCCTAGGTCCGGCCAGTATCGAGAATAGCTCCAGTGCGTCCTGGACGTAGCCTGTAATGCAGCGCCTTCGGGTTTCGCTGATGCGGGAGCCAGGATAGGTGGTCGCAATTGATGGCTGTACGCGATCTCGGAAACTTGGGCGATGGTCGGCCAGCAAGGCACCGGGGTACGAAATGGTCAAACCGCAGCAGTCTTCAGAGGTGCATACGTTCAAAATTGAGCAGCCTGGCTCATTGCCCGTTCTGCCACACATCGGATCGCGTCCGGTCGTGCGGACTGTTCGCCGGTCTCAGCTGCGAGTGATCGTCCCGCTATCGGACACGACCATCTATGAAATGGAACAACGAGGCGAGTTCCCCCGACGGTTCAATCTGACCCCCCGCTGCGTCGTTTGGGACCTGGGAGAAGTCGAAGCCTGGATTCAGGAACGGCGGAACGCGTCCTTTGCTGGTTCGATCGAACTGGCCCCGGGACCAGACGTGCGGTCGCGGAAGACGAGGCCCGTCAAATCGGATCGAGGATGACGGCTGCCCCGGAAATCGGCTGCAGTGTGGGTGCGTGTTTATTGCCAGCCGCCCACGCTTCAATCATGTCGGCCCATTCCTGCAGCATGTGGCGCCGCTGCGGTTCGTATTCAGCCTTGTTATAGATGCCGCGGGAGGAGCGACCGTCTTCGTGGGCAAGGCATTTTTCGATCCAGTCGCGATTGAATCCGATCTCGTTTAGGAGCGTGGAGCCGGTCCGCCGTAGATCGTGCACCGTAAAGGGAGCAAGCGGCAGATTTTGTTGTTTTGCGCGATCCACAATCGCCATCGTAATCCGATTGAAGGTCGCGCGCGACATGGGTTCGTCGGCGTCGTAGCGAGATGGAAGCACGTATCGAGAGTTCGCAGCGCAAGTCTTGAGCGCAATCATGATGTCGAGGGACTGGCGGGACAGGTAGACGTTATGTGGCTTCTTCCGCTTCATTCGCTCTTTGGGAATGCTCCATACCGCGTTCTCGAAGTCGACCTCATCCCACGTCGCGTCCAGAAGCTCACTTTTCCGAACCATCGTGAGCAGGATCATCTTTAGGCCCAGCCGAATGGTCGGCAAGGTCGGCACATTTTCCAACTCTTTCAGCATGATCCGAATTTCTACGGGTGATAACGCCCGGTCTTTCGCCTCGAAGGTGGCTATCGACGCCGGTCCTACCTCGTCCGCCGGATTGGCGATCGTCTCGCCGTGCAGAATGGCATAACCATAGACCTGCTTAACGATATCCCGGACATGAATGGCCGTTGCTGGTGCGCCACGGTCCCTGACCTTTGCACAGAGCGCCCGCAAATCGTCCGATGTTATCTCTATGAGGAGCCTTTTGTCCCAAATCGGCAAGATGTCTCGATCGAAGACGGCTTTGCGCATGGAGCGCGTGCTGTCCGCCATCTTCGCCTCTTTAAACCATCTACTGCCGGCATCGCCGAACGTGCCCGTCTCAGACAGGCGCCGCTTGTCACGCTGCTTTTCCTGGGCTGGCGATTTTCCGGCTGCCACCATTTTTCGTGCGGCAAGACAGCGGTCACGCGCCTCTGCTAGCGAGATGCCTCCCTCACCATAGCGGCCCAGCGTCATTGTCTCTCGCCGACCATTCACGCGGTAGTCGTATCGGAACGATATCTGCCCTGTGGGAGCCACGGTCGCGTACATACCGTCACGATCAGTGACTTTGTATATTTTATCTTTTGGTTTCAGCTTCTTAAGTGCGATGTCGGTGAGCATAGGAGGAGACGGGTGGGGCGCATCTAGGGTTGTTCAGAGCCTAATTTTACCGTCATTCGTTTTACCGTCAAGGCTCTGTGAGAGCCCATTGGATTCAATGCCTTACCTCGAAAGATGCAAACATGCTTGAGTCCGACGCAGTGACGGCATCAGTCTGCAGCGAAGATGACGCGAAAAGGAAATGCCGTCAGATCTACCGCCAAATGATTCCGCTTAGGGGCGATAGTCAGCGATAGACGTAGAGACGAAAGCATTTAAAATTCAGTCACTTAATGGAGTTTCGTCGATAGTCGCCGAATGCTGGCGAACGACCGAGCTTTATTCCCACTCGATTGTGCCCGGCGGCTTGCTCGTCACGTCGTAGACGACGCGGTTGATGCCGCGCACCTCGTTGATGATGCGGGTGGCGGCGGCGCCCAGGAACGCCATGTCGTAGTGGTAGAAATCCGCCGTCATGCCGTCGACCGAGGTGACGGCGCGCAGCGCGCAGACGAATTCATAGGTGCGGCCGTCGCCCATGACGCCGACGGTCTGCACCGGCAGCAGCACGGCGAAGGCCTGCCAGATGGCGTCATAGAGGCCGGCCTTGCGGATCTCGTCGAGATAGATGGCATCGGCCTCGCGCAGGATCTCCAGCTTTTCGCGGGTGATGCCGCCCGGGCAGCGGATGGCAAGACCGGGTCCGGGAAACGGGTGCCGGCCGACGAAGCTGTCGGGCAGGCCGAGCTCCTTGCCGAGCACCCTGACCTCGTCCTTGAACAGTTCGCGCAGCGGCTCGACCAGTTGCATGTTCATGCGCTCGGGCAGGCCGCCGACATTGTGGTGCGACTTGATCGTCACCGACGGGCCGCCGGTGAAGGAGACGCTTTCGATGACGTCGGGATAGAGCGTGCCTTGCGCCAGGAAATCGGCGCCGCCGAGTTTCTCGGCCTCTTCCTCGAACACCTCGATGAACAGCCGGCCAATGGTCTTGCGCTTCTTTTCCGGATCCGACTCGCCCTCGAGCGCGCCGATAAAGCGGTCCGAGGCGTCGACCAGGATGAGCGGCAGATTGTAGTGCTGGCGAAACATCTCCACCACGCCTGATGCCTCGTCCTTGCGCATCAGCCCGTGGTCGACAAGGATGCAGGTGAGCTGGTCGCCGACCGCCTCGTGGATCAGCAGTGCTGCGACCGAGGAATCGACGCCGCCCGAAAGCGCGCAGATGACCTTGCCCTTGCCGACCTGCTTGCGGATCGTCTCGACCGCGTGCTCGCGATAGGCGCGCATCGTCCAGTCGCCTTCGATGCCGGCGATCTTGTGGACGAAGTTTTGCAGCAGCCGGGCGCCGTCCGGCGTGTGCACCACTTCGGGGTGGAACATGATGCCGTACATCTTGCGCTCGACATTGCCGAAGATGGCGAAGGGCGAGCCTTCCGATTTGCCGAACACCTCGAATCCCTTGGGCAGCGAGATGACGCGGTCGCCATGGCTCATCCACACCTGATGGCGCTGGCCGGGCGCCCACAGGCCCTCGAACAGCGGGCTGTCCTTCTGGATCTCGACGAAGGCACGGCCGAATTCGCGATGGTCGGAGCTTTCGGCGACGCCGCCCATCTGCACGCACATGGCCATCTGGCCGTAGCAGATGCCGAGCACCGGCACGCCTGCGTCGAAGACAATCTGCGGCGCGCGCGGGCTGCCGATGTCGCCGGTCGAGGCCGGGCCGCCGGAGAGGATCACTGCCTTCGGATTGATGCGCCTGAACGCCGCTTCGGCCGACTGGAACGGCACGATCTCGGAAAAGACGCCGGCCTCGCGGATGCGCCTGGCGATGAGCTGCGTGAACTGGCTGCCGAAATCGACAATCAGGACGGTGTCGGGCAGGACGGTGTCGGGCAGGACGGTGTCGGGACGATTGGCTATCTTCATGGCGAGCGTTTAGAGAAAGAAACGAGTCGGCGCAATGGGTTGCGAAGGCGTCTCCCTCACTCCGTTTCCGCGTCATGCGATGGTCCAAACTGCAGCGCATCGGAGCCGATCGCCTGTTCCAGCCGCGTCACCGCATCCGCCAGCTTCTCGTCGATGACATGGAGATACTCCTTCCAGTCCCCGACATGCCTGAGATCGGCAGCCCCGTCGGAAATGCCGCGCAGGCCGACGAGCGGCACGCCGAACAGTTGGCAGGCTCGCAGGCAGGCGAAGGTCTCCATATCGACCATGTCCTCGGCAATCGCATCATAGGCGCTGCCGGAAATGATCGCCGCGCCGGTCGACAGCGTCGCCTCGCCTATGCCTGGAATCCTAAACGGCAGCGGCACCGTCACGGGCAGGTCGAGAAACGGCGTCGCGCCCTTCTCGAAGCCCAATGGCGAGGCGTCGATGTCGCGGTAGGCGACCGAAACGGCCTGGTAGATTTCCGTTTGTTCCAGTGTCCGGCTGCCGGCCGAACCGAGCGAGACGACGAGATCCGGCAGCGCCTTTTCAGATTTGAGCCATGACAGTTCCGCGCCCAGCCTGACACCCGCTTCGACCGGCCCCACCCCTGTCATGACAGGCGTGAACAGCCGCTGCAGATGCGGCCCGTATTCGGCCTGCGCCGCCATCACGAAGAGGACGTCCCTGCCGGCAATTCTGACGGCCTTGCGCATCGGATCAGCCTTCGATGCCATCGCGACCGACCACCGTCATCATCGTTCCAGTCATGGTGGCGATCAGCTTGGCCTCGCCGTCGACGGCGAAGGCATAGGCCTGGCCGTCGGCAACGATGATGGTGCGGCCGGGCTTGGTCACCGAGCCGCGGAACAGAAAACGCTCGCCCCGGCCCGGCGCCAGCAGATTGACCTTGAACTCGATGGTCAGCACACTGGAGCTTTCCGGCATCAGCGAGAACGCGGCATAGCCGCAGGCCGAGTCCAGCGCCGTCGAAATGACGCCGGCATGGAGGAAGCCATGCTGCTGAGTCAGCGCCGCCGAATAGGGCATCTCGATCTCGATGATGCCCGGCGTCACCAACGTCAGCTCGGCGCCGATCGTCATCATGGCGTTCTGGCGCGCGAAGGACGTCCTGACGCGATCCTCATAATTGGGGGCGGGTACGATCTCTGCTGCCATGGCTTGTCACGCTCCTGTCAGAAAAGCTTATTGCAGAGGCATGAGCGGCAGGCAATCGCTATTGCTGCACTGCAGCAATCAGGCCCGCCGGCAAGGTTCAGCCACCCCTGCGCAGCGCACAGACATAAAACCCATCGGTACCGCTCAGCGCCGGCGACAGCGAAATGCCGCCTGCTGCGCCGATACGGGGGGCCGCCTCGTGGCCCGGAAAGCGGCTGTCCCAAAGCTGGCGGTGATCGACCGGGACAAAGCCGCTGTTACGATCCCTGAAGGCAGCTACCTGCTCGCCATTCTCCTCATCGAACACCGAGCAGGTGATGTAGACTAGCAGCCCGCCCGGTTTGACGAAGGTTTTGGCGACATCGAGGATCGCCGATTGCTCGCCCTTGCGCGCATCGAGCTGCTTCTGCGTCAGCCGCCATTTGGCATCGGGCCGGCGCCGCCAGGTGCCGCTGCCGGTGCAGGGCGCGTCGACCACGACGATGTCGATGTGGCCCGCGAGGGGGGTGAGTTCCGTCGGCTTGGTGACGATTTGGACGTTGCGGTTTTCCGAGCGGCGGATGCGGTCGAAGATCGGCGCCAGCCGCGCTTTTTCGGAATCATGGGCAAACACCTGGCCGCGATTGTCCATCGCCGCCGACAGGGCCAGCGTCTTGCCGCCGGCTCCGGCGCAAAAGTCGAGAACCTGCATCCCGGCCTCGGCGCCAGCCAGCGTGGCGGCGATCTGCGAGCCTTCGTCCTGAACCTCGAACCAGCCTTTCTGGAAGGCCGGTTCGGCCTGCACGTTCGGGTGCCTGCCGTCGCCCGCGATCGGCGGGATGCGGATGCCGTGCGGCGCAATTCGTGCAGCCTTGGCGCTGGTCTCGGCCAGTTCGGCGAGCACCTTGTTGCGATCGGCCTTCAGCGTGTTGACCCTGAGGTCGAGCGGCGGGCGGGTCGCCAGCGCCGCACCTTCATCGACCCAGCAGGCGCCGAAGGCCTGCTCGAAAAGCGGTTCGCACCAATCCGGAATATCGGCGCGCACCGCCGGCGGCGCATCGTCGAGCCGGCGGTCAGCGATGGCCTTCAGTTCATCGTCGTTCAACAGCGGCGGCGCAAACTTGTCACCGTCGAGCGCTTCGTTCAACGACTGCGCCGTCTGGTTCCATTCGAGCAGCAGCGCGCCAAAACCGATGGCGCGCGGCGTATCTTCGCCCAACAGCCAGCCGGCCGAGCGCTTTCGCCGCAGCGCGTCGTAGACGATGTTGCCGATCGCGGCGCGATCGCCGCCGCCGGCGAAGCGGTGCGACAGGCCCCAATCCTTCAGCGCATCGGCGACCGGCCGGTGCCGCCGGCCGATATCCTCCAGCACTTCGATGGCTGCTGCCAGCCGTCCGCCCAGTCGCATCTTGTTATTCCGTTACTCAGCAAATCAATTCCGGGGTCTTGCTCTAAAGCGCGCGACCGGCGCACACAAGCGGGGAGAGTCCTGGAGGCAGAGGGCGCTCGCTTCAGGTTTGCGCTGCCCCTCACCCTGACCCTCTCCCCGTGAGAACGCCAGATCAAAGGCAGCTCTCTTGATATCAGCGACCCTCGCATTGCTATGCTTTTAAACTTTTGAAGTTGCGATAGTCTTCCGCTGCGTGATTCGCCAAGAACTGCAAGCGGATCGGCGGGAAATTACGTGGAGAGGGCAATGAAGACTTACCTGGCGGAAGTTCTAGGTACATTTCTACTGGTGTTCATCGGCACGGCTTCGGTGGTGACGGGCGGCTTCGGCGGCGCGCTGCCGCTCGGCCAGGAAGGCATCGGTCTGGCATTCGGCATCGGCCTGATCGCGGCGGCTTATGCGATCGGCCCGATCTCGGGTGCACATCTCAACCCGGCGGTGACGCTCGGCGTGTTCCTCGCCGGCCGAATGGAGGCCAAGAACCTCATCCCCTACTGGATCGCGCAGGTCATCGGCGCCATCATTGCGTCGCTGGCGCTGTGGATCATCGTCTCCGGGCAGGTCGGCGGCCATACCGGCGGCTTCGGCGCCAATGGCTGGGATGCGACGAAGTGGGGTCTCAGCTCGGCGTTCCTGTGGGAACTGATCGGAACCTTCACCTTTGTCACGGTCATCCTCGGCGTCACCAGCGGCAGCCACGCGACGGCCTTTGCCGGCCTCGTCATCGGCCTGACGCTGGCAGGACTGCACTTCGCCATCATTCCGGTGACCGGCACATCGCTCAATCCGGCCCGCTCGATCGGCCCGGCGCTGTTTTCGGGAGGTGCGGCGATCGGCCAGCTCTGGCTGTTCATCGTCGCACCGCTGATCGGCGGCGCCATCGCCGGCGTGGTCGCCAAGACCCGTATCTTCGAGAAGGACTGACAGGCTTTGGTCTGACAAAAAGGCGCGGGACCCGGCCCGCGCCTTTTTGTTTGAGGTTCGAAAAACTTATCCAGGCGGGACGCTACCCGCTCCGGGCCTTGGCCGATCAGGCAAGTTCGAAGCGATCGGCGTTCATCACCTTGTTCCACGCCGCCACGAAGTCGTTGGCAAATTTCTCCTCCGCGTCCGCGGTCGCATAGACTTCCGCCAACGCGCGCAGCTGGGCATGCGAACCGAAGATGAGGTCAACGCGGGTGCCGCTCCACTTGAGCTCGCCTGTCGTCCGATCGCGTCCTTCGAACAATTCCTTGGCCTCCGATGTCGACTTCCACACCGTTCCCATGTCGAGCAGGTTGACGAAGAAGTCGTTGGTCAGCGTCTCAGGCCGCTTGGTGAAGACGCCGTGCGTTGACTGCTCGGCATTTGCGCCGAGCACGCGCAGGCCGCCGACGAGGACTGCCATCTCCGGCGCCGTCAGCGTCAGCAATTGCGCCCGGTCGACCAGCGCCTCCTCGGGCGACAAACGCTGCGGGCCGCTGAGATAGTTGCGGAAACCGTCGGCGGTCGGTTCGAGCGGGGCGAAGGAGTCGACGTCGGTCTGCTCCTGGGAGGCATCCATGCGACCCGGCGTGAACGGAACCTTCACCTCGTTGCCGGCGTCCTTCGCGGCCTTTTCGATTGCGGCGCCGCCGCCAATGACGATCAGGTCGGCAAGCGAGACTTTCTTGTCGCCGGACTGCGAAGCATTGAACTCCTTGCGGATCGCTTCGAGCTTCTCCAGCACCTTCGCCAGCTGAGCCGGCTGGTTGACGTCCCAGTCCTTCTGCGGCGCCAGGCGAATGCGCGCGCCGTTGGCGCCACCGCGCTTGTCGGAACCACGGAAGGTCGAGGCGGACGCCCAGGCCGTCGAGACCAGCTGCGGCACCGAAAGGCCGGAGGCGAGGATTTTTGACTTCAGGGCGGCCACGTCCAGCTCATCGACCAGCACATGATCGACGGTAGGGATAGGATCCTGCCACGGCAGCTCTTCCTTGGGCACGAGCGGGCCGAGATAGCGCACGAGCGGGCCCATGTCGCGGTGGGTCAGCTTGTACCATGCGCGGGCGAAGGCATCGGCGAACTGGTCCGGATTCTGATGGAAGCGCCGCGAGATCTTTTCGTAGGCAGGATCGAACCGCAGAGCGAGGTCGGTGGTCAGCATCGAAGGCGCGTGACGCTTTGCCGGGTTGTGGGCATCGGGCACAGTGCCGGCGCCGGCGCCGCCCTTCGGCGTCCACTGGTGCGCGCCGGCCGGGCTCTTGATCAACTCCCATTCGAAGCCGAACAAATTGTCGAAGAAGTTGTTGCCCCATTTCGTCGGCGTCGTCGTCCACGTCACTTCCAGGCCGCTGCCGATCGCGTCACCGCCTTTGCCGGTGCCAAACGTGCTCGCCCAGCCGAGGCCCTGCTCTTCGATGCCGGCTGCTTCCGGCTCGGGGCCAACCAGCGTCGCATCGCCGGCGCCGTGGGTCTTGCCGAAGGTGTGGCCGCCGGCGATGAGCGCGACGGTCTCCTCATCGTTCATGGCCATGCGCGCAAAGGTCTCGCGGATATCGCGCGCCGCGGCCAACGGGTCCGGATTGCCGTTCGGCCCTTCCGGGTTGACGTAGATCAGACCCATCTGCACGGCGGCAAGAGGGTTCTGGAGATCGCGTTCGCCGCTGTAGCGCTCGTCGGCCAGCCACTTGCCTTCAGGGCCCCAGTAGATGTCCTGTTCGGGCTCCCAGACATCGGCGCGCCCGCCGGCAAAACCGAAGGTCTTGAAGCCCATCGATTCCAGGGCGACGTTGCCGGTGAGAATCATCAGGTCGGCCCAGGAGATCTTGCGGCCGTATTTCTGCTTGATCGGCCACAGCAGCCGGCGAGCCTTGTCGAGATTGACGTTGTCCGGCCAGCTGTTGAGCGGCGCGAAGCGCTGCTGGCCGGCTCCGGCGCCGCCACGGCCGTCGCCGATGCGGTAGGTGCCGGCGCTGTGCCAGGCCATGCGGATGAACAGCGGCCCGTAATGGCCAAAGTCGGCCGGCCACCACTCCTGCGAGTCCGTCATCAAGGCATGCAAGTCCTTGATCACGGCGTTCAGGTCGAGACTTTTGAACTCCTTGGCGTAATCGAATGCCTCGCCCATCGGATCGGACAGTGCGGACTGCTGGTGAAGTACCTGCACATTCAGCTGGTTCGGCCACCAGTCACGGTTGGCCCTGGCGATAGTTGTGTGCACGACCGGGCATTTTCCGGCGCTGGTGTCATCGGTCTTTGCGTCCATCGTTCTCTCCAATTTCTGAATTTTCCGGGATTTGTCGTTTTCCGGGATTGTCGATCTTCCGGGGATTTGATGATTTTCCGGACGGGCCCTGAGCCACGCCACTCTGGAACGGTTCCAGACTAGGCCGCATTGCCGATAAAAACAAATTGCCTTTCCAGTTTGTTGCGATAGGTTTTCCTTATGATTGGTCTCACCGTCCGGCAGATGCAATATTTCGAAGCACTGGCACAGACGCTGCATTTCGGCCGCGCCGCGAAACTGGCCGGCGTCAGCCAGCCGGCGCTGTCGTCGCAGATCGCGGAGATGGAGCTGCGGCTGAATTGCCGGCTGTTCGAGCGCGGCGGCAAATCGGTTCGGATGACCGACGAGGCACTGGCCATGCTGCCACGTATCGAGCGCATTCTTGCCGACATCCGCGAAATCGAGACCACGGCCCGGCGTGGCCGCCCCGCCATGGAAGGGCGCTTCCGGCTCGGCATCATCCCGACGGTGGCGCCCTATCTGCTGCCGCATGTGCTGCCGGAGCTGAAACGGCATTTCCCGGGCTTGCAGCTCGAACTGCGCGAAGCAGTGACTGCGTCACTGGTCGAGGACACCGCCCTGGGAAAGCTCGACGCCTTCATCGCGGCGCTTCCCCTCGATCAGCCCGGCTTGATCACCGAGGCGCTTTTCTCCGACCGGTTCTTCCTTGCGGTGCCGGCCGACGATCCTGCCTTCGCCTCGCCGCCGGTGCCGCCGGAAAGCCCGGCATTGGAAAGGCTGATGCTGCTGGAGGAAGGCCATTGCCTGCGGGAACAGGCGCTTGCCGTCTGCGGCAGCGTGCGGCCGGTGGCAATGGCAAGCTACGGCGCGACCAGCCTGACGACGTTGCTGCAGATGGTGGCGCACGGGCTCGGCGTCACGCTCATCCCGGAAATGGCGGCAGGGCCGGCCAGCGCCATGCGCGATTTGAAGATCGTGCCGTTCCAGGAGCCGATGCCGCAGCGCACGATCTGCCTCGCCTGGCGGCGCAATAAGGTCCGGCATGACGAATGCGTCGAACTGGCCAAGATCATCCGCGGCCTGGACGAGGCGGTGCTTGCGGCGTGAGGTTGGGGATGTCGGCCAGAGGGTCCGATTGTGACCTCAATCTCGTTTCCAAGCTGCGAAGGTGCCTCCATAAACAGGGTCCTCCCGCGGAGGGCCAACCCTGGGGTCGTTACGACCGCCTTGGCATGCCGCGCAGCAGTCCTACATTCGTTATAGAGGCCAGAACAAGGATAAGCGCCGGCTACAAAAAATCGTCGAATGCGGAAACATATTGGCGCTTGTGCCAGACCGAGCGCCCGATGCCCGATGGCACCGGCAGCGAAACTGGTTGCGCAAGGGGCGAGTTGGCATATTCTGGTTGTGGCAGAAGCGTTTACAAATTGGAGGAGTAAATGTCCGACAAGAAAATCTCGCGTCGCGGGTTCCTGGAAAAGTCCACCGCCATCACCGCCGGTGCGGCTGCAGCGACGACGCTCTCGGCCCCGGCCGTACTGGCGCAGGCGCCGGTCACCATCAAGATGCAGACCTCCTGGCCTGCGTCGGACATCTGGATGGATTTCGCGCGGCTATATATAGAGCGCGTCGAAAAAATGTCGGGCGGCCGGCTGAAGTTCGAGCTCCTACCCGCGGGTGCGGTCGTAGGCGCGTTCCAGGTGCTGGATGGCGTCAATGACGGCGTCATCGACGCGGCGCATACCGTCCCCGTCTACTGGTACGGCAAGCACAAGGCCGCGTCGCTTTTCGGAACTGGCCCTGTGTTTGGCGGCAGCGCCACCACCATGCTCGCCTGGTTCCACCAGGGCGGCGGCAAGGACCTCTACCGCGAGCTGACGCAGGACATCATGGGCCTCAACGTGGTCGGCTTCTATGGCTTCCCGATGCCGGCGCAGCCGTTCGGCTGGTTCAAGAACCCTGTCACGAAAACCGCGGAACTGCAGGGATTCAAGTATCGGACGGTGGGTCTTGCCGCCGATCTCATGCAAAACCTCGGCTTCAGCGTGGCGCAGCTGCCCGGCGGTGAAATCGTGCCGGCCATGGAGCGCGGGGTTATCGACGCCTTCGAATTCAACAATCCGTCATCCGACCTTCGCTTCGGTTCGCAGGACGTCGCCAAGAACTATATCTTGTCGTCCTATCATCAGGCGAGCGAGTCGTTCGAATTCCTGTTCAACAAGGACGTGTTCGACGACCTCGACGACGATTTGAAGGCCATTCTCGAATATGGCGTGGAGGCGGCCAGCACCGCGACCACCGCAGTCGCCCTCGACAACTATTCGGCCGACCTGCAGAAACTGCAGACCGAGCACGGTGTCACCGTGCACCGCACCTCCAAGGAGATCCTTGACGCACAACTCCAGGCTTGGGACAAGATCATCCCGACGCTGGAGGCGGATGAGTTCATGAAACGGGTGCTCGATAGCCAGCGCCAATGGGTCGAACGCGTTGTCTACTACGAGCTTATGAATTCAGCCGACCTGACACTGGCATACGAACATTACTTCCCTGGCAAGTTGAAGCTTTAATTCGCGCCTCCGCTTTGGCAAATCCGGCGGTCTTGCGGACCGCCGGATTGTATCTGACGGAACCCGAGACATGCTCCGCTACATTGCATTCGCCGATGAACTTTCGGCCTGGTTTGGAAAGGTGTTCGCCTGGAGCGTCGTCGTCATGACGCTCGGCGTGAGTTATGAAGTTGTCGTGCGATACTTGTTCAGCGCGCCGACCGCGTGGGCATTCGACCTCAGCTACATGCTCTACGGCACCATGTTCATGATGGCCGGCGCCTACACCTTGTCGCGAGACGGGCATGTGCGCGGCGATTTCATCTACCGTCTGTGGAGGCCGCGCGTGCAAGCGGCGGTCGAACTTGTCCTGTACTTCATCTTCTTCTTCCCTGGCGTGACGGCGCTGGTTCTGGCCGGATGGAAGTATGCCGCACGCAGCTTCCGCTATCTCGAGGTAAGTTCGAACAGTCCGGCCGGGATTCCGATCTTCCAGTTCAAGGCGGTCATCGTGGCGGCAGGCATCCTGCTCTTCGTTCAGGGGATTGCTCAGGTGTTCCGCTGCGTCGTCTGTCTGCGAACCGGAACATGGCCGCGCGCGGCTGAAGACGTGGAAGAGACCGAAAAGGTGCTGATGGAAGCCAAGACGCTCGATGTTCTGCATCACGGTTCGGAAGCAGTCGACCTTCCATTCCTCCACCCAGACAATCAACCCGACCGCGACGGAGAAGACAGATGAGCGATCCCCAGGTCGCCGTCGCGATGCTGCTCATTCTGCTTCTGGCGATCTTCCTTGGCTTCCCGGTTGCGTTCACTTTGATGGCGCTCGGGGTCGCCTTTGGCTACTACGCTTATTTAAATCCGGGACGGATGTGGCGCGCCTACGAACGCGCGGTTGAGGATGGTGCCGACGGCTGGACGCTTGCGGAGCATTGGATCGGCGGCTTCTTCAACAACCGCATTTTCGATCTGTTCGTGAATCAGACCTATTCCGTGATCTCGAACGACGTGCTGACCGCCATCCCGCTGTTCCTGTTCATGGGCTACATCGTCGAGCGGGCCAACATCATCGAGCGCCTTTTCGGCACCCTCTATATCGCCACCCGGCACATTCCTGGCTCCATGGCGGTCGCCGCCCTCATCACCTGCACCCTTTTCGCTACCGCCACAGGCATTGTCGGCGCGGTCGTGACACTGATGGGCCTGCTGGCGTTTCCCGCCATGCTGAAGGCGCGTTACAACGTCAGCTATGCCTCGGGAGTGATCTGCGCGGGCGGAACCCTCGGCATCCTCATTCCGCCGTCGATTCTGCTCATCGTCTATGGCGCGACGGCGGGGGTGTCGGTGGTTCGTATGTATGCGGCAGCCCTGCTTCCAGGACTGCTGCTTGCCGGCCTCTATCTGATCTATGTGGTGGCGATGGCGGTGCTGCAGCCGCAGCTGGCGCCGAAGCCGACTCGAGACGAGGTAGGGCACTATTCGGTCCTGCAAATCAGCTGGATGCTGCTGACCTCCTTCGTTCCTCTGGCGGCCCTGATCCTCGCGGTGCTCGGCGCTATCCTGTTCGGCCTCGCCACGCCCTCGGAGGCTGCCGCCATCGGCGCGCTCGGCGGCGTCGTGCTGGCCGCCGCCTACCGGGCGCTGACGTGGCAACGCCTGAAGGAGTCCGTCTATTTGACGGCGCGCACGACCGCGATGGTGTGCTGGCTGTTCGTCGGCTCCGCGACCTTCGCCTCGGTCTTTGCCTATCTGGGAGGCCAGCAACTGATCAGCGATTTCGTCACCGGCCTCGACATGTCGCCGCTGATGTTTCTGATCGTCGCCCAGATCATCATCTTCATCCTGGGCTGGCCGCTGGAATGGACGGAGATTATCGTGATCTTCGTTCCGATCTTCCTGCCGCTATTGGCGCATTTCGAGATCGATCCGCTGTTTTTCGGCGTGCTCGTCGCAGTCAACCTTCAGACGGCCTTTTTGTCGCCGCCCATGGCGATGTCGGCCTACTACCTCAAGGGCATTTCGCCGCCGCATGTTCAGCTTTCGGATATTTTCCGCGGAATGATGCCCTATATGCTGATCGTTATCCTGTGCATGGTCATCATCTACGTCTTCCCGCAGATCGTGTACGGGCTGCCCAACCTGATCTACGGGGGCTGAGGCGGGGATGCTGCGGCGAGAGGACAACAGATGAATTTGAGCCGCTTCCTGGCCGTCCTGGCGTTTGTAGTCTTTCTGGCGTTTTTCGGCGTCGTAATCCGGTTCGTGCCGCATCCCGATCTAGGCGTTGCGGTCGGCATCGGTGTTCTCCTTGCGGGCTACGATCTATGGAGCCAGTTGAGGTCTCGCGCGAGGTAACAGCCGGATTGGGCGGTCGCGGGAAGCTGCATGGCTGCAGCGTCGATGCGGGCAACGAGCCGAAACGTCCGCTCGGCCCGAGAAAATCAATTCAATCAAATCCTCGTGAATTGTACCGGACGCCCGGAACCGCAGACGCGTTCCCGGCATTGATTTTGCGGAGGAATCTGCGTCCAGAACAGGGAGCAGTGTTATGGCTTACCGTGATTATATCCATACGCCGGTGACGCCACGCGACATCCGATGGGGACTCCAGCAGGGGGCCGTCGCGGGCATTGTCGCAGGCATCGTCTTTGCGGCGTTCGAAATGGCGGCGAGTGCGTTCATGATGGGGGCGGAAGCGTTCTTCATGCCCCTGCGCATGATCGGCGCCATCGCGCTTGGACCGGAAGCCCTCGATCCCGGCTACCCGCTCTTGACGGCCAGCATCGCCGGCGTGGTCGTACATTTGATCCTGGCCATCGCCTATGGGATCGTGTTCGGGGAGATTGCCGCAATGCTGCGAGGGCGAGCAGCCTTCATCGGTCTCGGCAGCATCTTTGGCCTCGCCTTGTGGCTCGTCAATTTCTATGTGATCGCGCCGATCGCATTCCCCTGGTTCCTGCAGGCAAGCCCGGTCGTGCAGTTCATTGCCCACACATTCTTCTTCGGTACCGTCCTCGGCTGGTACCTGTGGAAGTCGCACGAGAGAAGCGGGCTCGAAGGACCGGCGGTTTAGCCTTGCCAGCACCGACCTGGCACAGTCGGATTGAAGCGGAAAGACAGCGGTGGTCACCGGCGCCTCTGATCACCTGCGACAAACCTGCTCTCAGCCAGCTGACAGCGGAAATCGAAGACAAGGGCTGCGAGGCTCTCGGTGTCACCGCCGATGTTTCCGACGCACGCAAGGTATTCGCAGCGGCCGATGAGTCCGACGATCTGGCGCTGAAAACAGCGGACGGCTGGCTGCTTTACAACGATCAGGCTTTCGCGCATTTCGAATATCTCAAGCGGCAACAAGATCGACCCCTCTTACCGCGACTGACGGACACCAGACCGACGAGCATGGAGCTAAAGTGACGAAAGTTGAGGTATTGTTCTTCGACGTCTTGGGAACCGTTGTCGATTGGCGCGGCAGCATAGCGGCGGAGGCGAGTTCCTTTCTGAAGCGCCATGACGCCTTGCATATCGACGCTGGTGCTTTTGCCGATGCTTGGGTCGGACGCTATGACGCATCGGTTGAAGCCGTTCGCTGTGGTCAGCGGCCCTTTATCCCGCTCGATCTGCTCAACATGGAGAACCTGGAAGCGTGCCTGAAGGGGTTCGGGTTGACGCCATCTGCTGTACCGAGCGCCGAACTGGAAGACCTCAATCTGGCCTGGCACCGCCTCAAGCCATGGCCGGATTCTGTGGAGGGCCTCTCCAGATTGAAGGAACGCTTCATTGTCGCACCGCTGTCCGATGGGAACACCCGACTTCTGGTGGACATAGCAAAACATGCCGGGCTGCCATGGGATACGATCCTCGGCGCTGATATCTCCGAGGCCTATAAGCCGATGCCACAGGTGTATCTTCGTGCCTGTGAGCTGCTGGGCGTGGAGCCGGACAGGGCGATGCTGGTTGCCGCCCACGACTACGATCTGGACGCCGCGCGTCGATGCGGATTGAAGACGGCGTATGTCGTCCGCTCAAATGCGCACGACCCGTCGAAGGCTGCCGCTATCAAGCCGCTCGATGGTTGGGAATACATGGCAAATGACTTGATCGAACTCGCTGCGATTCTGAAGTAGGTTGCGAGGGCGCGCTCCGGCAGCCGGTAGCAAAAGGCCGCGTTGTCAGCGAAGCGGACAACGCTTCCCAACCCGTAACCAGACAACAACACGGCCACGAAAACGTCCCAACGGGGAGTGCCCCCTCAAGCAGTCGTCGCCGTCGCCAGTCCGAGTTCTCCGACCCATATTGGGCGTCCTGCAGGCCCAGTTTAAACCTCATGCATCCAGGGTGCATAGGACATGCCGACGATCGCTCCTTCAATCGTCAGGACTCGGGCGACGGTCTGGCCCCAGGGCTCGGTGCGTGCACCGTGGAGCAGGTCATACCCTTTTTCCTGAAGCTCCTGCGCGGCGGCAGCAACGCTGTCTGGGGTTTCGACTTCGAACTCGATACAGGCTTGCGGTACCGGCCGATCTGCCGGCCACTCGCGTGTGCCAAAGCACGCTTCGGCAGCCTGCGAAAGCGGCCACACGCCAAAATGCTTACTGCCGCCGATGCTCTCGCTGAAGTAGTACTCATCGCCCTCGTGGCGCTTGAGCGGCAGGCCCAGCACGTCAATGAAGAGCTTGCGGCTCTCGGCTGGATCCGGCGTAACGATGGTCATACTCGAAATGAACAAGACCTTCATTTTTGGACACTCCATTCTGACGGCAATTCTATTGCTGATTTGGCCAGATCGCGGTGACCGAATCCCGCCTTGGAATTGTGGGAGCGTAACGGCCGCGTGGCGCGACGCGGACGCCTCGCTTCAAGCCGTCTTCGGCGTCACCAGGCCGAGTTCGTCAACCATCGCCTCGCGCATGAGAAACTTCTGCGGCTTGCCGGTCACCGTCATTGGCAATTCGGTGCGAAAGCGGATGTGGCGCGGGATCTTGTAATGGGCGATCTGGCCGGCGCAGAAGGCCTTGATCTCCTGCTCGGTGGCGATCTGGCCCGGCTTGAGCACAATCCAGGCGCAAAGCTCCTCGCCATATTTCGGGTCGGGAACGCCGAACACCTGCACTTCCTTGACCTTGGGATGGCGATAGAGGAACTCCTCGACCTCGCGCGGATAAACGTTCTCGCCGCCGCGGATGACCATATCCTTGACCCGGCCGACGATGTTGCAATAACCCTCGGCGTCGATGGTGGC
>NZ_JBVVPY010000025.1:0-103083 GCF_055811335.1 Mesorhizobium sp. WSM4847 | reverse complement strand
GCGGTGTAGAACCTGTCCCATAGCGCATCCTTTGATTCGGACGGCAATGATGCGCCATTAAAGTCCGGGATCAAACACCTAGGATCCATGCCGTTACCTCAGAGCGTCACGACGGTGCAGAACCGTTGATGGCGGAGGGAGGCGCCCCCCTCTGTTCTGCCGGACATCTCCCCCACTTGGGGGGAAATCGGATGTCGGGACCGCTTTCGCCAATCTCTGACGTCGCAAAGAGGGCGCCCACAGTGACATTGCCAATCTCCCCCCTTGTGGGGGAGATGTCCGGCAGAGGGGCGCTGTCCCGCCAGCATCAAAATACGATCGCCGCGACGCCCCGATGTCACGATCGGCTAGCGCGCCGATTGTCTCTTGGCTTGCACGGCGACGGCGGTGAGGAAAGCCGTTGCGGCAGTATCGCACGCCGCTCGGGACGGGCTATAGGCGAAAAGGATCAGCTCGGCAGCCCTTGTCGTAAGGCCGTGCTTTTTAGCGAAAGCAGTTATTTCGTAAGGCTTGTCGTGGTCTATGGCCAGTTCGTAGTCTTCATTCATAGCTTCCTCCCGTTTGCGACGTTCCTCGCCTTGGCCCCTCCGCGGCGCAAGGATTAACTTCCCCGGTCTTGAGAGAGTCTACCAATTAGAGATTGCAAAAGGCCTGCGGCGCAAGTCCGCTGCTTTTTTCGCGGCCATGCTGCCGACAGAACCAGGAACAGCGGGCTAGCATGGATGATCAATTCGGCGCTAGCCGTGCCGATCTGTTCATCAATCCGCCTGATACGGCCGTCTTGAGGGGCAGCCCCATTTTGTCCGCTGCACATCAAAAAAGATTATATGATGGCGCTGATATCGCAGGTGGTCGACGCAAGCCAATGCCGATCTTTTCAGTCAAGCACACGACCGTCTATCGCTATACGCAGCCGGTGACGTTCGGCGAGCACCGGCTGATGTTCAGGCCGCGCGACAGTTTCGATCAGCGTCTTCTGGATCACGCCCTGTTAGTCGACCCCGAGCCGAAAGAGATTGGCTGGATCCATGACGTTTTCGGAAACTGCGTTGCGGTAATCGATTTCAACGGCTCGGGCGACGAACTGCGTTTCGTGACAGACATCCGGCTCGATCACACGCCGCAGCATGCGCCTGATTTCCGTATCGATGACGCAGCACTCAGCTATCCATTTTCCTATGATCCCGACGAGGCAACCGACCTCAGCCAAACCATCGAGCGCCATCACCTCGATGACGGCGACGAGATCGGCAAATGGGCACGACAGTTCGTGAGCGCCAAAGGGCGCACCGAGACCGGCAAATTGCTGATGACGCTTTGCTACGCCATACACGAGAGCTTTGTTTATTCGCGTCGAACTGAACCAGGGACGCAACCACCTCTGATGACCTTGCACCTGCGTCGAGGCACATGCCGGGACTTTGCGCTGTTCATGATGGAAGCGGTTCGTTCGCTCGGTTTTGCCGCCCGTTTTGTGACCGGCTATGTCTATGTGCCGAACCGCGACAGCGGTTCTGTCGTCGGCGGCGGGTCGACGCACGCCTGGTGCCAGGTCTATTTGCCTGGCGCGGGTTGGGTCGAGTTCGATCCCACCAACGGCATTGTCGGCAACCGGGATCTGATCCGGGTGGCTGTGGTCAGGCATCCTGGGCAAGCCATCCCACTTTCGGGAAGCTACTGCGGCAGCGCGTCGAGCTTTCTCGGCATGACGGTGGAGGTCAAGGTGGTGAGGGAAGCCGGCAATCACCAGCATCGATAAAAATCAGCATCTTCCAATATATTCGGAACTGTTCGCGGGAGTTTGCTCGCCGGTGTCTGTCGGGATTTTACGCATTTCGCAATTCACGCCGTTGCATGACTGTTCCAGCGCGATATTGCACCTTCTATCTCTGCCATCGGCATATCGGGAAGGCGCCAGCCCGCCGCGCCTTTCGGCACGACGGGCTTCAGCGTGGGGTCACGTCAGTCGTAGACTTTCACAATCTTGCGGGTACCTGGATCGACCAGGACAGTTCGGCCATCGATGACGACGTAGCGGTACTGAACGTCCGGCACCTCGTAAAGCTCGACTGTTTCGGGCAAAGCTGTGCCGATGTTGAGTTCGACGCCAGGAAGGCTGAGTGATGCCACCGGTTTCTTTTTCACGTATTCGCGGATCACGGTGTCATGCTCGGGTTGAATAATGACGTCCTGAGCGGCAGCGGCGCTGACACCGACGAGCAGAAGCATGCCTGCCGCAGCCAATGTAAGTTGCTTTCCCATAATAGCCTCCAAGCAACCTTCAGCTGCGGTGCTTGATTGCCGCCGCGGCGGGTTGCCTAGCCATCTCAACGATGCGGAGCAATTCTTGTTCCACCGGCGGTGCGCGAACCGGCTGCCACGGCCTATCAATGCCGATGTTTGGCGACGCCCGCGAAAGCCCGCTCAAGGCCTGGTTTCTTCTTGAGGCGGCGCGTTTGGGACTGGACAATCAGGCTGTGGCCATTTTTCACACGCAGAGGGCCTGTCGCCGCCGTCGCCATAACGTTCCACGAGTTTTGCGAAGCCGTAGGCGAAGGCGGAAAGCAGCGCCAGGATAACCACTATGCGAGCGGCCATACGGGATTATAGCAGGCTCCCGCTCAGGATTGATCCAGAATCGGCCGCGCTCGACAGGCCGGCGACGCGCAAGTCCGCTCGGGAAACCTGCGACCCCGGAACGATGTGCGCTACCAGCCTGGTCCGCGGCGAGATCGAGGCGAATGCGGAACGCCACTATGCTGCTACCCAGACGCGTCTAGGGGACCGCATCGAAATCGACCACAAATCCCGCGTCGATTGCGCTTCGCGCAATGAGATCGCCAATTTGCCAATCCGTGAGTTCGCAGTGTGGAAACATCTCCCTCACGGCGATGGTCACCTCGAAGATCGAAACGCTCGGATTGTCAACGTGATCGATCAGGTAGCCGACAATCGCTTGCCGGACATCCAATGAATTTGGCTTCTGCAGCGGCGCGGACATTTCCGGCCTAAGAATGGAGCCGTGGTTCTGGGCTATCGGCTGTTTTGGCGTCGAAAGCGACGGGCACGCCGTGCACGACGCATGCTGCCGCCAGCATCTCCTCCAACTCGTGGTTGGTGGCCCTGCAGGCAGGCATGAGTGTTCGAATGGCGCGGATCGCCTGCGCGATCGAGAGATACCGAGCCTTGCCTCTGGAAAGGACATAGGCCTCTGTCGCGCCTTCAACGGTAACTGTGTGAAAAGTGTGGCTCATCAACAGTTCCTCCCTGCCAAGAATACGACTTTCGTCTAACACGCGGCGGCCTTCAAGCATATGTCCGATATCGGACAATCAGGCGGAGCGCGTCGCGTTTGACCGGCCTCATGCGACGCGCTTCAGGTTGTTGTTTCATGCATGTCGCAAAACCGCTGCACACCCTCGGGTAAGGCACTGGGTCAGGCCCGAGGGGCATGCTTGTGCGCGACATGCATCAGCCGAAGTGACGCTGCTCCTCGTCGCCATAGGCGCCATGTGTGAGCTTTATCATTCCGGAACGGTCGACGATCGTGATCTCGCCGCGCCTGGCGTGAACCAGCCCCCGATACTCCAGCATTTGCAGGGCGGTGGTAACGCCGGGGCGCCGAGAGCCGAGCATGGTCGCCAGAAATTCATGCGTCAGCTGGATCTTGTTGCCCTCGGTTCGGTCGTGGACCATCAGCAACCAGCGGGCCAGCCGTTCCTCGATCTTGGAATGGCCATTGACCAGTGCCGTTCGCGACGACTGGACGAGGAAGGCGTGGGCATAGGCAAGCAGCGACGCGCCAAGCGACTGGCTCTTTGCCACCTCAGACCGAAGGTTCTCAACTGGCAGGCACCAGCCATTGCCTGCGACCTGGATGTAGGTTTCGTTGGGAGAGCTGTCCTGGCCGAGAATGACGGCAACGCCTGTCATGCCATCATAGCCAATGATCCCGACTTCACTCTGCCGCCCTCCAGTCATGGTGGCGACCACCGAAGCGATACCCGCCTCTGGAAAATACACATGCCCGATCGGCTGATGCGGCACCTCCAGCTGGGCTTTGAGGTCCAGTTGGACATGATGCATTGACGGCAGCAGCAGCGCGAAATCCTCTGGGGAGAGGGCTTTCAACAGATGATTGCGAGACTGGGACACGGCTCTCTCCCTGACGGGCAAGAGCACGTACCCTCTTACTGTCGGCTGCATCCGCAGCACTGGCGGCCGATATCAAAGCATAGGCTGCAAACACGCGATTGGCAAAACCTTCGCCACCCGCGGCCGAACTTCAAACTGAGACAAGGTGGCGGCGGTCGATCCCCGTTGCGCATCCTTGCGCGCCGGCTAGGATTGAACTCTCGACCTCTCCCTTGCCCTTGGTAAAGGGAGGGCTTCTGAGGGCCCCATTGCGCAGGTTACCGGCGCCCACGCCTAGGATATTCCACTATGTTGACTTCAACATTTGTGTGGAGTTCCTTATATGCGTGAACAGCAAGGAACTTAAGAAATGGCTCGCTGCGCAGGGTTGCACCTTCGAAAGCAAGAAGGGCGGCTCCGGCCACCTGATCATCCGCCGTGGTGATCGCAAGTCGGAATTGCCAATGCATGACGCTGGCAAGGAACTCGGAACAGGCCTGGTCAATGCAGTCAAAAAGTAGTTGGGATTGAAGTGATGGCTGGATAGCGCATCAACGTGGAACCGGACGACAACGGAACGCTGCTCATTACATGCCCGCAATTGCCAATTGTGGTGACGTTCGCAGAGGATGAGCAGGGTGTGCGCCAGCACGCAGTTGGTGTCATAGAGACCGCACTGGCAAGTATGATCGACGATGGTGAGGACGTCCCTCGCCCAGATGGCCAACCGGGTTTGGTCATCGATTTACCGGCACTGACTTGGCTGAAGCTGAATCTTTATTGGTCGCTCAGGGATTCGGATATACAGCGAGCTGAATTGGCCAGGCGATTGGATTGGAAGAGGGAGTCTGTCGACCGCCTGTTCAGGCTTGATCACAGATCCAGACTTGAACAGTTGGAAGCGGCCTTCTCCGCGCTAGGACGCACGGTGGAAGTCGACATTCGCGTTGCCGCCTAGCTGCCGCAAGATAGATGGAGGTGGGCGGTGGCAAACGATAAGATAAAATCCATCGTGGGCAACTGTCCGCGAGTCTGCTGGCGCTCAGCAAAAAGAAGCCGCCGAAGCGATCCGCACAAAAGGCGAAGCTGGCATCGTAAGCGATCATGTCTTTGGCCCCAAAGCTGACGTTTCTTCGCTCCAAGGCGTGCAGTTTCGCGCTTTGTTCCGGAGGCCGACGACCGTTCGCGTAAACCGCAAAACGCCTAAGTTCGGATCTCCTCAACTGCAACTTGGCGAGAACGATTTCAAAGACTTTGTTGAAAGGCATTTCGGGAGGGTAACCGAGCGGTCCGAACTGGCGCCCGAGTGGTGGACGAGGAAGAACTTCTGTCGGCCTCGAAAATGGGGCGGTAAGCGACGGCTTCACCGGAAATGAGGCCGGCCAGAGATATCGACCGAGCCGCAGCTGTGATCCGCCTCTACCAAACATGTGAGCATCCCCTAATCTACTCCTCATGAGACTCCTCTGGTTCTACGTGAAGGCGAAGCGTCCGGCCACTCGCCATGGGGTCAGCCACGTCGAGGGAGCCGCCGAGGAACTCATGGCGTGGGACACAAAGGGGCCGAGGTGGACGAAAGCGGTCCAATTATGCGTTGACGCGTTCGAGGGCAGTGTCCCCCCAAGAGTCCGTGAAGCCTTTGAGGCGGTGGCCAAGGAGGCGACCGTATATCTCTCGCCTGAGTAGGAGGTATCATGGCAACCCTTTGGTTCGTCCCTCCAGTGTTCGTGAAGTCTGAAACGGACGGTGCCAGGCATGGCTGCAACAATGCGAGGGCAGCCCTTGAGCAGCTCAAGACGTGGACCCGGAGAGGACCTCACTGGCACAAGGCGTGGACCCTCTGCCTGTCAGCACTGGAGGGCGATCCGATTGACCCTCACGTGATCCGAAAGGCTTTCGTGGCTGCCGCTAAGGAGGCGGAGATGTATCTCTCGCCTGAGTAGGAGGTATCATCCATTGGATTCACCCTCCGGTCTTTATCGAAACCGACCAACCTGGGCTCACCTTCGTCTGCACCAATGTCGAGGGTGCCGCTATAGAACTCATGAAGTGGACCAAGCGGGGATCTAAGTGGAAGGCGGCGGTCGATGTCTGTATGGCCTCATTGAAGGCGAGCGCACGCCCGACGACGTAAGGAAGGCATTCGAGGTTGCTGCAAAGGAGGAGGGTCTGCTACGCAACGCTCCTCCTCTAATTAGGCTCACTTTCCGTGGGCGCTATTGAACACCGGATGCCGCAGAATCAGCTTCGCTATTTGCGTGCGAGCACGACGTGAGCCTCTTGGGGGAACATCAGCTCTCCTCCAGTTGAATAGATTGCCAGCGAGGAACTTACATCACCCATGATCGCTGCGATGACTGCGTCCCGATGTCCGGCATCCATTCCGCTGACCAGCCCTGCCTGCGGAGTCGCTGCCAGCTGTAGTCGCGCATATTCCTTTGACGAGGGGAATCGGATGTTCTGTGTCGTCGTGTGGATGGTCACCTGACGAAATCCCGCCCCGGCCACCAATCGGTAAAGCTCGTCCGCATCGGCGAGTGAATGCTCGGACCGTTTCGTTGCCGAAGCGCCTGGACCGAGGTGTCGATCCAAGGCGTCCACCAGCGCCTTTGCCGCAGGAGTGCGCTCAATAGCGCTGAAAACGCTTAAGGCCAGTCGGCCGTCAGGCACCAGCACCCGGAACATCTCACGTAGCGCACTCGATCGGTCCGGGAAAAACTGCAGTCCGAGCTGGCAAAGAACCAGATCGAAGGTGGCGTCAGGGAACGGCATTTCGAGCGCGCTTCCCTCGTGCCAGTCGATACGCGGTCCAGCCCCTGTCGGGAGGGATCGAGCAACGGCAAGCATGCCCGTGTTGATGTCGAGGCCGACGACCTGCCCACTTCCCATACGCTCGGCCGCCAAGCGTGCCACCACGCCGGTGCCGCAAGCTACGTCCAGAACCCGCTCATCAGATAGAGGCACAGCGCGATCCACCAGGTCGGCAGCCCACAGGGTTGTGATCGCCGGGACCAGGTAGCGCTCGTAGAGTTCCGCGGCGCTGCCTTCCAGCTGCCACTGCTCCTGCTGGGCCATAGCGTTCCCTCCCGCACAACGAGCCGCTCGGCAAAAGGCCCAATCGACGCTTCAAGCAGCCATCATAAGCGCGTGTCTGTCAAACAAGCAACCGGGCCAACCGCCGGTTAGTAGACGCGCCGCAGCCGGCCGCCTAGGATTCATCCACGATCCGCGAACCGGGCAAATCCCGACCCACCCGCGCTCGGTGACCGCTTGATCGCCCCGTCGCTCTCCTGTGCGGCGGGTTTTTTTGTTTCCTATGGAACACCGGCATGGGCAGGACGTTCGCCTACTGCAGCATCTTCTGTGCTGCGAGATCGGTGTCCCCTCCCGATCGGCCCGCGTCCTTCCCCTCCGTGGGCGCGGGCAACTTCAGATGGACTCTCTCCCTGATTGGAGTAGTCACGTCATGCCGTCGACCTCGATACACAAAACGGAATACGATCCGGAGCGCAAAGTCCTCCCGGTGTGGCTCGTGGCCAGCGGTAAATGCTACCAGTTTGAGGACGTGCCGCCGGAGACCTTCGCCGAGTTCCAAGCCGCCTTCGCCAAGGGCCGCTTCTTCAACGGCCACATCCGAAATCACTTCCGCTACCGTCTAGTTGGACCCGCGGTCGACTGAGCAGCATCAGCGGACGATCTCTCTTTTGGCAGGGATGCGGCTCATTCGTCGCGGCCGTCCGGCCAGCTTTTGCGAGGGTAAGGTCGGACATCGGAACGAAAGGCGGATTCGCGAATTTCTACTGCTAGATAATCGGAATCGTCGCCCATGAGGCTCGCGACCCTCCACCTTGAAACTGCGAGATACGGCGATGTATATCGCGCGGAAAGGCTCGCTCGGTTGAGGCAGCAAATGATCCGGCACATCAAGCGCACTGACGCCTCGGCTCAAAAAGTCGAGCAAGCGCTGGCTAGTTTGGCCGAAGCAAACGCACCCATGGACCGGCTCGCGCGGCATCAGTAGGGCCGCGCTCATGCTCGCCTCCGCATCGGCACGATGTACGGCGGGTTGTCCGGTTGCTGCATGTGGCGTTCTCACCACATCCGTTTCGTGATGCCTGTCCTTAGCCACCTGGGGCCGCAGAATTGTAGACATGTGGACACGACCGCACGTCCACATGTGCGCACACCGGACGGCCACAGCCGGCTCGAGCTCTCCCGCTTCCTCACGCCGCCTGTCGTCGCAGATCACCGGAACGCCCCGGTCAACGCCTTCGGCTACCTCCGCGTCATGTTCGCCGTGGACGACATCGACGAGACGCTTGAAAGACTCCGCACGCGCGGCGCGCAGCTCGAAGGCGAAGTAGTCCAGTATAAAGACGCGTATCGGCTCTGCTACATCCGTGGGCCTGAAGGGCTCCTCATCGGACTAGCCCAAGAACTCAGCTGAGCGCAATACGAAGACAAATGGCGAAGAGTGACCAATGCCAGCGAGCGCGTCCGAGGCCGACCCGCCTGTTCGACGTCCATCCCTCCACGGTCGGCCGCGTTACACGCAAGCAATTATCGCAACGTGGGCATGCTGCCACGAAACGGCGCCTCGCGCCCCTTTGCTCGACCGCATCGACGTCCTTGGCGGCGGTTAAGGCCTGCATAGCCGTTCGCGTCGGGCAGCGGCGACCTGAATTCACGACGATGCAACCACCGCCATGTCTTCGCGTTTAACCGCCTTCACTCCTGGGGAGCGACGAAAATGACGGCGTTTGTCCCGATTACAATCTACCTGAATCACAGGCCGATGGTGGTCGCGTCGATAACCGACGCTGCGAAAGCGCTTCAGCAACCATGGCCATTCATGGACAAGCCGTCCCGGCTTGAAGCAATCCGAATGATCGAGGAATGCCTGGCCGGACATTGCAGTCACCAAGCTGCGTTCGCCGCCTTCGAGGCGAGTGCAACAGAACAGGGACTTCATAAGCAGAAGCCCCCAAGCGAAGGCCTCAAGAAATTCGACGGGGTTGCTGAAGATCTGATGTGAGGTGATGCCCGCCCTCGCCACCTTGGAACCGCTGACAGGCCTCGCCTAGGCGGACGTGGTCAGGACCACCCGCAAATCGAGGAATGGCGGTGGTCTCTTGCTGCGCATTCCCTAGCTAACGACATTCCAATTGCCAAGGAACGCGATGGAGACGGCGAAGACCGGAGCGAGTAACCAGCGGGCTTGGTGGACGCTATTTTCCATGGGCTCCTCCCGTGAACTCACAGTGAGCAACGACTACGGGCAGCCGCGGTTCCGGATGGTGCGATGTCCAGTCTGTTGCGCGAACAGTGAGACTTGGGTCCTGTCTGAGATCGGCCCGAAGCTCCCAGCCAAAGGAACTTTTGCAGCTGCCGCGGGTTCGGTGAGTATCGCGCGTGACGATGCTGTTCGGCGCGAGAGGACTCACATAGGAGGCAACTATGAAAATGCGACTTTCCACTGCAGCCGCGGGATTTCTGCTGCTGGCAGGTATCGGCGCTGCTGCCGCTCAGGACGTAGTCATCGAGCCTGAACAGGAGACCGTCATCAGGGAATATGTGAAGAAGCAGCCGCTCGCATCGGTGAAGGTCCCTGGGATAGAGCTCAATATCGGCTCAACGCTGCCCGAGACGGTCGAGCTTCATGAAGTTCCCGACACCAAATACAGTTACGTGATGGTCGACAACCGGACCGTTGTCGTTGATCCAGACACACGCAAGATCATCAAAGTCATCGAGTGACCTAAGCGACTGGGAGCACAGCCCGCGGTGCCGAAAGGTATAGCAGGACACTAAATCTGGAAGTCGGTCTGATCCAACAGACCATTGCCTGCCCTCTCCCGTAGGCAATGGTCTGTCGGCTCATCCGGTAACTTGCGGCCCAACCCAACGCATTGGGGCTGCAACGGTTTCGCGCGGCAATGCCGGGTCTCGTTATCGGTCAATCTCATTGCTGCTTTCGCTCTCGTTCTCTTTCAATCTCTTCAGGTTCCTCTTTGTCGAACTTGACCGTCTCGCTATCAGCCTTGCCGACGGCGCAAAGCAGTTCGTCCGTCTTGGCGTGAAGGGCCTGAGTATCGGGATGTTCGGCGCGCTGGATGAAAAGCGTCATGGCCCGTGTCGCTAGCGTCGCAATCGAATGCCAATCGAGGCTGCGTGCGTCATAGACAAGCCAAAGCCCGGCATAGGCCAGGAAAATCAAAAACGCCTGCGGGCCGCGACGTCAGCGTGCCAATGTGTGTGATGGTGCCCCGAACTGGGTGGTTTGCCATGTGCAAGAATTCCTACGCATCTTCATAGGACAGAAGCTCATGCTCTGGCTCGTAGTGATGAAGTGCCTGGCCCAAGATCGCGCTAATCGAAATCTTGCCGGCGGATAGGACAGCGCTCGAGATGCTCCGCCCCGGGCTGATCGGCCGGTCGTGAACTTTACCCTGTAGCTGGCTGGCCTCGCTGTTTCTCATTTCCGCTCACGCAGCGCCTCGCGGGTTCTGTCAGAGCGGCCCGGTTGTTGCCGTGGATAAGTTGGCGGACTTGGTCTGCCGAGACACCGTTCTGCTGGGTAAAATACTCGATCTCGTAGTCGTCACCGGCGGATACGCGGTCGCGGAAATCTCGCTCGCTCATGTCATCGCCCATGGCGTTCTCCTGTGAGCTTCGAATCAATTGCAACGCCGGCAAACCGATTTCGTTGCCGCGGGCCTGCGGGATCAAGTTCTGTTCACACGGGAGAATGCCAGCACTGCCGGACCTCACTTTGTTTTTCGGAACCGATTCGAAACGGGGATATTGATTCAAATCGAAGCGTCTGGAGTCCAATTGCATGCTTACCGAGCCTGGCATTGGCCGGCTGTCGTTTATTGAATTCCAGATGCCCACGCTGGTCGAGAAGCCGCCCAAGGGCGATGGATGGATTCACGAAATCAAATACGATGGCTATCGGACCCAGCTGATCATCCAGCGGGGCAAGGCGCAGGCCTTCACCCGAAGGGGCTTCGACTGGACCGGCCGATACGGCCCGATTGTCGGTGCCGCGGCTGAGCTGAAAGCAAAGCGTGCAATCATCGATGGCGAGGCGACTGTATTAGGCGCTACCGGGCTTCCTGACTTTCAGGCACTACGCCGCGAGCTTGGAAAAGCTGAGTCAACGATGCTGATCTTCCACGCTTTCGATCTGCTTCACCTCAACGGCAAGAATCTGCGGGACGCTCCGCTGCTGGAGCGCAAGCGCGCCTTGCAACGTCTCTTGGAGGGCGCGCCGCCGGTGCTGGTCTATGTCGATCATTATGAGGGCGACGGCCCGACAGTGTTCGAGCACGCCTGCGAAATGGGCCTGGAGGGGATCGTGTCGAAGCGTGCAGATTCCCGCTACCGCTCCGGCCGGCAGGAGAGTTGGCTCAAGCTCAAATGCATCAAGAGCGACAACTTTCCGATCGTCGCCTTCGTCGAGAAGCTGGGGGCGAAGCCGCGCAGGATTGCCTCGCTTTATCTCGGCCGCCGCGAGGGGAATCGCGTCCACTATGCCGGCAAGGCGCAAAGCGGCTACAGCCTGCGCGATGCACGCGAAGTGCGCGAACGATTGGACCCACTGATTGTGGCGAAATCTCCACTCTCGGAACCGATAGACAAGCCCAAGGCAACTTGGGTGCACCCAGCAGTCGAGGCCGAAATCCAATATAGCGGGATCACCAATGACGGACTGCTGCGTGAGGCGGTGTTCAAGGGGCTGCGCGATGATCTGAGCCCACCAGCCCGCGCGCCGCGTTTAGCCCGCAAGCGGCCGCCGTCCGATGAAAGTTTGGGCGTCCCGCCCGAAAACATTCTGCAATTGCTGCCCGACGCCGTCGTGCCCTCGAAAGAGGATCTGATCGGATATTGGACGAAGGTAGCGAGGAAGGCGCTCGTCCACCTTGGCCGACGCCCGCTCAAGCTGGTTCGCCACTCCCACGGCGTCACGTTCTATCACAAGGGCAGATTGCCCAAAGTTCCGGATGCCGTGCATCAGCTGCGAGTTCAGAAACGCGAAGGTGGCGAAGGTGTGAGGCTGTGGGTCGATGACCTTGATGGGCTTCTTGGCTTGGTGGAAATGGGCGTTGTCGAATTGCACCCATGGAACGCCACCATTGATGATATCGAGCATGCCGACCACCTCGTAATAGATCTGGATCCTGGCGAAGGAGTCGAATGGGGGCTAGTTGCCGGCACGGCTTTGGCGCTCCGCGATATGCTGCGTTCAGCAGGACTCGACAGCTGGCCGAAGGTGACTGGCGGCAAAGGCGTGCATGTGATGGCGCCGCTGAACGCTGCGATCACCCACGATGCGGCCAGGCAGTATGCACGCAGGCTGGCGCAGCAGCTGGTCAACAAGTATCCCGATCGCTACCTGTTGGCGGCTGCGCCGTCCGCCCGCGTAAGGCGGATCTTCCTGGATTATCTCCGAAATGGGCGAGGAAACACGGCGGTCGGTGCGTATTCGCCAAGAGCCGGACCACACTTTCCGATAGCAGCTCCCGTAACCTGGAGCCAGGTCGAAAAGGGAATTCTGCCAGACGCGTTCACGCTGCAAAGCCCATTTCGACCGACGCCGCAGACAAGCCTGCGGAAAGCGGGTCGCGCTCGTGCCAATTTTTCAGATCGCCCGACGTGAACGAAGACCAGAGACTCTATAATCAGTCGGCGGATCTGGAGATCGTGGCTCGACCAACGCCAATCTTCCGCACGCGTCAAAGTGGATTGGAATAGGGTCGCAGATTGTCCCCGAAAACCGCTCCTCCGGACCCGAAATGAAGGCAAGTAGATAGTCCTGGTCACCATGTGTAAGAAGGCGCCCGGCATATATCTCGCAGTCGGGTGTGCCGTATAGGAATGGACCGTCCGCCGGTTTCCATGGCCCCAAGGGATGATCGGCAGCAAGATAGTGGATGCCCGCTACCGGCTCTCCCGGATAGTTGCGTTTGAATTCTTCCGACCAACATTGTGAATGTGTGCAGAAGAGGCAGAACCATTTGTCGCCCCGCTGGAAGACTTGGGGGACCTCGATTTCCCCGAAAGATCCGACATAAACCGGAGGCTGAAGCTGCCAATTTACAAGATCGTGCGAATGGGCAACGCCAATTGCACCAGAGGCATTGGTATCCGATGGCATCGGCGATCGGGCCGTGAAATACATCAGCCAGCCAGAGCCCTCGGGGTCACGTATCACCCAAGGATCCCGCAGCGAGCAGTCCTTCCAGCGCCGCGGAACGCAACCCTCGTAATACTCGGCATTCTCACCGGTGCGCTCGAGCGCAAGGCCCTGCCTTCTCCAATGGACTAGATCGGCGCTACTCGCGCGTCCGATTCGTTGTATCTTGCCCTCTTCAGCGCGTGATGTCCCGGTATAGAAGAGGGTCCATGAATTCCTGTCGTTCCGCACAATGCAGCCGGTCCAGATCGTCAGATCATCAAAAGACGGAGTTTTGCTCGGCCGGAAAACCGTTCCCCGATACGTCCATTTGCGCAGGTCAGGACTTGTGGCAAGGCCCCAGGTGACATTCCAGTGTCGCAGTTCGGGATTCCCTAGCGAGCGATCGGCCTGCAGAAAGAAGGCATGCCAGAGTCCCTGATCATCCCGGCAATACCAGCTGTCCCATATCCATTTTCCTTCGACGGTCAACATTGGATGCCTCTGACGTCGCATTGCCAACCACTGCTGAAAGAAAACCATCAGCGCGCGCTAACGTTCCGCTTCAAGGCTTACGGCCGGGGAGGCAACCCGACTAATCTTGATTCCAAATATCGTGCGAACTTGGTTTCGGACTTGGTTGCCCAACGCGCGGTTCAGGTTGACCTTGTCGGCGGCCTGTCTGCCGGCCTTTAGGCGTCGGTCGCTACGCGGGCCGATGCTCGACACACCAGCCGTATTTCGGGATGGGTTCGCGCGAACTCCTTCTCGTGTGGTGGGTCTTGACCAGGATCGGGCCCCTTTCCACGGGAGCGAGCTCTTCCAGGCGGTCGTTCAGGCACCGGACCAGGCCGACTTGGAACGATCGGGTCAGGTGCCGACGGCGAAGCGATCCCCGATAGGCGCGCCTCTGCTTGAAGCGCCGGCTTTCGACGTCGCGGTAGCGGGGTCGGTCCACCTTCACGCGGTGGACCGGGACGCAAGTTTAGGTCGTTGCAGACCCGCGTTCAGGACGATCTGGCGATTTTCTAACTACCGTCATAGGACCCAAAAGGGGAGAAACCTAGCAGGCCCGCGCCGAACCAAGGTGTGAGCGTTATGGCGTTCACCTCGATACGCAAACGGAATACGATCCGGAACGCAGAACCCTCTCGGCGTGGTTCGTGGCCAGCGGTAAATGTTACCAGTCTGAGGACGTGCCGCCGGAGACCTTCGCCGCGTTCAAAGCCGCCATTGTGAATGCCGCTACTTCAAGACCACATCCGCAATCCCTTCCGATCCGGTGTGGTTACGACCGGCGACGGTGCCGGATGACATCGTATGGACCAAGCGCGTCATTCAGGCTGGTGGCGACGCTATGTGGTGGTAGAAGACTCGTCCGACGACCCCGGCAAACGATCGCGAATGGCTTCCTCAGTTCTGTTTGCGGTCGATTCCACAACTTTGCCGACCTTGCCTGCTAGGGTGCCTGCATCTCCACCCGAGCCTTGCCGGTCGGCCTCTTCCTTGACCGTTTCGTAGGCCTCGGCGGCAACTTGCTTTGCTTGCTCCAGGCCCGTTTCGAAAACCTCCTCCGCACTGTCGCGAATTTTGTCGCGGTAGGCGCCAAGTTGCTCGTCCTCTGTGGCTGTGTGGGGCAGCATCACCCCGATGGCAGTGCCCAGCGCAAGGCCGACTGCGGCGATAGCCAGCGGTTCGCGCTCGAAGAGGTCTTGTGCCGATTGGCGCGTCCGAGCCGCTATCTCGCTGGCGCTTGAGCCGAGCTGTCCGGCGGTTTTTGTCATCCTCTCCTTGGCGCCCGTTGCAGCGTTTGCTGCAGCTTCGGCCGCGTCGCTTGCTGCTGATGTAACCGAACCGGCGGTATCGGAGAGCATCGCCCCGATTCCGGACCCTTCGTTGCCCTGGCTGAAATCATCGCCGCGCAAGTTAGAGAAAGCGTCAGGAGCCGTGCCTGTCCGATAGGCGGCGGCAGCTGAGTTGGTTGCCGACGTGCCGTCGCCCAGCATCAGCCAGGCCAGGCCGGCTCCAATCAACGTCAATGGCAACGGGTTGTCCCTGACTTGCGACTTGAAATTGCCAAGCATGGCAGATCCCTCGCCACCGGCGAACATCCCGGTAAATTCGTCGATCAATTGACCCGGTGTCATCTTGCTGCGGATCGAATCGGCGGTGTCTGCTACTTTAGCACGGGCGATGTCGGCATCGCGTTCGAGCTCGGCTGCGGATTTTTCGCTCATCTCATTTGATCCTTGATCACGCGTGCGTCGCGCTTGAGTTGGTCTTGTGTGCGATCAGGCGTTAGCTCGGAAGGAGCCATGCTTTTCGTGCCGGAGCGCAAGAGAATGATCCCCAGTACCGCGACGACGATCCCGACCAGCAGCGAGGACCATCCCGCTCCCAAGCCGGCACTCGCCAGGGCGATTACGAGTGCTTGCAAAAGCACCATCAAGGCCGCGAGAAGGCATATGGCGCCGGCCAGAACCTCGGCGGCGCCTGTGCCGGCCTTGCTGATTTTCTCCGACATTTCGGCCCGCAACAGCCTACTTTCGGTTTGAAGCAGGCTTGTGACCTGCTGTGCCAGATCGCTGACGAGGGTTGCGAGGCCGCGACTTTCCTGATTGTTGTTCATGGGTTCTGCTCCAGGCTTGCGCCTGCCAAATCCCTGTCGTCTCTGGGCTGATTGAAGGGGGGCGGCGTAGTGTCAGGTGCCTCTGCCGATCGCGTAGCGGACTGATCCGAGTTCGAAACCGTTTCTGAACCCCCGTCTGTTTGCGATCGACTCGGTGTCTCGGTCCGAGCAGATGGCGGCGTGCTCTTGATAAACCGCCCCAGCGCCAAGCCTGCCAATACTGAGCCGGCTATCAGCGCCCCTGAGTTTTCGCGGCCGAAAGACCGCATCTCGCCAAGAACATCTTCGAATGGTTTGTCCTTCAACGAAGATGAAAGGCGTTCAAGCGAGCCGGCGGCATCGAGGGTGAACTTCGAAGCGGTCCGTTGATTATTATTCGCCAGATGCTCGCTTGCTGCTCGCAAGGCTCCGCTAAAGGCCTTCAGGTTGGAGCTGATATCGCGCTGTGTTCCCTCGGCTTTGTCGAACAACGCCTGCTTCGCTTCAGCAGCGTAGTCGCCCGCCTTCCTGGCGAGTTCGTCGCGAGCGCCGTGTAGCGCCTCTGTCGCGGTCTGCGTTTCCTGCTGGAACCGTTCAGACAGTTCGCTTTTGGCTGTTTCGAAATCGGCCGGCTTACGGCCCTGATCGTCTTCGCGCTGCATGGTATCTCCTAATGGAATCCGAGGAAGGAGAGGATTGCAAGCACGACGACGACAAGGCCGATGAGATAAATGACACTGTTCATGGTGGCAATCTCCTCCATTGCCTAACGAACTTGGCGGGGGCAAACAGGTTCCATCACTTCCAGCTAAATTAGCAGTAAGAATTCGGTGCCATAACCGGCGTCCCTCGCATGGACTTCTAGCGACAGCGCGCCCATGGCGTGGGTCCAAGGGAAATATCCAAATGAACCAGGGCATCAATAGGCCCCTCCGAAAGCTGATCCGTTCAAGATGGCTGCCGGGAACCAGCCTCCGCAAGACACGTTGCTGAGTCACCGAACTTCTCAAAAAGGATGCTTGCTATGGCGAAAGAGATACCTCGCGAGGAAGAGCAACGCGGCACAGGAAGGGTCCTCATGTGGGGCGCCGTGGTCACCGCTGTGCTTTTTGTTGCCCTACTGGCCACATTCGTCCTCGGGCCGCTCTGATCTGAGATACTCACCGCCCTAACCTCTGGAGCTTGTTCCTGCGGCGGACCAAAGCTGCCGGCCGGCGCCTACCAGGCAACGCCCACTGCTCACAGAGCACTATTAGCTGACGCTAAAGTTGCGCTTCAAGGGGCTTTTGGCCGGGGAGGCAGCGACCTGCGGGACGGGGTGTCGTGGTCACCGCCGGGTATCGACTGCGCTTTGCAGGCGATCGGAACTAACGGTCAGTGGCGGCGTTGCGATGGCAGTAAGACAATGCTGACCAACGGAGACAGACATGACAGACTCCAAGGGACGTCTGGTGCAGTGGCTTCGCGACGCTCACGCCATGGAAGAACAAGCCGAGACCATGTTGAGCGGCCAAATCGAGCGTCTCGAAAACTATCCCGAGATTCGCGCCCGGATGAACATGCATCTCGAAGAAACGAGGCAGCAGGCAAAACGTCTTGAACAATGCCTCGATCGGATCGGCGACGGATCTTCGACGCTGAAGGACGCCGGCGGTAAGCTAATCGCCATCGGACAGAACATCAGCGGCATGTTTGCAGGCGACGAGGTGATGAAAGGATCACTGGCTAGCTACACATTCGAACATATGGAAATCGCCAGCTACAAAATGCTCATTGCCGCAGCCGGCGAGGTCGGCGACTCCGAGACCCAAAGAGCGTGTAAAGAAAACCTCCGCGAAGAAGAGGCGATGGCAGATTGGCTGGAAAACCAACTCGGCACGGTCACCAGCGAGTTCCTCAGACGCGACGAGCGGGATGCTGCCACCGCGAAACGGTGACATGCCTAAAGTCCTGCCATCGCGTTGTAGAAATCCTTCGGCGGCACGAGGCTGATCGACGTCAAACCCGGTAGGGCTTCAGACGCGAAGGGATGGCGGATTGGTTGACGTTCTAAAAGAAACCGCTCCCTCTCGGCGCGATGTTCGAAGCAGAACCTGCGCGAGGCTTGCTAGGCCTCGCGAAAATCCCAGCCGGCATGATTTGTGCAGCCAGGATGTTCGCACGCATGGCTGATTCCCGGGCGCTATGACCTGTTCTGGCCGTGGGAGCCTGAATCTCGTCGCACATCACCTTCATCGTATGGGAATGGATACACGTCGATGTCAAGGGGCTGCGCTTGTCGATCGTGTGCCAACCAATTCCGTTGAAGGAATCTGCAGCGATCACGAGAGCCTTGCGTGTCAAGTGGTTGAACGATTTCAATGGGATAAACTGGTGCTGCGAGAGAGGATTGAACTCTCGACCTCTCCCTTACCAAGGGAGTGCTCTACCACTGAGCTACCGCAGCCGCTGATGGCGGGGCTTCTGCCATATCGAACCGGCAAGCGCAAGGCCAAGCGCAAGCCATTCGCAAGCCATCTGTGAAAGCCCGCTCCAACGGCTTTTGCGGACATGGCAGCGCCACAATGTTGGCTTTCCCTGAATAGTGCGCTGGCGCATCGGCCCGAAAATCGGAATCGATTTTCGGAAAGCACGTTGCCAGGATTCAAAAGTGCTAGATCGTCGTTTGTGCGTCAAGCGGACCCACATCGCTCTAACCGTCAGCCGGGACGGAACCATGAACGACAAGGCAACTCCAACTGACAAGGGCGGGCCATCGAAAAAGGACAGCCCACCGAAGAAGGCTGACCGCCAGACCCGGCTCGCCGAGCAATTGCGCGCCAATCTGCAGAAGCGCAAGGCGCAGTCGCGCTCGCGACGCACTGGCGAGGCTGACAAGCGGCCGGAAGGGCTCGGCGCCTTAAGGGAAACGCAAAAGGATTGATATCAACAGGCTGGCCAGGGCGAGAATCCTGTTTCTTGAACCAAGCCGGCCAATGGTTTAGACGGGCCACAACAGACTCAACCGATTAAACCGGCCTTTCGGCCGAGGGGACGCTCTTTAAATGGATCGCATCAGAATTGTCGGCGGCAACAAGCTTGCCGGAAGCATCCCGATCTCGGGCGCGAAGAACGCCGCGCTGCCGCTGATGATCGCTTCGCTGCTCACCGACGACACGCTGACCCTGGAAAACGTGCCGCATCTGGCCGATGTCGAGCAGTTGATCCGCATCCTCGGCAATCATGGCGTCGACTACTCGGTCAACGGACGCCGCGAAAAGCAGCAGGAGGGCTATTCGCGCACCGTCACTTTCTCCGCCCGCAACATCGTCGATACAACGGCCCCCTACGAGTTGGTGTCGAAGATGCGCGCCTCCTTCTGGGTGATTGGCCCGCTGCTTGCCCGCATGGGCGAGGCCAAGGTGTCGCTGCCCGGCGGTTGCGCCATCGGCACGCGGCCGGTCGACATTTTCCTGGAAGGCCTCCAGGCGCTGGGCGCCGATATCGACGTCGACACCGGCTATGTCATCGCCAAGACCAGGAACGGCCGTCTTGTCGGCAATCGCTACGTCTTCCCGAAAGTGTCGGTCGGCGCCACCCATGTGCTGATGATGGCGGCGTCCCTGGCCAAGGGCGAGACGGTGCTCGAAAACGCCGCCCGCGAGCCCGAGATCGTCAACCTCGCCGAATGCCTCAACGCCATGGGCGCCAGGATTTATGGCGCTGGCACCGAGACCATCACGATCGACGGCGTCGAGGCGCTGTCGGGCGCGCGCGTCCGGGTGATACCCGACCGCATCGAGACCGGCACCTATGCGATGGCCGTCGCCATGACCGGCGGCGATGTCGTGCTCGAAGGCGCGCGGGCGGACCTGCTGCAGACCGCGCTCGACGTGATCTCCCAAACCGGCGCCGAGATCACGCAGACCAATTCCGGCATCCGCGTCAGGCGCAACGGCGCCGGCATTGCGCCGGTCGACGTGACGACAGCGCCGTTCCCGGCGTTCCCGACCGACCTGCAGGCGCAGTTCATGGGCCTGATGACGATGGCCAAGGGCAAGTCGCGCATCACCGAGACGATCTTCGAAAACCGCTTCATGCACGTCCAGGAACTTGCCCGGCTCGGCGCCCACATAACATTGTCCGGCCAGACGGCGATCGTCGACGGCGTGCCGAAGCTGAAGGGCGCGCCGGTGATGGCGACCGACCTTCGCGCTTCGGTGTCGCTGGTCATCGCCGGCCTGGCAGCCGAAGGCGAGACCACGGTCAACCGGGTCTATCATCTCGACCGCGGTTTTGAGCGGCTGGAAGAAAAGCTGTCCGGCTGCGGCGCGGAGATCGAGCGGATTTCGGGGTAGAGGTAACGGCCTGAGGTCGGCGCTGCCCCTCATCTGCCTGCCGGCATCTTCTCCTCGTATAGTGACGGGGAGAAGGGGCTGGCCGCGACCTCGGCGCCCTTTCTGCAACGCCGGATATTGGCGAAATCCTTGCGAAGGCGTCCCTCTCCCCGCCACTATGCGGGAGAGGATGCCGGCAGGCAGGTGAGGGGCGGCGCAAACCTGATGCGATTGTGCTGGAATCCGTGGCGCGGTTGCACGGATCGCCAAGACCGCCTAACAGAAAACTGATGTAATCCTTCGCAGGTGCGAACTCCGCATGAACCTTCTCAAGCTTGTCGCGCTCGACGATCAGGATCTGAGCATCGTCTCGGCCCATGTCCAGGACGCCGTGCTCAAGGTCGGCGACCTCGAATACATGCCGGCGGTCAAGCGCTTCATGATGACGATGAACCGCTTCGTCTGGGAGGCGAAATCCGGTTTCTTCCGCCAGCACAATGAGCGGCGGCAAAGCGTGCTGCATTTCGACCGGGTGCTGGGCGCCAAGACCAGCGGCATTGCCCGCGACAAGCCGGACGAGGTGCTGTCGCTGCTGGCGATCAGCTTCGTCGCGCTCGACAAGCCGGCCGGCATTGTCGAGCTGATCTTTTCAGGCGGCGGCGCGATCATGCTCGATGTCGAGTGCATCGAGGCGCGGCTGGCTGACATTGGCGGCGCCTGGGAAGCGACGTCGCGTCCCTTCCACGGAGCCTGAGGACACAAGATGGCCATCACGCTTCGTCTGTCCGATGCCGATTTCGAGCAGCGGTTTGCCGCGTTCCTTTTGACCAAGCGCGAGGTCTCGGAGGACGTCGACGCGGTGGTGCGCGCGATCATCGCGCGGGTCCGCGCCGAGGGCGACGCGGCGCTCATCGACTACACGCAGAGATTCGAAAAGGCCGATCTGAAAGGCCTCGGCATTGCCGTGTCGCAAGACGACATCGCCAAGGCCTACGATGCGGCCGACCCGCAGACGATCGAGGCGCTCAAATTCGCCCGTGACCGCATCCGTTCGCATCACGAGCGGCAGCGGCCGCACGACGACCGTTATACCGACGCTGCCGGCGTCGAGCTCGGCTCGCGCTGGACCGCGATCGAGGCGGTCGGGCTCTATGTGCCGGGCGGTACGGCGAGCTATCCAAGCTCGGTGCTGATGAGCGCCGTGCCGGCCAAGGTCGCCGGCGTCGAGCGCGTCGTCATGGCGGTGCCGGCGCCCGGCGGCATCATTAATCCGCTGGTGCTGGTGGCGGCGGACCTGACCGGCATAACCGAGATCTACCGCGTCGGCGGCGCGCAGGCGATCGCAGCGCTTGCCTACGGCACCGAAACGATAAAGCCGGTCGCCAAGATCGTCGGCCCAGGCAATGCCTATGTCGCGGCGGCCAAGCGCCAGGTGTTCGGCACGGTCGGCATCGACATGATCGCCGGGCCATCGGAAGTGCTTGTCGTGGCCGACGGCAATAACGATCCGGACTGGATCGCCGCCGACCTGCTTGCCCAGGCCGAGCATGACGTGTCGGCGCAGTCGATCCTGATCACCGACGATCCTGTCTTCGGCGCGGCGGTCGAACAGGCGGTCGAACGCCAGTTGCAAAACCTGTCGCGCGCCGGGACGGCGGCGGCGAGCTGGCGCGATTTCGGCGCCGTCATCCACGTCCCCCGAATCGAGGCGGCGCTGCCGCTGGTCGACCGCATCGCGGCCGAACATGTCGAGCTTGCCATCGACGAGCCGGAAGCCTTCCTGGCGCGGATGCGCAATGCCGGCGCCGTCTTCCTCGGCCGCCACACGCCGGAAGCCATCGGCGACTATGTCGGCGGCTCCAACCACGTGCTGCCGACGGCGCGCTCGGCGCGCTTCTCGTCCGGGCTTTCGGTGTTCGATTTCGTCAAGCGCACCTCGATCCTGAAGCTCGGGCCGGAGCAATTGCGGGCGCTGGCGCCGGCGGCCATCGCGCTGGCCACAGCGGAAGGCCTCGACGGGCATGGACGCTCCGTCGCCATCCGGCTGAATATGTAGCTGACATGGCGGATTACGATCGAACCCGTGCCAGGCTGGTCGATGTCGAACTCGACGAATCGATCGGCCGTTCGACGCCCGATGTCGAGCATGAGCGGGCGGTGGCGATCTTCGACCTGATCGAGGAAAACAGCTTCCAGCCGGTCAATGACGACGGCGCCGGGCCCTACCGGCTAAAACTGTCGCTGGCCGAATCCCGCCTGGTCTTCGCGGTGACGCGCGAGGATGGCGCGGCGGTCGTAACCCACATCCTGTCGCTGACGCCACTCAGGCGCATCGTCAAGGACTATTACATGATCTGCGAAAGCTATTACGATGCCATCCGCACCTCGACGCCCAGCCAGATCGAGGCGATCGACATGGGCCGGCGCGGCCTGCACAATGAGGGCTCGCAGACACTGATGGACCGGCTGGCCGGCAAGATCGACATCGATTTCGACACGGCGCGCCGGCTGTTCACGCTGGTCTGCGTACTGCACTGGCGAGGCTGAACTGTCAGTCCCTCTGCCCCGCTCGATCCTGCCCCGCTCGATCCTGTTCGTCTGCGCCATGAACGCCGTGCGCTCGCCGATGGCCGAACTGCTGGCGCGTCAGGTGCTTCCGGCCACCACCTTCGTCGCGTCGGCCGGGGTGCGCGGCGGCGAACGCGACCCGTTCGTCGACGCCGTGCTGGCCGAGGACGGGCTTTCGCTCGGCGACCGGCACCCGAGGACACTGGACGATCTCGAGGACGACTATTTCGACCTGATCATCACGCTGTCGCCGGAGGCCCATCACACCGCGCTCGAGCTTACCCGCTCGCTTGCCGTCGACGTCGAATATTGGCCGATGCCGGACCCGACTGGCGTCGGCGGCACGCGCGAGCAGATCATAGCCGCCTATCGCGAGGTGCGCGAACGGCTGAGGGCGCGGATCGGCCGCCGTTTTCTGGCGCCGGAAGCAGAGAAACCGGGCTGATTTAAGCATGTTCACAAGCGCACGATTATCATATAGGTTCCGCCCAAATTCCGGCTAGAGTCGGATGATTTCAGGTCTGTTCGACCTGAAATCTGAATCCGCCTCTAAATCCAAGAAGTAGAGCATGATGTCGTCCGAAAACCGCTTCACACTTTTCGGCATCATGCTCTAGGCGCTGGGAATCCATCCAAGCAAAGGTATCGAATGCCGAAGGAAGAAGTCCTCGAGTTTCCGGGTGTCGTCACGGAATTATTGCCCAATGCGATGTTCAGGGTGAAGCTTGAAAACGAACACGAAATCATCGCCCACACCGCCGGCCGCATGCGCAAGAACCGCATCCGCGTGCTGACCGGCGACAAGGTCCTTGTCGAGATGACACCCTACGACCTGACCAAGGGCCGCATCACCTACCGTTTCAAGTAAGATCGTCAGAGCTCGGCCGGGATCGCGATGAGCATTTTGCAGAAGCTCGTGCTTGCCTCGGGTTCGCCGCGCCGAATCGAGCTGCTGCAGCAGGCGGGCATCGAGCCGGACCGCGTGCTGCCGGCCGGTGTCGACGAAACGCCGCTGCGCGCCGAGCATCCACGCTCGCTGGCCAAGCGCCTGTCGAAGGAAAAGGCCGAAAAGGCGCTGGCCTCGCTGCAGACGGAAGAGGATTATGCACCGAGCTTCGTGCTGGCCGCCGACACGGTGGTCGCCGTCGGCCGGCGCATCCTGCCCAAGGCCGAAACGTTCGACGACGTCGTCAATTGCCTCGGACTGCTATCCGGCCGTTCGCACCGAGTCTATTCCGGCATCTGCCTGGTTACGCCGAGCGGCAAGCTGCGCCAGCAACTGGTCGAGACCAGGGTGCGTTTCAAGCGGCTGCCGCGCGCCGAGATCGACGCCTATGTGGCCTCGGGAGAATGGCGCGGCAAGGCCGGCGGCTACGCAGTCCAGGGTCTGGCCGGCGCCTTCGTCGTCAAGCTTGTCGGCTCCTACACCAACGTCGTCGGCCTGCCGCTCTATGAGACGGTGGCGCTGCTGGCCGGCGAGGGCTTCAAGGTGCATGCCAACTGGCAGTCAGTTCGGCCATGAACTCAGGTTCGGACGACAAGGTCACGCCGCTGCGCCCCAAGCGGCCCTGCCCCGAATGCGGCAAGCCGTCGGCGCGCGAGACCTACCCGTTCTGCTCCGTGCGCTGCAAGGACATCGACCTCAACCGCTGGCTCAAGGGCGCCTATGTCATTCCGGGCCGCGACGACGAGGACGAAACGGACAACGACCCTCCCAAATGAAGCTGTTCGGCACGGCTTGGTGACTTCGACCACGTCCCATGAATCGAGCTGTCCAGTGATTGCTCGTTTGCCGCTTGAAATCAACGCTTAGGCGCTGGACAGGCCGGATTCCCGTGCTATAACCCACGCGCTTTCAAGGGGCGCCTGCGGCGCTTTCAAGAAATCCGGCGTGCAGAACTGCCCGCGTGCCGGAACAGGCCCAGATAGCTCAGTTGGTAGAGCAGCGGACTGAAAATCCGCGTGTCGGTGGTTCGAATCCGCCTCTGGGCACCATCCCCTCTTCTCCCGACAGTTTCTTTCGCCGAAGCATCTACGCTTTCGTATCTGCAACTATCTGAAATCCTTGTTGATTTTGGCGCGCAAGGCGCGGTTGGTCGGGTTTTGTGGAATTTCGGCGTAGTTGGTCCAACGAGGCGGAGGGCTGGTATTTTCGCTGGTAGTGGAGATCCTGATGGTATCGATGCAGCCAAATGGAGGTCCCGAAAATGGCCCTTTCCGACGTGAAATGCCGAAATGCCCGACCCGCTTCCAAGCTCATGAAATTGACTGACGGTGGCGGGCTCCAGCTTTGGGTGCAGCCCACTGGATCTCGCCTATGGCGCCTCGCCTATCGTTTTGGCGGCAAGCAGAAGCTTCTGGCGTTGGGCAGCTATCCCCTCATCTCCCTCGCTGAGGCACGCGAGGCGCGCGATACCGCCAAACGTCTCCTCCTACGTGGCGTCGACCCCGCACAAGAGCGTAAGTTGCAAAAGGCTTCGGCAGAGGACACCTTTCGGTTAATCGCGGAGGACTATGTCGACAAGCTGAAGAAGGAGGGACGTGCCGACCGGACCATCACCAAGGTCAAATGGTTGCTCGACTTTGCCTATCCAACGTTTGGGGACAAAAGCGTTCGGGAGATCGATCCGGCCACAATTCTTGCCGCTCTCCGCAGCGTGGAGGTTCGCGGTCGATACGAGTCGGCCAGGCGACTGCGATCCACCATCGGCAGCGTGTTTCGATATGCAATCGCAACCGCACGCGCCGATGTAGATCCGACGGTCGCCCTGAGGGGCGCACTCGTCGGGCCGACGGTCACGCCGCGTGCCGCGGTTACCGATCCTAAGGCCTTGGGAGGCTTGCTGAGGGCGATCAATGCATTTGACGGACAGCCTACAACCCGAGCCGCCCTGAAGCTGATGGCCCTGCTGTTTCCCCGCCCCGGCGAGCTGCGCGCGGCCGGATGGGACGAGTTCGATTTCGAAAGCTCGGTTTGGACCATCCCTGAAGGACGCATGAAGATGCGACGGCCGCACCGCGTACCCCTTGCAACGCAGGCCGTCAGCGCCCTGACCTCACTTGGAGAAATCTCTGGTGGTGGGTTGCTGCTGTTTCCTAGTGTTCGATCGGGTTCGCGTCCGATTTCCGACAACACGCTTAACGCCGCCCTGCGCCGCATGGGCTACGGTAAAGAAGAGGCTACCGCGCACGGTTTTCGAGCAACGGCATCGACTCTGCTAAACGAATGCGGAAAGTGGCATCCGGACGCCATAGAGCGGCAGCTGGCCCATGTTGAGAACAACGACGTTCGTCGCGCCTACGCCCGGGCAGAGCACTGGGAAGAGCGCGTAAAGATGATGCAATGGTGGGCCGATTATCTGGATGAACTCGAGAGCAAAAACGCGCGGGTGAAAATTACCGGCGGTTGAAGACCCCTGAACTGGGCCATCTATGGTCTGGCGAACCCAATGACCAAGACGAATGGTGATTTGCAGCGCTATACCACTGTACTGAATTAACGCTGCGAGAGGGTGATCCCTCCCGCTTTCGGGACACTGCCCAAAATTCCAGTGAAGCCAAGCATTCTGACTCGAATTCGGCCCATGCATGGCGGGAAGTGAAAGTGAGCTTTGCGCCTCATCCCGGTCGTTCACCGCAAAAAACGGACGCCCTGAAGGCGGTAATTCGCCGCGGCGCTCACCGAGGCCCGCCAGCTGACCGCCTCAGACGAGGATGTCTTCCACAGGATGGAATAATTCGACCGGACCCGGCATGTGGCCATCGCGCAGCGAGGTCGCACTGGCGCGGTTTCCTTCGATGTAATTGATCTAGCGGGCGGAGCTCGCCGATCGTCATCGGCCGTTGTGGGCCGTTGCGACGAGTTGGTGGAAGATCTCCTCCTCGCAAACCGAAGCAAGAAGAAGTCCACTCATGTCTTGACCTAGCCGCGATTCGATCCGCATAACTTTAAGGGTGAGTCACCTCTCGATTGAAAATCCGGGTCAAATCAGGTTGGAAATCAAAACCGCCATCACCGAGGCGAACGAGTGCATAGTCGTCACCGACAATGAAAAGGACTTTGGGGTGTGGAGTCTATCAATCCACTTCGCATCTGAGGGAACAGGAGATCGGTACGCAATGATTACTCGAACGGTACTGCCCGCAGATTCCATCAGAATAGCATTTGATGACCCACTTTGACGAACTACTACGTCGTGACAGAAGCCACGAAATAGAGGACGAGGCGCTGGTCGCCTTGGGGGCTGGAGATGATGATCCGTTGGCGAACGTCCGCATCTATCCCTCCATCGCCAGCGAGGTGGCTTTCACAGGGGCAGGAAAATCGAGTTCAAAAAATTTCGCGGCCGGAGTTCCGGTCGCGCATAAACGCGTCTTGAGCCTGTTATGAGCCAGTCATCGCGCGATCGGGAGCATCATGAGACCGCCCAAAGAAGGGCGGCGCCTCTGACGTGCTTCCGGAAGAGCGGCGAGCCCTACACGCGCCATCAGGCTGTGGAGGACGAGATCGCCCGCGCCCTGGGCATGTCGCATCCAGTCTGGTGCGATCAATCTTGGCGGATCGAGACCCTAGTTCATCTCATTCGCCTTCGGCTGCATGACAACGATCCGCATGTTCTTGGGATGCTTACGTATCAATTTCTCGAACGCGTGAAGCCCATCGTCGACCGTTGGTCAAGGGGCTACGGCACGGCCGACAGCGAGGAGATCCAGATCACTGCCGCGAATGAACTCGGCGATCTGCTCAACGAAGCCCCGCCGTCACGTACCGCCGAATATCTTGAGATCGACGCGGCGACTGTCGTCAAACAAGCGACACTCCGCGCAATCGGGCGAGATCGTCCCAAAGCGCGAGAATTTCAATCGGCTGATCGCGATGAAGACGGGCAGTGCACGCAGACCGTCGACAGTCTCGCGTCAGACGCGCCCAACCCCGTACAGCAACTGCTTGCAAAGGCAGAGGAAGAAGCTGGAGGCGCACTGAGGTATCTTAACGCGGTGACCGATCCACGGCACCGGGAAGCGTTCATCCTCCGGCACATCTATAACTGGCCGCTCAAGGATGGCCCAGACGGCGCGCCGACCCTCTGCGAGAGGTTCAAGATGAGCGATCGTCAAATTCGAAATTGGATAAACACAGCAATCGAGCAGATGCGCGCAGCGCATGGAGCAGAGTCATGAGCCGTATGGATCAGCCAACGGCGGACGACGTCATCCTCGACCTCATCGTCGACGGCGTCGAGCCGACCCACGAGAATCTCATCGTGGCGATTGCCACGTATCCCCAGCACCGCGACAAGCTGGTGGCGTTCTTTGCCAATCTAGCCGTTCAAACAGCTTTGAATGAGGAGACGACGCCTTCTGACTGGAGCGTGGAACAATTTGCGAATATTGGCGTGAGCCGAGTCTTAGCCCACCGTCACGATGCTCCAAGGCAAGCCTCAACGGGCGTCTATAGCAAAAGCGGAGAGCACAAAGGCGAAGCACTGACTCCGCGTCTGTCGCAGCTGATCCGTGCGAGCGGCTTAACGGAAGACCAAGTCGCCGTCCGTGTCGGCCTGGATTCAGGATTGATGATGAAACTGGACCGCCGACGCATCGTCGGGCGGCGGCCTATGGAGGTGTTCCGTAGAATCGCCGACGAGCTTCACATCCCGCCAGCGCATGTGATTGCTTCGGTCACCGGGGGGCCGATCGCGTCCTCTAGGGGCAATCTGCGCAAGGCGAAAGGGCAAATCAAAATCGAAACCGAGACCTTTGAAGTGGCTATCAATGCCTCAACGCTTTCGGACGATCTCAAGACTTTTTGGTTGCGGCGACTTGCGGATGCGGATGAGCCGACGGCATGAGCGCTTGGTCCGAACTGCGCACACAGGCTGCGGCCTGGCACGACGAACTGAACCCTCAGGCTGGTCTGCTTCAGGCCGCAGACCTTCTCGCCGCAGCGGAGAAGGCTAGCGGGGTCAAGGTCATGGTGCTGCCCACGGGCGATGCGCTGCTGGACAACACCGAGGCCTCCTACGATCCCGACGGCCCGAGAATTCTGGTCTCGGCGACGCTTAGCCCCGAGGACCGGGTCTTCCACGTCGCCCACGAATTCGGGCATCACCGACTGCACCACCCGAAGGACGACTGCCACGATGGTGACGTCGATCCATATGCGGCCGCCGAGCCCGAAAGCTCGGCGGTAGGCGAGAGCGACGCCTATAGCCCAAAGCAGCGCCGGGAAGCTCAAGCAAATGTCTACGGCCGGGAGTTATTGCTGCCTCGTCGGCGCCTCAGGGCGGTGTGTCTGGCGCAACGCCTCGCGGCCGATACGATCGCCGCCGAATTGGGTCTTCCGTTGAATCTGGTCCAGCAACAGATGGCCGACGCACTTCTCCTACCGGAAGATCGGCCGTCTGCCACCGACGGTGACCGTCCGTCGTTGGACGACAGCCAACGCCTTGCGGCGGAGGCAGATCCAGGTCCTGTGCAGGTGCGAGCCGGCCCCGGCACTGGCAAAACGCGTACTTTGGTGGCCCGGACGGCGTGGCTCATCCGCGAGAAGCAAGCCGATCCGGCGTCCATTCTTGCCCTGACCTATTCCAACGCCTCTGCCGATGACCTTTCCCGCCGGCTGCGTCTCGAACTTGGGGCCGAGGCGACTGCGGTTTGGTGCAGCACCTTTCACGCCTTCGGCCAGGAACTGCTCCGCCTCTACGGAGATCGGTTAGGCCTGCCCAGCGCGCCGAAGCTCTTGGACCGGGCGGACTCGCTGTTCCTTCTGGAGACGGAGCTCCAGCAACTCCAGCTCGACTATTATTTTGACCTACAGGAACCGCTACGCGGCCTGAAGTCGGTGCTGAACGCCATATCGCGCGCCAAGGATGAGTTGTGCGACCCGCCGACGTACCATGCGCGAGCGCAGGCTATGCCAAAGGGCGAAGCCAAGGATAAAGCCCTCGAAGCCGCCCACATTTATGCGGTCTATCAGAAGGCGTTGGAAACTCGGGGCTGGGTGGACTTCGGCGATCTTATCGCCCGCAGCGTCGATCTGCTGACACGCCACGCCGACATCGCTGCCGAAATCCGCCAGACCTACCGGCACATCCTGGTCGACGAATACCAGGACATGAATACGGCGAGCGCCGCCCTGCTGAAGCAGCTGGCTAACCCAACCGTCGGCCCATGGGTCGTCGGCGACGTCAGGCAATCGATCTATCGATTCCGCGGCGCCTCGCCGCTTAACATGAGCCGCTTCGCCGATACCTTCCCGTGCGCGGAGTTCAAAGATCTGGAAGTGAACTATCGCTCAGGCGGGCGGATTGTCGGCTTGTTTGAGCACTACGGGCGAACGATGGCCGCCACCACCTTTGCCTCGAAGAGGGAGCTGTCGCCGAAGCGCGGCAAGGACACCGGCGAGGTCGCGTATCGCGTCGCCACCGAACGTGAATCTGAAGCCGAGGGCCTGGCTCAGGAAATCCTGGCGCGCCGCACTCAGCCAGGCGGGTACAGCCAGCACGCCGTCTTGGCGCGGACCCACGGCGTGCTTAGCACCTTGGCGGCGCATTTCGAACGCGCGGGCGTGCCGGCGCTGTACTTCGGCGATTTCTTCGAGCGGCCCGAAGTACGCGATCTGCTGTCTTTGATCTCCGTCGCCGGAGAGCGTGACGGCATTGGCCTGCTCCGCGTCGCTCAGTTTCCGCGTTACGGCACGCCGGTGCTTGACATTCTGGAGATGTTTCGCTTCAGGCAGGAAGCCGACATCACCATGTTAGCCGCATTGAAGCGCGTCAACGAGGCCTCCTTGTCGGTGGAAGGCCGCGCCGGACTGCAACGGTTTGTGGATGACCTTGGCGGCGTTGACTTCAAGACCTCGCCGCATGCCCTCATATCCGCCTTCCTGTTTGGCAAGCCGGGCGCGGTCTACGGCGCGCCATTGGGCGGGGACGACGTGGCGGCTCAGCAACGCCAACTAGCCGTCTATCAACTTCTCACCCTGGCCTTCGGCCACCGGCCCCCGGGGAATCGCAACCCGAAACGTGACTTCCTCGACCACATCCGCCGCCTTGAGGTCCTGGACGAGGAGAAGGAGCTCCGCCGCCTTCCGGCCGCGGCTTCAGGCATCGACGCCGTCCAACTCATGACGGTGCACGCCGCCAAGGGCCTAGAGTTCCCGCACGTCTACATCCCATCGGTCAGCCCGTCCTGGTTCCCCCCAAACGCTCGGCCGGATCTCTGCCCTTTGCCGCCCGGCATTGCGGCGGACGACGCGTTGATGACAACCGACGCCGAAGAAGAGAGCCTGATGTTCGTGGCCCTGTCTCGCGCAAAGGACCGCCTGACCGTGTCTAGGGCCAACCGCTATGGCGGATCGTCGAGGCCCAACCCGTCGAAGCTGCTCAAGCCGCTGTCTCCGATCCTGGCACCCCGCGGTGAGCCTGCTCCGCAATGGACAGCCACCGGTCCGGCAGATCCCAGCCCAGCGCCACAAAAAGCCCCTGGCGGCTTGCCGCCGCAACTGGCTGTCACCGCCCTCGAAGACTACCTCGGTTGTCCTCGTCGCTACTACTACGGCGAGACGTTGGGGTTGTCTCGCCGGCTCGCGGACACGCCGTACCTTCGATTTCACAGCGTTATCCGCGCGGGTCTTGACTGGATCCGGGGACAGTCGGCCCGCTCAGCAGCCGACGTCGCTGTCCACTTGGACAACAGCTGGTCGGAGCGCGGCCCAGCCGACCACCCCGCGGCGACACATTATAGAGGCGCCGCGCAGCGGATGCTGGTCAATGCCGGCGCGGCCATGAGCGGTCATGCTTTGGCGGCCGAACGGCGCCTTACTATCGAGGGGGTGACGATTACAGCCCGCGCCGATCACATCCAAATGGCCGGAAGCGGCATCGTCATCCAGCGGATGAAGGCTGGGCGGCTTGCCAAGAGCGGAGAAACGCCGAAGGCCCGCTATGCGCTCCTACAAACAATGGTGAAGCGCGACGAAGGGGTGGCCGCCAGCTTCTTGCATATCTCGCTCCTCGATGGCAGCCAGAAAGATGCCACGGTCGCCGCCGGCAAACTGACCGAGGCGGTCGACGAAGCGGCGGAGGCGTTGACCGCCATTGCCGCGGGTCGGTTCGATCCGAAACGCAACAGCCGCAACTGCCCGACCTGCCCCTTCTTCTTCATCTGTCCGACGGACGGGCTGCGCCTCTAGCAGGAAATCCGGCCGACTGATTTCCGATCTCGCTCCGATCGATCTTGAACCTCTTGCGGCGGTGAAAACCGCACCAACCAAGCAAGAGGTTTCCTCCCAATGTCCAAACTGAAACTGTTTATGCAGATCGAGGGCCGTCGGTCCATCGAACTGATCGAGGTCGCTGAAGACGCAAGGCCCGACGCGGTCCTTGCGGCCGCGGCCGCCCTCGGCTCGGCCATCGAAGAGGCCATGGTCTTCGCCGGCGAAGACGAGCACCCGCTGCACGTCGACAAGCCGCTCCACCACCAGGGCGTGAAGGACAAGCACCGGGTCCATGTGCACCGCTGCAAGAAGATCAACGTCGCCCTGCACTACGCCGACACGTCCGAAGTGCGCCACGAGTTCTCGCCCACGGCGACGGTGAACCACGTAAAGCGCTGGTACGTGCACGAACTCAAGATGTCGCCGGTAGACGCCAGCGAGCACGTACTGCAGATCACGGGGACCACCGACCGGCCGGACCCGGACGTGCAGATCGGCGCGCTCGTGTCCGGCTGCTGCGAGTTGGCGTTCAGCCTGGTGCCCGTCAAGCGGGTCGAGGGCTAGCATGACCATTCTGCTCACCCGCCCGGACGAGCAGGCCTTCCTGGACGAGGTGGCGGAGGGCTGCTTTCAGCTCGCCGTCTACCTCGGCCGGTGGCGCATCGTCGGCATCGCCTGGCCGATTGTCGACGTCGAGATCACCGCCGCGCCCCGGACCGGTGCTCCTGACACCTACGGCGTTCGGTTCGACTGCACAGGCTATCCGCAAGACCCGCCGACCGCGCGGCCTTGGCTCTCCGCAACCGGCGCGCCGCTGCCCTTCGGCCTCTGGCCTGCCGGCGCTCGCCGGGTCTCTGCGGTGTTCCGCCCGGATTGGCAGAACGGGAGCTGCCTGTACGCGCCCTGCGACCGGATGAGCATCGCCGGCCATGCGAATTGGCCTCAGGAGCACGCCGCGTACATCTGGCGCCCTGAAAAGGGCCTCCAGCAGTACCTCGAGTTCCTGCACGAACTGCTGAACAGCGTGGACTACATAGGGGTGCGTGGTGGCTGACAAACTCTTTATCCCGCGGGATCAATGGCTCGCCCTCATGGCCGAGCTGCGCCGTCGCGGCGGCGGCAGGACCGAAAGCGGCGCCTTTCTGCTCGGCAAGCGCCAGGGCGATCGGCGCCTTTTCGAGAGGTGCGTGTTCTACGACGATCTCGATGCGAATGCCTACAGCACTGGAGTGTGCATCCTTTACGCCGACGCCTTCGAGAGCCTTTGGGGGATCTGCCGGTCCTCGGGCCTGCAAGTGCTGGCCGACGTCCACACCCACGGAGGCGTCGCGACCCAGAGCGAGGCTGATCGACGCAATCCGATGATCGCGCGGCCCGGTCACCTGGCCCTCATCGTCGAACGCTTCGCCCGCGACCCGGTGTGGCGCCACCGCATGGGCCTCTACCGCTACAAGGGTTCGCACACTTGGACCAATTTGAGCGGATGGCGCAGCCGCTGCATCATCAAAACAGGAACTTTCTCATGATAAGCCAGATGATCACCGAAACGCGCCCTGACACCTTGCATCGGGGGGTCAAAATGGCCTTGGACAGCGGCGAGGCCGACAGCGTCGAAACCGCCTACGCCTTGTTTGCCGGCTATCGCATGGCGATCGGCCTCGGCATCGCAGGCGGCCAGTCCCCTGCCATCCAAGCCGCCTTATTGACCATGGTCAATTGCGGGCGGCGCGCCTTGCTAGGTGGGGTGGAAGTCCTTGGCGATCTCCAAGTCCCCTTGCTGGTCGATCTTCCTGGTCTCGGAGAAACCCTGGGAGACGCGGTTGTGGCGCTTGGCGGAACGCCTCGGGCCGAGCCCTCGCCGCAGACTCCGCTCGCCTGGTTGGGCGACGGGGCGCCCGCCATGGCGCTGCAGGTCACCTTCAGCGACTGGCGCGGAGGCGTGTGCGTCGCGGGCGAGGGTGAACGCCTGGCCGAAGGTGCGAATGACATTCCCGCCGCCGTCTTGGCTGGCGCCCTGGCCGTCGCTGAAGTGTTCCAGCGCCTGCGCGGCAACCCGATGGCGGGCGACCGAGACGTAGGTTTGTCCCTGTGGGATCCACGCGCACCCTGGCGCAGCGGCGCAGGTCCCGCGGCCTGGGTGGCGCCGAGCAAGCTTTGGATCCTCGGCCTTGGCCACTTGGGCCAGGCTTTCCTGTGGACCCTCGGCCTGCTCCCATTCGAACGCCCGAGCGACGTAGAACTAACCCTCCAAGATTTCGACTGCCTAGCCCTGGCGAACGACAGCACGTCCGTCCTGACCAGAGTCGACATGGTCGGCCGACCTAAGACTCGTGAAATGGCGGCATGGGCGGAGGCGCGGGGGTTCCGGACTCGACTCGTCGAGCGGCGTTTTGCCGGCGATATCGCATTGGCCGAGGACGACCCGCGCGTCTTGTTCTGCGGCGTGGACAACGCAGAGGCGCGGGCGACTCTTGAGGACCCCCACTTCGACCTGGTGGTCGACGCAGGTCTGGGTGCGGGTCCGCGTGAGTATCTAGCCATGCGGTTGCATACGTTCCCCGGCCCGGTCACAGCGCGCGAGCGATGGGGCGAGGCCTCTAGCACCCGCATTGCGGACGCCAAGGCGGTGGCGACGGCGACCGCTTATCACGACTTGGCCGCGCGTGGCCTGGATGATTGCGGCTTGCTGGAAATCGCATCTAGAACTGTCGGCGTACCCTTTGTCGGGGTGATCGCCGCGACCCTGGCACTGATGGAGATCGTCCGCTGCCTCAACCAGAGGCCCGGCCTGTGCGTGCTCGACTTAACCCTTCGAGACCTAGGTGCCAGACAGTGCGTGGAAGGCCAGGCGCTCAAGCGATTTAATCCTGGCTACACGACCCTGCGCTGATAGCTTTAGGCTTTGGACTGCGGTAACGGGGACGTCCTGGTCACGCGATTTCCAAAGCGGGACACCGCCGATCATCTTCGCCGAGGCCAGCCGTTCGGCCCTAACGGGCGACGCAGCCGACGTGACCGCAGCCCACGCCCCCCTCCGCGACGTGTTTAACCGAGATATGAAATCATTCTCGTGATCGCGCGCGCGGAGTTATTTGGTGCCGCATCGACGGAAGAGTTGGGTACGCGACATACGCCGGCGCTTCACCGTTATCTGCTCGGATTGGCAGCAATGAATGGATTGTCGTCGCGACGCAAAGATCAGAGTTCGCTGTGCAAAGTCGGAAAGCTCCGCATTGTTGATCGTAGCGGTCTGCCAGGCCGAGGGAAGGCCGCCGAAATTGACGGGACGGCACCGGTTTGACGAGCACTACCGGATCGCAACCGGCGCTGCGACAAACGGCGCAGATCGCCGATGAATACAAATCTGGCCATGATCGCTCAATCGATCCTCGAAAGCGCCCGCGCACTAGACGTGTCGAGGCTCATCGTGGCTATAACGACAGCGGCGAGATGTTCGCACCTCGCGTAACCGGTACGGTGATCCTGCGATACCTTTCTCCCGCTCTACTGAGCGCTTTGAGTTTTTTATCTATTTAGAAGCGCTTCAATTTCCTCGTCATCCGCAGTGCGGATGCCAGCAAGCCTATTGTTGCGAAAATAGTAGTCCTCGCTTTTCTTTTGTATCCATGCGCCAGTGATTTCACCTACGGTGGGATATACTCCCTTGATGATTTTCGGCTTGGTTGCCGTCAGTAGGACGAGATCGACCGAAAGCGGCCGGTTGTTTTTGAATCTCGGCCAAGGAATATCGAGGCGGCCATTTTCAATGACAGGCCTGTCCCCGGTGGCGGCGCGGTCGGCTGCTGAAAACGTGACACTGGCGTACCCACCTTGTCTTCCCGTGAATGCTGCCCAATCCTGCAGTAGCTTGGTCCGAACCGGCGCATCCTCATGGTCCAAGAAACTCGGCGAAGTCAGGATCGCGACACACCCCCAACCTGCCGAGATCACGTCCTTGCCTCCTGGCTGCTCCGCTCTCCAGAGTTCACTTGCCTCCTGGATCAGATCGTCGGTGCCGTTCACCGCATTGCGACAGCGGATGACTTTGCCGACGCCTAGGCGTGAACCAAGCTCGGGTGAGAAGACCATCGTGTAGGTGTCGCCACGACTCTGTGACAGCCGCCCATATCGTATCGGCACACGAACGTACTGGGTCGACCGCTTGTCTGATTTCAGTCGTGTTTCCCGCCATTTCGCACGAACAGCGGCCGGATTTGCAACAAAATTGCCACCGTAGCTCTTGCTCTCCCAGTCGAGCGAACCGACGAACTGCAACGCAGGAAGCTCACACAGCCATTTTGCGGCTATTTCGACCTGTGGCGTCCCGGTTGTGTTTGCACCAAGGTCAAACTTTCCAATGTGCTACGGTTTGCCATGACCGAATCGTCCGAACCCAAACCCGATCTGCCGGCAGCAGGTGTCCTTGCCGGAAATCTCGGCAAGCCGATCAAGCTGACCGATTTGCAGCTCAATGGAGTCTCCGCCGAAGCTGTTCGCGGCGGCGGGACGATAAAAGTCTGGACCCGACTTTGTCTGACGACGGATGATCGGTTTTTCCACCGCATTGTCGAGAACCTGAGCGCCCATATCGAGTATCGCTCGGCTCAAGCTGGGCACCCTGTCAGCCTTACCAGCCCGGGGTTTATTCTGCTTGTGATTCACCCCGACAACACGGGCGATCTGTGGCTCGATGCGGCGGCAGTGTCGATCAAGGCTCTGGTCAAACGTCCGATGACTGCGGGGACCTTCATTTTCGAGACGGACATAGCGGATGTTACTGCAATGTCGTTCCCGCTGGTGGAGATCGGCAAGGAAGATCGCGTCCTCTGCATCTTTCGGGAGGGTTGGCGTTTTGCGCTGTTCTGCGACTTCAACCCGGATGGTGACCTCTCCATTGAAAACATGGAAAGGGATCTTGGAACGCTTCACCGCCGGCTCAAATATCGTGACTTCTACGACGCAATTGCGGACGCAAATGTTTTCGGACGACTCATCGAGGCCGGGTGGTTTCCGTTCGTCGAGATACTTGGCAAGGAGTTCCGCGAGCTCGCCAGCCACTGCGAGGCGGGGTTCGAGCTCGACGAGGTCGAGGCGAAGCTGCTGTCGACTTTCGACGTGCAGCGGGTCGAGAGCATGTTTGCGCGGTGGATGTCGAAACCGCATTTCGCGGGCAAGGAGAAACTGCTTCGATCGGCACTGGACAATTTCGCGTCCGGCGATGCCGTTGCCGTGCTGAAAATCGTCCTGACGGAGATCGAGGGTATACTGCGGGATGCGTACCGGAATCTGCATGGTAAAGGCGCGAAGCTCGGCAAACTTCTCGAATTCGCGGTGCAATCCGCCGAGCAAAAAGCGGGCCACCCAGACACGTTGTTGTTTCCGGCGGCGTTCGCGCACTATTTGAAGTCGCACACCTTCGCCGAATTCGATCCAGCAGCGCGAACCGGCAAGGCAAGTTCGCGTCACGCCGTTGGACATGGCGAAGCCGATTCCGAGAGCTATACGCAGGTGCGGGCGCTGCAAGCATTACTCACGCTCGACCAACTGGCATTTTACACCTGATCCACCTGAGCCGGCGCTGGAAGCGACTCCGGACGGCGCGGGGCCGATTCACCGCGATAAGCGCGAACTCGATGCGGTGGAGCGTGAGTTCGTCGGCGAGGTGCCGGCTGGTTCGGTGGCGCCAGCCATAGAACCCGGTCTGCCCTTGTCACGGACAGGCGGCCGTGGGCTGCTAAAATGGTCACTCGTCGCCGGGTGGCGATGGTCGCGGGATGGTGTCGTCATGAGCCGTACGGAACGGGAGCATCGACACGTGTGCTCCAGCGCTAGGACGAGGTTGCCGCTCGAACCAACTGGGTGCCTGAGAGCTAGTCATTGATGAAGGCGCGCATCTGTTCAGGCGTAACCGCCTCTGCCTCGAGCTGACGAACCTGGTCAAGGATTGGAGACGATGGAATAGGCACCAGCTTCGTAACTGGTTTTCCTGCCAGGGATCGCGCCAGAGCTTTCCCAGTCTGAATGAGATCGACCCATCGCAGCAAACGATGAGCGCATGCAGTAAGGGTCACTGCCGGTACCATACGGCTACCGTTCCGGTCGACCGACTTCCCGCACTTCAGCAAATCGGTCCCGTCGGCGTTGCCCGACCTGTCGAGGAGCTTGGCCTGGTTGATCACTTTGACCAGCAGGTCGAATTCACTGGTCTGCCGGTAGGCGCCCGCTGCTGGGTCGTACTCGAGTAGTAGACCTGAGCTCAAATGAGCCTGAAGGGGAGTGGGATCAACCTTCGCGTCCATCGAGAAAAGCACAAGCACTACTAATCGGTTCCAGGTTTTCTCGCCGACTTGAAGCGTGCCTGTGAAGTTGCTGGAGTTCAGGCCGAGTTCCTTAACAACATTCAATGCCGCGTTAATCGGGTTTGAGGGACCGTCAGTGATACGCGGGACGATCCCCAGCAGCATGGCCAATAGCTGCTCCTCGAGTGCTTTCCGGCCCGCCGCGTCGCGAACCGCGAGGCCATTGAGCACCAACGGATCAATCGCCTGGCGGACTTGCGTGAAAGTCGCAAACGGCCAGATCCAGTTCGCAATTGGGGCGGTACCCAGCCCTTTAGTAGCGGCAGCCGTCTCGTTGTTCTTTGCAACTTCTTCGATGAAGCTGATCACCGCCTTGGCATTCTCCATGGCCAAACTCGGGTGGTTCGCGAGCCTCTCGCGTTGCTGATCGCTCAATTCGGGATCGGCCCTAAGAGCCTTGGCTAGGTCACGCACGCTCTGGCGATGATCCCAGACGTCCGAGCGGACGAAGCAGAGGATGCGTATCTTCTTTGCTTTCGCCAAGTCGTAGGCGTGCCTGTATTCGGCTCTGGTGATGCTGATCTGGTTGGGTTCGTCGAACCAGCCGCCTACCCTTCGGCCAATGAAGAGTATGAAGAGGTCGGCCTGTTCGATTGCCGCCAGACACGCCTCATACGAGTGCTTGTCGAGGGGATGCGTGAAATCAGTAAACTCCGACGCCAACACCCTGCATCCGCGGAGTTCAAGATAGTCCTTGAGTGCACTACGCAAGTCCAAAAAATCGTAGACCGTGGACGACAGAAACAGGGTAGGTCGGTCCATGTTTGTCCTAAGCCTTCTCTATCCGACCTTGAGGTTTGTGATAACAGTGCCCGCAAGAACAGAACAAAATGCATCCAGCGGGAAGTCTGGCAAGGCCCGCCCTGGTGAAGCCAGCCAAGATTTCGACAACATCGGTGGTACGACTCGGCTCTTGGGGAACAAGGCTACACGTTGCCGAGACCTGTGAGGAGGGCCAGACCGTTCCTCGGCGTGGGCGGTCGTGCTGGAGTATTTAGCCACCGTCAGCCGGTCTGTCGGAAGCCCCTTCGGCTTCGTCGAACAAGATCTCGGTAATCGGGGGTGGCAACAAGTCATCGAGGGCGGATGAATCGGCCAACTGCACGAAACCGAAGGGGCTCGCGATCAGAGGCCCGTTCTCCTTCGTCCGGCGATCATTCTGCATGGCGTGGTGCTCGACCTGTTTCAACAGGTCGTCAAATCCGTTAGGGTCCAACGGAACTACATGTGGTTCGTAGCCGGCTGCTTCGATCCCATTGATTGTGATTTCGTCGTCACTGTTTCCCTGCCGCGGAAACGCAGCCAGCACCTTGCCTCCGAGTCGACCGGTGATCTCCACCTGCCGGAGATAGGCGGTCTGCGGCCGTGATTTGGGTGGACCAGCCCGCGTCCTGCATCCCGCGAAACTCGCCGCCGAGGGAGGCCGCGAAGTCCATTTCGTTCATCTGCCGAGCGAGCCGTAGAGTCGCGACAGCTCTGTAGCTAGTTCGGTCAGGTATCGTCTTTCCTGTGGTGACATCGGATTTGCGGGCCATACTCATGACAAGGAGTCTCGGGTCCATCTTTCGCGAAGCTGTCGTCGATGGCAAGAAATTCGGCGAAATCCACAACCTGGATCCTTGGAGGTAAGGTCGCCGGCTTCGCTCTCGCTTGCCACGCGTTGCGTTTCCCCGAAGCACGCCCTCGATGATAGGACGCAGCGCCAACTCGGACGACGTCAACGACGTTCTGTCGTGAAAATGGCTGCCGTCAGCCGGCCGCTTTCTATCTCCAGGAGGCCAGAAGCTGACCGACCGTTATCGGCCTCGAACGCGACGTCTGAGTAGTGGCTCACTGATCGCCAGCTCAGCGAAAAGCCGTCCGCCGACTTGCCCACGGATTGCTCTCCTGCCGGAATGCCCCCGTTCACACGTTGCTGCCAGTTTACGCCGAACGAACGAGCCAGGCCGCTTCCGCTTAGCGAGGCTCTTCTTATTTTAGCCCAACACGATCTCCTCGCTACGAAATGGCAACTAGGATGTGGTTTTGTGCTTCGATACCAACACGCCCGGAATATCAGGACCGAGGCAGCGTCCATGAAGAGTGACGCAATCTCGTATGCCCCACGAGGGCTATCTCGTGAGGAAGCAGCTCGTTACATCGGTGTCGGATCGACGCTTTTTGACGAGATGGTTGCCGATGGGCGCATGCCGAAACCCAAGCGCATCAACAGCCGCGCTGTCTGGGATCGTGTAGCCCTGGATATCGCTTTCACCTCGTTACCGGACAAAGATAGCGGCCTTCAAGAGTTGTTGAAACGAAGCAAACGGGACGTAGAATAAAGATGGCAACTACGCTCGTTGCGTATGCGCTGCTTACGTAGTACCATGATAGCCGGAGCGGAAGGGATGACGTGAACGAGAATGAGAAACTTGCACAAGACGTGAAAGCATGGCGGGCCAAGGAAGGGTTCACTGCCGAAGCCGCGGCCAAGGTGCTGGGAATACCGAAGCGCACCTTTGAAGGTATAGAGCAAGGCAGAGGATTTCCTTACCCCGTCCTGCTGCGTGCTGCCATGAAAAGTGAGAACTTGTTGCAGAAGCCCCTACGCGAGCACTTGCAGCGCGGAGATTAATTCAATGGCCAAACATCCTGATTACCCTGGAGCTTCTTCGCGCCTGGTCAATGGCAAGGAGTATTGGCGCTTCCGAGCTAATCGCCGTGCTCGACAAATAACCTTACCCGGCCAGCCCGGCGACGAAGCGTTTGAGATCGCCTACCGGCGTGCCGTTGAAGGTCGCGCTGGCAGCGCGGAAATTATCAACATGCCGGGGCGCGCCTTGCCGCGTACTTTTGGGCATGCAGCACGTCGCCTCGAAACTACCATGGAATGGCTGGACTTTGACGAGGCAACGCAGCGGAAGAACCTGCGGCTCATTGAACGCTTCCTTGAGATGCAGGTCGATCCTGACTATCCACTGACGTGGCGCGATACGCCAGTGGAACATCTTGATGCCGATCGTCTGCGCGCGATAATCGAGGGCATCTTTCTTGCCAACCGGACGGCTGCCAAGCACCTTCTCGTCGCGATCAAAAAACTGCTGTGGGTGGCAATCCAAGTCGAGAAATGGATTAAGCCGCAAGACGACCCGTCGCTGTCCATTCGAGTACGCGTGCCGAGGTCAACCAAGAACCCGGCTTGGCCAATCGGGATCAGAGAAAAGTACGAAGAGCGGCATCCAATTGGTACGCCTGCTCGGACCTGCTACGCACTCGGTTTCTGGCTCGGCAATCGGCGCGCCGATATCGCTGCTCTTGAATGGTGCGATCTGGTGAGCGAGGAGATCGAGCTGTTCGACGGCTCGCTGGTGTTGATCGAAGCCTTTGATTTTCGGCAAAAGAAAAACCGCAATCGCCACGGGGGTCGAGAGATGTTCATTCCGGTCGTAGACAAGCTGGCAGCCGCGCTTGAACCTCTCGACCGATCGAAAGGCGGCACCGTCTTAAAGACTGCTTATGGCAGGACTTTCTCGGAAAAGAGCCTAACCGGCATGATGCGGCATTGGACCCGGCAGGCTGGAATACCCGATGGCTATACGCTTCATGGACTGCGCCGCACATTCGGTACCTACCTGGCCGAGTGCAACATCCAAGCGCGTGCCATAATGGAGGCTATGGGACATTCGTCGATGACGGTGACCGACGAATACGTCCGTGAGGCGAACAAGAAGCGCATTGCCGTCGACATTGCTAGAGCGATAAACCAGCGAGAAGAAAAGCGCGATCAGGCGAAGCGGCGGGCCAATTTGCGCATCGTCGGCTCACAATGAATCGCGAACCGTTCGAAAGCGCGCCCGTTCAGAGGATTTTTTGCTGCCAAAGCGCTGTGGGCAAAGCGTGGGCATGGCGTGGGCAAGGGCGACTTTTTCGCAATGAAATCAATTGTCATGGTGGGCCCGGAGGGACTCGAACCCCCAACCAAGCGGTTATGAGCCGCCGGCTCTAACCATTGAGCTACAGGCCCCACACGCGGCTGGATTAATGTTTTTCCCCGAACCGCACAAGGCTTTCCGGATGGGCTGGCCGAAATCGTCCAAATCAGCCCATATTCAGACATTAGAGCGAGGTGCGTCCACTTAGACGCGCAAAATACAAAATACGCTCTAACGCTTTGAATCTACGCATCGAGCTTCCCGAAAATCGATTCCGATTTTTATGCCGATGCCGGTAGTCGACAAGCGCGACTGGATCGCAGACCGAGGAGATTTTTATGACCAGACATCTTTTGCCCTTGGCGCTCGCCGCCGCAATCGCTTTTCCGGCGATGGCCGGCGCGGCCGATTCGCCGCCGCCCCGCATCGTCGTCACTGGCGAAGGCGAAGCGACCGCGGCCCCCGATCTGGCGCTGCTGACGCTCAGCGTCATGCGCGAGGCCAAGACCGCGCGTGCCGCGCTCGATGCCAACAACGACGCCATGGCCTCGGTGATCGCCGCAATGAAGTCGGCCGGCATCAAGGAGCGCGACCTGCAGACAGCCGGCATCCAGATCAGCCCGCGCTACAATTATACCAACAAGCCGGACGGCAGCCAGGAAGCCGAACTCATCGCCTACCAGGTGACCAACACGCTTTCGGTGCGGATCCGCGACATCGACAAGACAGGCGAGATTCTCGACAAGGCGGTATCGCTCGGCGTCAACCAGGGCGGCGGCATCTCGTTCTCCAACGAGGATCCAACGGCAACTGTCACCGAAGCCCGCAAGAAGGCGGTCGCCGACGCAATGGCCAAGGCCAGGACGCTGGCCGAAGCCGCCGGCGTCAGCATCGGGCGGGTGCTGGAAATCACCGACCAGAACGTCGCGCCGCCGCCGATACCGATGACCGCCAAGGCCTTCGACGCGGCCCGCGAATCGGTTCCGGTGCAGGCCGGCGAGAATTCCTACACGGTGCAGGTCACAGTCACTTTCGAGTTGAAGTGACCGCCCCGCTGAAGCGCGGGTAACCGGCAACATCGATTTTGCTGCATTAAAAAAACCCGGAGGACTGGTCCTCCGGGGTTTGTTCGAGCCGCACCCTTCTATCTCAGGGGGCTCTACTACTCCGGACTGACCTTCGCAGAAGGTCATACTACCAAGCTGGCCGTTGCCGGTAGGCAACGTGCCGAACGCTTACCGGTAGAGGACCGGGCAGCCGCGCTCATTGGCGAACACGACCACGACGCGGTCGCCATACTGGCGGCCCGCTACTTTCACCGTGCGGCGGCCGACGTCGATGATACGGGCACGGCGCAGACCCATGCGCTCTGCCTTGCCAAGAGCACGGTTTGGCGAGCAGGACCGGCGCCAGTCGCGTTCGCGGCGGCGTTCACGGTAGTAACCATCGTCATCCTCGCCGGAATAGACGCCGACGCGCGGTTCGTCATTGTTGCCGAAGCCGAGGTAGATGCTGTCTGCATGGGCTGTGGCGGGAATGGCGGCAAGCGTGCCGAGGCCGATAAGCGCCGAAAGGGCCACCGTCTTGATCGTGTTGAACATGTCTTCTCTCCTTGTTCAGGGCTTCCGCCCGCCTTGGTCGAACCAATGTGTCTTGGTCGAACCGATGGCGAGGAGAATGCGCTTGCGTATCTGAACTTTTTACGAACCGGCCGTTCATTTCTGGTTCATGTAGAAACAAGCAATTGCGCAGTCTTCTCGGCTTACCGGTTCTGAACAATCCGGTCGGTTCTGAACCATTTGGGTCGAAAACGCGCTGTCGGGCAGCCGGTTCCGGTTCCTGAAGGCCCGTCGCTAGGGCTCGTCGTCCAGCATGTGCTCGAAATAGTCGTCGGGCTCGGCGAGATCGGTCTCGCTGGCGCTGACCCGGCCCCGCATGGAGATGCCGGCCTCATGCACCGTCTCGGCACTGCCTGAAACCAGCCTGTGCCACCAGTAGAGATCGTGGCCCTCGGCGACCAGCCGGTAGGCGCAGGTTTTGGGCAGCCAACTGATGGTGCGCACATTCTGCGGCGTCAGACCGACGCAGTCCGGGACACGCGCCAGCCGGTTGGCATAATCGGAGCAGCGGCAAGTTTCGGCGTCGAACAGCCGGCAGCCGACGCTCGTCCAGTAAATCGCGCCAGTGTCTTCGTCCTCGAGTTTCGACAGGCAGCATTTGCCGCAGCCGTCGCAAAGCGATTCCCACTCGGCCGGGGTCATCGCCTCGAGCGTCTTCGTTTTCCAGAACGGCGTTTCCATCGTCGGGATGTGGCCCCTGACCGGGTGAAGGTCAAGCACCGCAACAGACGCTGACCCCGCCGGCACCATAGGCCGGCACCATAGGAATAACACGAAGTCGCCTTCAAAACGCCGGCCAATTGCCCTTCGTAGCCGTTAATGCCCGCTAACCGGAACCAATCCGGTTGATGAACAGTTTGGGCCGGGATGGGACGCCAAAGGAGGATTTTTAATGAAACGCCAACCACGGATTCTGGCAGGCACGGCACTTGGCCTGCTGATGGCGTCCGCGCCGTTGGGCGCATTCCCGTTGCAGGGCAGTGCCGCGTTCGACCCACCGCAGAATACCGCCACGCCGTTGATCCCCGTGCAATCGAATTGCCCCGAAGGCGAGTCGGCGGAAGGCTGCGCACCGCAGGCGGAACCGGAGCAGAAGCCTCGCAAGAAGCGCGAGGAACAGGCCGCGCCTTCCGGCGAGGAGCAGCAGGGCGGTCAGCGCAGGAAGAAGCGCGAGCAGCAACAGCAGGAGGAAGCCGCACCCGCCGAACGGGCCGCACCTGCGAGCGATGAACAGCCCGAGCCGCGCAGAAAGAAGCGTGACCGGCAACAGCAGGAGGAAGCCGCGCCGGCCGAACGGCCCGCCGAGCAGGCCGCACCTGCCAGCGACGAACAGCCCGAACCGCGCAGGAAGAAGCGTGACCGGCAACAGCAGGAGGAAGCCGCACCGGCCGAACGGCCCGCCGAGCAGGCCGCACCTGCCAGCGACGAACAGCCCGAACCGCGCAGGAAGAAGCGCGACCGGCAACAGCAGGAGGAAGCAGCACCTGCCGAAAAGCCCGCCGAGCAGGCGGCGCCTGCCAGCGACGAACAGCCCGAACCGCGCAGAAAGAAGCGCGACCGGCAACAGCAGCAGGAAGCCGAGCAGGCTGCGCCTGGCGAAGAGGTCGCACCCGCAAATGACAACGAGCAGGTGACGCCGCGCAGGAAGAAGCGGGAACAGGACCAGCAGATCGAAGCCGCACCATCCGAACAGCCAGCCAGCAAGGAAGCCGGCGAGCAGGCCGAGCCGCTTCCGACCGACCAGCAAACGGCTCCCGCTGAGGGCGACAAGCCCCGGGATCAGGCCAGGGAACGCGGCAAGAAGCCTGTCGACGAACAGCCGGTGACAGGCGAGCAGCCTTCAACCGGCGAGCAGCCCGCCGAGCGCGAACAGGCCGCGCCCGCTGAAGGGGAGGGTCCGGCCCAAGGCGAGGCTCCCGTGTTCGACAGCCAGAAGGATGCCAGGCGCAAGCGCAAGGGCGGCAGGGACAACGCGCAAGAGACCGGCGGCCTGGACGCGGGTGGTCAGCCCACCCAGCAGGACGGCGAACAGGCGGAAGCCCCGAGGCCGGCTCCGGTCGACCAGGGACCGCCGCCCACCGACGACAGGGCGGCCCAGCAGGCGATCAAGCTTGAGAGGATGGTTCGGGCGACGGAGGAAAAGGGCAGACGCGTTGAGCGTGCGCCCGACGAGGAAAACATTCGCCGCCGCCGTGAACGCCCGCGCGGGGTCGACGTCGTCAGGGAACTGGGCGACCGCGTCATCCTCCAGTTCAACAACCAGACGATCGTGGAAAGCGACGATGCGCCGCGCATGCGGCGTGGCGCGCGGAACGTCTACTATGAGGAGTTGTCGAGCAATCGCACCCGGGAAATCGTCGAGCGTGACAATGGTATCCAGATCGTCACCATCCGCAACCGCTACGGCGACGTCGTCCAGCGTTCACGCATCGCGCCCGATGGGCGCGAATATGTGCTGAGCTATGTCGACGAGCGACACTATGAGGACGATGGCGACTGGCGCGATCCGGGCGACGACCTGCCGCCGATTCGGATCGACATTCCGCGCGAGGAGTACATTCTGGATTCCGAAGAGGTCGAGGATCCGGAAGACTACTATGCCTTCCTTGAACAGCCGCCGGTGGAGAGGGTGCAGCGCCTCTACTCGATCGACGAGGTCAAGCGCTCGGCCCGCGTGCGCGACATCGCCCGCCGCATCGACCTCGACACGCTGAACTTCGAATTCGGTTCAGCCTCGATCCCCGAAACCGAGGTGCAGAAACTGGAAGGCGTCGCCACCGCCATGGAGAAGCTGCTGGAGAAGAACCCGGCGGAAACCTTCCTGATCGAGGGCCATACCGATGCCGTCGGCAAGCCGGAGGCGAACCTCGCTCTGTCCGACCGTCGCGCCGAGGCGGTCGCCGAAGCCCTGAGCAATGCCTTCAGCATCCCGCCGGAGAACCTGACGACACAGGGCTATGGCGAGGAGTATCTCAAGGTCGATACGTCGGAGCCTGAGCGCGAGAACCGTCGCGTCGCCATCCGCCGCATCACCTCGCTGGTGGCGCCGGTCGCCAGCGCGAATTAATTCGCAATTCCAGGAACCTGAACTGGTTTCTGGAATCTATGCGGGAAGACGCAGCCCACCCCGGTTTCACCGGGATGGGCAATTTCCGGCAGTGAGCCGAGGTTGCAGGAGAATGTACGTCGCGATTTTAGCCAGGCATTGAATCGCGAGGTCGTCCACCCCAGATTCTGGCTAGGGCTTCCCTGCCCTGTCCCGACTCCAGCGGGACACATGAGCCCCGCCGGTACCCCTCGCCGGCGGGGTTTTGTTTTCGGCTTCGGTTGGGAAACGAGGGCCTATGCCCGGTGCCAGTCAGTAGATATTTTTCACGTTGGTTTTCGAATTCGCAAACACCTCGTCGGGCACGAAGAAGTCACCGGCGAGTGGGCCTTTCGCATCAGGCGCATAGATTGAAAAATCGTTGACGCCCTCCGCGCGCAGCACCTCCTCGTCGATGTAGAAATTGCCGGTCGCTTCGCGCGACGGCCTGAGCAGGATCGCATGCGCGGCATCGGCCATGATATCGGGCGAACGGCTCATCGCCGCCACTGTCGCCCCGCCCAGAAGATTGCGCACCGCTGCCGTATCGATCGTCGAGATCGGCCACAGCGAATTGACGGCGATGCCGTCCCTGGCGAACTCCGCGCTCATGCCCAGCGTGCACATCGACATGCCGAATTTGGCTATCGTATAGGCGACATGGTTCTTGAACCATTTGGCCTTCATGTCTAGTCGCGGCGCCAGATTCAAGATGTGAGGATTGTCGGCCAACTTCAGGTGCGGAATGCACATTTTGGAAACAATGAACGTGCCGCGTGTGTTGATCTGGTGCATCAGGTCGTAGCGCTTCATGTCGGTTTCCAGCGTGCCGGTGAGTTGGATGGCGCTGGCATTGTTGATGCAGATGTCGATGCCGCCGAATTTTTCGACGGTTCTGGCGACCGCCTCGGCCACCTGCCCCTCCTCGCGTATGTCGCACAGCATCGGCAATGCCTTGCCGCCGGCCTGCTCGATCTCCTCAGCCGCCGTATAGATTGTGCCCGGCAGCTTCGGGTGGGGCTCGGCGGTCTTGGCCGCGATGGTCACATTGGCGCCGTCGCGCGCGGCGCGCAGCGCGATCGCCAGCCCGATGCCGCGCGACCCGCCGGAGATGAACAGCGTCTTTCCCTTGAGCGACATGTCTTGCGCCTCCGTTGCAAATCGGTTGGTCGCGATCCTTGCCCCGTGCCGTCGCCGGATACAAGAGCGGGGAGCATCGAGAGATGGTGACGCTGCGGAGGATTTCCGCGGCGTCGCGCTGCCCCTCATCGCCCTGCCGGGCACTTCTCCCCGTATAGAGACGGGGAGAAGGACGCCTTCATCACAGCTTTCGCCAACTGGCAACGTCGCAAGAATGGAGCCGTGGCTGCGTTCAGCTCCCTTCTCCCCGTCACTATACGGGGAGAAGGTGCCGGCAGGCGGATGAGGGGCAGCGCAAACTTTGACAATGGTCGCCCCACATCCTGCCTTGGGACGTCATTCACTAAACCAGCACCAGGCCTTGCCGCATGGCGATGGCGATGGCGTCGGTGCGGTTGGCCGCACCTAGCTTGATCAGGATCGCCGCGACGTGGAACTTCGCGGTATGCACGGAAATGTTCAGGCGCCGCGCGATCACCTTGTTGGGCGCGCCCTCGGCCAAAAGCGCCAGCACTTCGCTCTCGCGCGGCGACAGCACCGGCCGGCCGGCGCTGTCGCCGACCGGCTCCTCGTCGGAGAGATCGTCGTCATGGAAGGCGAAATCGTCATGTCGATCGGACAAGGGGCGGCCCTCGCCCGAGATCCGATAGCCAGCCGCCGCCAGTCGCGCGGCGGCAGCGATAAGCAGATCGTCCACTGCCGGCGGCAGCACGGCAAACACGGTATCGGCCGGCCGCTGCCGGCTCGCTCGTTGCGACAGGAGCACCCGAGGTATCGCGGGATCGCTGGGCCCGCCTTCCACGCCCCCTCTTTCCAGGTAAACGCCATCGACGATCGCGACATCCGCTCTGTCGGCGCTATTGCTGCTACCGGCCACAATCGGCAGCAGATCGCCGGTCGCGGCAAGAGCGGTGGACAGGTGCTCGGCGCGCACGACGTCATCGAGCGCGATCAGCACCGTCAGCCGCCGCCCCGTGATCCTGTGACTTGCCATCGATCTTCTCAGTTTAGCGGCTTTTCGCCGATGGTCAGCACGACGTCGCGCCGTTCGCCGCCGCGCACCACGCCGAGCGTCACCGACGCGCCGGCGCTGTCCGGCCCGAGCCTGCGGATCAGCTCGCGCGGGCCGTGCACGGCCTCGCCGTTCCACGACGCGATGATGTCGCCAAGATGCAGGCCGGCCGCCTTCGCCGGGCCATTGTCGTCGAGGCTCATCACCATCGCGCCATGCGTGTCGCCGTTGCGGATCGGGTGCAGGCCGGCGCCGAGATAGCCGCGCGCGACATGGCCCTTCTCGCGCAGCGTCGCCACCGCCCGTTCGATCGTCTCGTAAGGCATAACCAGCGCCCGCCGGCGCGGCCCGAACAGCAGCATGCCGATCAGTGCGCCCTTGGCGTCGAGCACCGGGCCGCCCTCGAAACGGCCACCGGCATTGACGGCCAGATTGATGCGCCGGTCGATCGTGCCGCCGCGCATAGAGCGCCAGGCCGGACCGACCTCACCAACCGTTCCGAATGCAGCGAGCGACGCACCGTCGCTATTGCCGACGGCAATGGCCAGATGGCCCGGCCGCGCCGTGCCTGCCTCGGCCAGCGGCGGCACGTCCGGTGCGCCGGTCGGCTTCAGAAGGGCGGTCCCGGTGGATGGATCGCGGCCGACCAGCTCAGCCTTCACCTTGTCGCCCGAAGAAAGCGTCAGCTCGATCTCCTCGCCGGCCTCAACCGCCTCCTCGGCAGCGACAAAATAGCCGTCGCGCCAATGGAAGGCGGTCGCGGTGCGATGCTGATGCGTGGCGAAACTCGCCGTCGCCGGCGCCGCTGCGGCGGCGATATCGGCTATGGCGTCGGAAAATGCGCTCAGATTGAAGTCGCTCATGTCGGTCTCCTGGGTCTTTTTCGCATCGGCCCGAAAATCGGCATCGATTTGTCGGAAAGCACGATGCGAGAACTCAAAGTCTTAGAGCGCACTTTGAGCGTCCAATGGACGCTCATCGCTCTACCCCAGATATCGCTCGGCAGCGCGTTGGCGGGTACTCGCCTGACGGCTAGTTGGGCGTTGGACTGGCCATCTGGTCAGGTCGCGGCCGATCCGGCCGTTCCGCACATATAGGCATCCTTCATCTTGCTCTAAAGACACGGAGCCCTGCCATGTCCCTCCCCGCCCAGCAATTGCAGTTCGACGATGCGCTGCTCGACGATTATTCGGCAACGGTCGCCGATGCCGTGGACCGCATCGGTCCCGCCGTCTGCCGCATCGAGCGCATCGGTGGCGCCGGCGGCCGAGGCTCCGGCTTCGTCATCACGCCGGATGGGCTGGTCGTCACCAATTTCCACGTCGTCGGCGATGCCCGCAGCGTCCGCGTCACCATGCCGGACGGCGTGTCCAGAGAAGGCCGCGTTCTCGGCCGCGACCCCGACACCGACATCGCGCTGGTGCGTGCCGACGGCAGCTTTGGCGATATCGCGCCACTCGGCGATTCCAAGCGCCTGCGGCGCGGCCAGATCGCCATTGCCATCGGCAACCCGCTCGGCTTCGAATGGACCGTCACATCAGGTGTCGTCTCGGCGCTCGGCCGCTCGATGCGTGCTTCCACCGGCCGGCTGATCGACGATGTCATCCAGACCGACGCAGCGCTCAACCCCGGCAATTCCGGCGGACCACTGGTGTCGTCGGCGGGCGAGGTTATCGGCGTCAACACAGCCATGATCCATGGCGCGCAAGGCATTGCCTTCGCGGTTGCCTCCAACACCGCCAATTTCGTCATTTCGGAGATCATCCGCTTCGGCCGCGTCCGCCGCGCCTTCATCGGTGTCTCGGCCGACACGACAACCCTGCCGCGTCGCGCCGCCCTTTTGTCGCAAGTGTCGAGCAGCACGGCGGTGCGCCTGCGCAGTGTCGAGGCGAACAGCCCGGCCGCCAGAGCCGGCCTGAAAGAGGGCGACATCATCGCCGCCATCGACGGCCGCCCGGTCACCGGCGTCGACGATCTGGTGCGCATGCTCGACGCCGAGCGCATCGGCCGCGAAACGCTGTGCACAGTGGTGCGCCGCTCCGGCATTTCTCAGGTCCCGCTGATGCCGGTGGCGCGGACGTAATAACTATCGCGGCGCAAACAGTTGGCCAAGCAGCGAAACCAACAGCACTGCCAACTCGCCGGTCGGATCGAGGTCCGGATCGAAAATGGTCATGTCCATTCCGGTACAGCGCGGATCCGCCACCAGCGCCGCGAGGACGGCGATGAGATCGTCGGGATCGATACCGGGGCTGCCTGGTGAATCCACCGCAGGCATCACCGTCTGATCGAGCGCATCGACATCGAAATGCACCCAATAGGGCCAGCCGGTTCGCGCCAGCGTGGTCAAGGTCTTTTCCAGGACCTCTGCCGCGCCGAGCTCCCGCGCGGCAAAGACATCGATCAGCGTCATCGCGGTCGAAGTGATGTCGGGCCAGGCGAAGTCGGGGTTGCGGTTCTCGCGTTCGCCGATCTGAACCACCTGTTCGTCCGCAACAAGTGGGCTCGCGATCTCAGGCCAGTCGGTCAGCAACGGCTCACCACGTCCGGTGGCGAGCGCAAGGTCCATGCCGGCGGCCGAGCCGAGCGAAGCATCGACGTCGTAGTTGCCCGGATGGCGGAAATCGCTATGGCCATCGACATGGACCAGTGCCAGCGGACCGGATCGCCGTGCACCAGCCAGCGCGCCAAGCAGGACCGCGCAGTCGCCGCCGACGACCAGCGGGAACTCGCCTCGTCTCAGCGCGCCGGCAACCACTTCGGCGAGTCCGAGATTGAAGCTGCGTATCGCATTGCCGTTGCGCAGCCGGGTGCCCGGCTGCGGCTCCGTGTTATAGGCGGGCCGATCAAGATCAACCACTTTGAGGGGCGAAAGCGTCTCGATCAGGCCGGCTTCGGTCAACGCCTGCGGCGCACGCCACGTGCCCGGAATATGACCTGGCCTCAGCGGACGCAGGCCAAGGTTGGAGGGTGCGCGGACAAGGCAGATTTCACGCATGGAATGGGCCCAGGCTGATGAGCTCAGCATAGACCGCAAAGACATGACCGGCCACGCGGCTGAAGGCTTCAGCTGATATCTACAGACAATTCCTGCCAGCCCCTGTCTCGCTCAGCCCGCCGCGCCTTCGACAAACTGCTCCAGAAACTCGGCGCTCGGCGGGATCGGCTTGATCACGTCGATCAGCACGCCATTGGGGTCTTTGGTGATGAAATGACGCTGGCCGAAGGCTTCGTCGCGGAGCGTTCGCAGGATCGGCAGGCCGGCGGCGATGACCCGCTCATAGATAGCATCCGGGTTCTTGACCTCGAAATTGATCAGCAGGCCGGAGGTCCGGCCGCGCCCTTCCTCAGGAATGGTTTCATGATCGCCCTGGACGATGCCGAGATTGACGCGGCGATCCTCGGTTGATTGCAGATGCACGTACCAGTCGCTCTCGAACAGCGGCTTGAAGCCGAAGTGCGCGACATAGAAGGCCTTCGTGCCGGCAACGTCGCCGGTCATCAGCACCGGGTAATAGCTTGTCGTCTTCATCTTTCCTTCTCCCGTCAAATAACATACAGTCTGCATGTAAATGCGTATTAACATACAGGCTGCATGTATGCAACAGGAATCCGCGCGCCGCTCCAACCGCGATCGCACCGAAGCGACGCGGGCCGACCTGATCGCTGCGGCGCGAAAACTGTTCACCGAGAAGTCCTATGCGGAGACCGGCACGCCCGAGATCGTGGCTGCGGCCGGCGTCACCCGCGGCGCGCTCTATCATCACTTTGCCGACAAGCAGGCGCTGTTCGCCGCAGTGGTCGAGCAGGAGGCGGCGGCTGTGGCGGAAGAGATCGAGCGCGCCTCGCCGCCCTCGCTGTTTGCCCGCGACGCACTGATCGCCGGCTCGGATGCCTATCTTGCCGCCATGCGCGCACCCGGCCGCACCCGGCTGCTGCTGCTCGACGGGCCGGCCGTGCTCGGCCGCGCCGCCATGGACGAGATCGACAACCGCCACGGCAACCGCTCGTTGCGCGAAGGCCTGGTTGCCGCGATGCGCTCGCAGTCCATGATGAGATTGCCGGTGGAAGCGCTGACCGCGCTGCTTGCCGCCGCCTTCGACCGCGCGGCGCTCGCCATCGAAGCAGGCGCTTCGACCGAGGACTACCGTGCCGTTCTCATGGCGCTGATTGATGGTCTGTCGCCCCAGGCCCCTGGTTCGGCTCGAACTCGTTGAAACAGCCAAGCTGGCGCTTGAACTGGTCGATCAGCCAGGCCGCAGCCGGCTTCGGGCTGCGGTCGGCGCGGTGCATGGCATAAAGCGGCGCGCGGACTTCGCGATACGGCTCCAGATCGAGTTCCACCAGCCGGCCGTTGGCCACATCGTCAGCAATCAGCCATCGCGGCAGTCCGCCCCAGCCCAACCCTTCGCGCATCAGCGCATGCTTGGTTCGCATATCCGTAAGTCGCCAGGTGCGGTAGGCATAGACGCCGTAGTCGCGCCCTTTGGTGCGCTCGGACTGGTCGCTGACGACAAGTTGGATGTGTTCGCGCACCACCTCCAGCGGCACCGGCTTGGGAAGCAGCGCCAGCGGATGGCTTGGCGCGGCCGCCGGCACCATCGACATGAAGCCAATGCGCACAAGATGCGCGTCGACCTCGCCCAGCAGGCCGCCAATACCGAGATCGGCATGTCCATTGACGACATGATCGGGGATCAGCCCGAGCGTGCCGATATGCAGGCGCAGCATCACGGTTGGAAATTGCGCCTCGAACGCCTTCAACACGCGCACCAGCACGGTGGAAGGCAGCGTCGCATCGACCGACAGCGCGACTTCAGCCTCCAGGCCCTGCTTGTGGCTGTCGACGCGAGAGCGGATGCGCTGCAATACGCCGACCATGCGCCGCGCATCTTCCAGCGTCGCCCGGCCGACATCGGTCAGATGCGGCTCGCGCGTGCCCTCGCGCTCGAACAGTTTCAGCCCAAGCTGCGCCTCGAGATTGGCGATGGCGTAGCTGATGACCGACTGCGCTCGGTTGAGCTTGCGGCCGGCGGCGGAGAAGCTGCCGGTGTCGGCGACGGTGACAAGGATCTGAAGCTGATCAAGTGTCGGGTTTGGCTGCATCGTTCTATCCACTATTTGGATGGAACATACATAAAATATACCGGTTTTTCAAATGGGTCAGCTCGCCCATATAGGTCGGGACAGTTCAGCCAACCCCTGGAGACCCGCCATGTCCATCCTTCTCGTCACATCCAGTCCGCGCGGCAATGCCTCGCATTCGACCCGCATCGCCACTGAACTTGCGGAAAAGCTGCTCGCCGCCGATCCTTCGGCCAAGCTCGTCGCACGCGATCTCGTGGCAAACCCGCTGCCGCACATCGATCCGGACTATTCGACCGGCATCTATACGCCCGCCGAGGCCCGCACCCAGCGCCAGGCCGAGGTCGTCGGCGTTTCCGACGGCGTGCTCGATGAACTGTTTGCGGCCGACACCATCATCCTGGCCACCGGCTTCATCAATTTCGGCATCTCGTCGACGCTGAAATCCTGGGTCGACCACGTCTCCCGCACCGGCAAGACTTTCTCTTATGGCGAGAATGGCCCGAAGGGCCTCGTCACCGGCAAGAAGGTCTACATCGTCCTCGCCTCGGGCGGCATCTATTCGGAAGGCGCTGCCGTGCAGATGGACCACGCCATCCCTTACCTGCGCAGCGTGCTTGGCTTCATCGGCATGACCGACGTCGAAGTCATCCGCATCGAAGGCGTCGGCATGGGGCCGGATGCGGTCACTGCCGCTCTGGCCAAGGCCTCAGCCAAGGTGGATGCCTTGGTGACATCGACCGTAAGCAAACAGGCTGCGGCGGCGTAGGCCGCCAGCCGTCGGCAACTTGAAATCAAAGGCAGGCGCCTGACAGGGCGCTTGCCTTGTTCGTTTCAAGATGCGCCGGAGACCGATCGGGTCTCACCCGAACATCTTCTCGCCCTGCTCGTCGACCAGCTGAATGCCCTTTTTGATCGAGATGTCGACAGCGTCGTCGAGCCCGGCAAAACGATCGGCGCGGATGAATTTGTGCTCCTTCATCACGCCGTCGATCTCCTTGGAAACCACGCCGCAGGTCTGGTATTGGCCCTCCGCCTTGTACGGCGTGGCGCTGATCAAAAATCCCTTGTGCTCGATCTGCTTTGCCGGTGCAGCACTCTTTGGCTCGCCCGCGTCACCGCCGCCACCGCCGAAAAGACGTTTCAGAAAAGACATGGGCGCGCCCTCCAACGGCTATCATCCTGCATCACATAGCGTGGTGCAGGATGATTTCACTAGCGATCCTTAGGCAAACGGGCAAGGGCCGCATCCGGCCTGGAAGTCAGTCGCGCGACAGCGCTTCGAGGGCTTCGGCCGCCCCTTTCAATATCGCGATCGCCTCGGCCTGTTTTTCAGCGGGCGCGTCGACAATGTCGCCGAGGGCTGCGCGTAGCCGGTGGCGCACGGCGCGGAATTCGTCGCGCTTTTCCGAACCGCCGCGGCCGCGACGTCCGCTATCCTCGCCATCGTCGTTCCAGCCGAACCAGTCGCGCGCCTTTGCCATCTTGCGGCCGAAACGCTCGAGATGATCGAGCACATGGTCGATCATCTCGCGATTGTCATTGAGATGCGCCTGCCCTGCCTCGGTAATCGAAAACACCTTCTTGTTGCCTTCCGCCGACGAGACGGCATAGCCGGCCTCTTCCAGGAAGGTCAGCGTCGGATAGACCACGCCGGGGCTCGGGCTGTAGACGCCGCTGGTGCGTTCCTCCAGCGCCTTGATGATGTCATAGCCATGGCGCGGCGTCTCGGCCAGCAGCGACAGCGTGATCAGCTTGAGATCGCCGTCGGCCAGCATACGCCCGGCGCGGAACATGTCGCCCGGCCCGCCGCGCCCGCCGCCCCTCATGCCGTGGCCGAATGGGCCGAAGCCGCCGCCACGACCGCCGACTTGCCGGCCATATGCACGAAAACGCGCTCGGCATGCTCGCCGAAATGATGATGTCCGTGCATTGTCTGCTCCTTGAGTTATGTCTTACGATATATCTCAATTATGCGAAGGAGGCCGTTGAGTCAAGATATATCTTACGATGTATCTGAGAACGGTGCCACCAGATTGATTTCGTCACCGAGCTGGTTACCAGCGGCCCTTGCGCCGGTTCCAGGCATAGAGAAGATCGGCGAAGCGATCATAGGCATAGCGCGTCAGCGGCAGCACGGCGCGATTGCCGAACAGCGCTGCCAGCCAGCCCTCGCCCGGCGTTCTCAGCCAGACGGCAATTGCGACGTCGGCGCCGACCAGCAGCCTGCCGTCCGCATCGGTTGCGTGCAGCCGGCGGCGGATGTCCTCCAGCGACACGCCGTATCCGGCCAGCGCCGCCGGTTCGGCATTGATGTCGCGAAACGCGATCCGCCCGGCCTTGATCGCCTCGACCAGCCGCCGCTTCTGCCTGACGATGCCGGCATCGCAAACCGGACAACGGGTATTGTACCAGATGGTCAGCAGAGGCTTGGGCATGTGTCTCGAGACGCGAGGTGAAGTGCTGCGCTGACTATCCGGGAAATACCTTCGCCCCGCAACATTTCGGGCCAGCCACTTTCGCGCCAGCCACCTTCGGGCCGGATTGGCCGGGCGCCGTCGAGCGGCGCCTGACCGTCCGATGTCCGGCAGCTTGCGCGGGTCTATAGCCGCGCACGCCTCAGCCGAGCGAGGCGATGATTTCGCGATAGGCCAATTCCGGGAAAGCCTTGAGCGTCCGCGTCCTCACGTTACCGCCTGACGCCAGCATCAGCGAGAAACGCGCGAGCACCGCATCGTCGGGCGCTTCGACGACCGCCACCATATCGCATTCGCCCATGGTGAGATAAAAAGCCTTGAAAGAGCCGCCCATGTCCCCCAGCAGCTTCTTGGCGGCATCGAGCCGCTTCGGCGACTCGCGCACATTTCTGGCGCCCTGCTCAGTCCAGTTGATCAGCACGATATAGGTTGTCATGCACACCTCCCTCCGGAGGCCTCGGAGCGCGGCGTCATCGCCGGGGCGGGCATCCGGGTTTGTCGCCCAGAAAAAGCATCCGACACGCGATTATCCTCCCACAGCCGGTATGCTGCAAGAACAACCGCACCGTCCGGCGAGACAATCCCTGATCGGGTAGGAGGGAGCCTTGCGGCATCCCCCCTCCCACACCACCGTGCGTACGGTCCCGTACACGGCGGTTCGTGTCGCGCTCGGCTTGAGGTCCTCAATGCCCGCCGCCCTATTGGCGCCCAGCCTTATCTTGCGGGTTCCGCCCGCTACTTCCGGCTCAGGCCCTCTCGCGAGGTATCTGCCCAAGGCGGTCGGAAATGAAGTCCGACCTCCATCGACACGTTCAGCCCTTCACCGGTTGGTCCGGCTACTACGGCCTCTGCTGACTCCTGCCGACCCTTCCCGGCGCCTCTCGGCGGCGGTAGCACACCCGTTTCCGGGGGCAGGCCGGCAGGCCTCCCAGGGTAAGACGCGTGACCTTCGTGCCATCTACCTGTCGCATCTACGGCCACACCCTCCGGGTGATATCGGGCTTCGGGCTTCATTGCTCCCTCGCCCGGATGCGGACGCCTCATATGCGCTTCCTGTTCGTCAGGCCGGCACTTTGCTTGCAGCTTCCTTCAGACCCCGCCTCGCGACGACGCCCTTGCTGTTCGGCTAGCGGTTCCCATCACCAGGGTCCGCAGAGGACTTTCACCTCCAAGTCATCGACCGGATACCATCCCGGTCAAACGGTGCTTGCGCACCACGCGCCATGCCTGGCGCACAACGAAAAAGGGCGCCGAAGCGCCCTTTAAATTGTTATTCGTTGCCCGGCATCAGCTGTCCAGAAAGCTCCGCAGCTTGCGCGAGCGGCTCGGGTGCTTGAGCTTGCGCAGCGCCTTGGCTTCGATCTGGCGGATGCGCTCACGGGTGACCGAGAACTGCTGGCCGACTTCCTCCAGCGTGTGGTCGGTGTTCATGCCGATGCCGAAGCGCATTCTGAGCACGCGCTCTTCACGCGGGGTGAGTGAAGCAAGCACCCGCGTCGTCGTCTCGCGCAGATTGGCCTGGATCGCTGCGTCGATCGGCAGGATCGCCATCTTGTCCTCGATGAAATCGCCGAGATGCGAATCCTCCTCGTCGCCGACCGGCGTTTCGAGCGAAATCGGCTCCTTGGCGATCTTCAGCACCTTGCGCACTTTTTCCAGCGGCATCGCGAGCTTTTCCGCCAGTTCCTCCGGCGTCGGCTCGCGGCCGATCTCGTGCAGCATCTGGCGCGAGGTGCGCACGATCTTGTTGATCGTCTCGATCATGTGCACCGGAATGCGGATTGTGCGTGCCTGGTCGGCGATCGAGCGGGTGATCGCTTGCCGGATCCACCACGTCGCATAGGTCGAGAACTTGTAGCCGCGGCGGTATTCGAACTTGTCGACCGCCTTCATCAGGCCGATATTGCCTTCCTGGATCAGGTCGAGGAACTGCAGGCCGCGATTGGTGTATTTCTTGGCGATGGAAATGACGAGGCGCAGATTGGCCTCGACCATTTCCTTCTTGGCGATCGCGGCTTCGCGCTCGCCCTTCTGCACCTGGTTGACGATCTTGCGGAATTCCAGGATCGAGATCGCCGTTTCGGTGGCGAGATTCTGGATCTCGGCGCGCAGGTCGCGGATCGCGTCCTTTTCGTTCTTGGTGAATTCCTTCCAGCCGCGCGAGGTCAGATTGCCGATCGAGCGCGTCCAGTTCGGATCGAGCTCCGAGCCCTGGTACTCCTTCAGGAATTCCTCGCGGCGCACGCCATAGCTTTCGGCCAGCCGCAACAGCTTGCCTTCGTTCTGCACCAGGCGCTTGTTGATGTCGTAGAGCTGCTCGACCAATGCCTCGATGCGCGCCGTGTTCAGGGATAGCGACTTCACCGCCTTGATCAGCTGGTCCTTCAGCTCCTTCAGCCGGCGGTCCTGGCTGGGCGACAGCGTGCCGGCGGCAGCCAGCCGGTTCTCGACCTGCTGGTCCTGCAGCTTGCGCAACTTCTTGTAGGTGTCGGCGATGACGTCGAGCGTCTCCATCACCTGGGGACGCAGCTCCGCTTCCATCGCCGCCAGCGACAGGCTGGCTTCGTCCTCGTCTTCCTCGTCGTCATCAGTCAGACCGCGCGTGTCGCCGCCGACATTGGTGATGTCGTCCTCGTCCTCGCGCGAACGGCGCGGCTTGTCGTCGGTCTTGGCTTCCTCGATCCGCTCGACCACCGGCGCCTGCTTGGCCTCCGGTCCGGCATAGGTCGCTTCGAGGTCGATGATCTCGCGCAAGAGGATCTTCGATTCGTTGAGCTCGTCACGCCAGATGATGATGGCCTGGAAGGTCAGCGGGCTTTCGCACAGGCCCGCGATCATCGTCTCGCGGCCAGCCTCGATGCGCTTGGCAATCGCGATTTCGCCCTCGCGCGACAGAAGCTCGACCGAGCCCATCTCGCGCAGATACATGCGAACCGGATCGTCGGTACGATCGGTCGGCTCTTTCTTGGTGGTCGTCGCAGCAACGGCGGTACCGGTCTGCTCGGCCAGTTCGTTGGCGTCTTCCTCGGCGTCGGCAGCCGCGTCGGCGGCTTCGGGCTCCTCGCCCTGCTCGTCGTCCTCGACCACGTTGATGCCCATGTCGGAGAGCATGGCCATCGTGTCCTCGATCTGCTCGGAGGTGACTTCCTCCGAGGGCAGCACCGAATTCAGTTCGTCCATGGTGACATAGCCGCGCTTCTTGGCGGCCTTGATCATCTTCTTGACAGCATCGTCGGAAAGGTCGAGCAGAGGGCCATCGGTGGCGCCTTCACGTTCGGTCTCGACCTCTTCCTTTTCTTTTGTCGCCATTCTTTATTTTCTCCAAGCGGCCAGGTATCTAGCCGCATAAGTATCAAGCCGCGTAAGCTGCCGTACCGGTTAAATCAGATGCGCTCTCGCTAGAACGCGTTTCCCCGGGCCAGTAACTGCATCTCTCGTTAAGTCCAGATTAACCCTGGTAACTGTGTCAGGCTGACCGCCTGTCCAGTGACCGGTACCTCACATCGCTGCATTTCCGTCGACGCCGGCGCGGGTTAACGTTTCGAATCGTCCTGATTCCGTCATTCTGCCAGAAGGTCAAGCGCCTCTCGCATGATTCGCATGAAAAAAGCGAATCAATTACCCGACTTAAAGCGCCGCGGCTGATTCGACGCGCAAGCACGGTTCTGCACTTTCACTCTTTCGTAAGCTTCGACCTACACCCGTCCGGCCCTGCCCGAAGACACGCCGAACCCTTCAATCAGCGCCTCCGTTGCCTGCACATCACGAAATTGCGCCTGGATCTCGACGAGATGCCGGTAGTTTTCGTCCGTGGGATCGCTGGCGAGCGCTGCTTCTGCCTGTTTCAGCTCCTTATGTAAGGTGCGCGCGCTGCGCTGCAAGTGGAGCGCCTGGCTGAAGGCGTCGCGGGCATCGTCAAGTCCGGCCGTTTCCAGCGCCGGCCATTGCCGCGCCCGTTTGATCAGCGCCACCACGCGCGCCCAGATCTCGCCGCAGCCGGCACGTTCGATCGTCGCGATCACCGCGTTGCGGTCGTTGGCCATGTCATGCGCCATCGCATCGAGGATCGCCGCGTGCAATCGCTTCAGATCGGTGTTGGCGAGGTCGAGGAACTCGACATGCGCGAAATTCTCGTCGATCAGCGCTGGATGATTGACAAGAGCTGCGATGATCGTCGCCTCGCGCACCGACATCCCCTCGCTGCCGCGCTTGACCAGCGCCGAGCGGCCAAGGCTTTCGGTGATCGCGGTGCGTCCACCGGCATTGCCGCCGCGTGCGAACTGCCCGCCAGCAGCTGAGCCCTTGCCCTGAAAGCGCCCGCCGGACCGCCCGTCTTGGCGCCCCCCTTGATAGGTTTGGCGCGCGCCGCGCTGGGCGCCGAAAAAGCTTAGCACTCGCTCGCGCATTTCCTGTTGGTAGTGATAGCGCAAGCTCTCGTCGCGGATGCGGCTGGTCAGTTCGCGCAGCGTTTTTTCCAGTTCCGCCCGTCGTTCCGGCGTGTCGAAGATGCCGCCGGCCGTTTCTCGCATCCACAAAAGGTCGGCGAGCGGCCGCGCCTCGGAAAGCACGGCGCCAAACGCGTCCGGCCCTTCGGCCTTGACCAGATCGTCGGGGTCCTTGCCTTCGGGCAGAAGCGCAAAGCGCACCGAGCGGCCTGCCTGGACCGCCGGCAGCGCCATGTCGGCGGCGCGCCATGCCGCCTTCAGACCGGCCTGGTCGCCATCGAAGCACAGCACCGGCTCGCCGGCCATCCGCCACAGCAGTTCGAGCTGGTTTTCGGTCAGCGCGGTGCCGAGCGGCGCCACGACATTCTCGAAACCGGCCTGCGCCAGCGCGATCACGTCCATATAGCCCTCGACGGCAATCACCGTGCCGCCCTTGGCCACTGCCTTGCGCGCCCGGGCGAAATTATAGAGCACGTTACCCTTGTGGAAGAGCTCGGTGTCGGGCGAATTCATGTATTTGGCGAGCGCATCGGCTGCCAGCGCCCGCCCGCCAAAGGCGATTATCTTGCCTCTGGAGTCCGGGATCGGGAACATGATGCGGTCGCGGAACCAATCGTAGGAAACCGGAACGTCGTCGCCACGGCGCACCAGCCCGCATGCCTCGATATCGGCCTTGGGCACGCCCTTGGCGGCAAGATGCTCCTTCAGCGCATTGCGACTGTCGGGCGCATAGCCGAGCCGGAACGACTGCTGCGTCGCCGGCGTCAGCCCGCGGTCGCGCAGATAGGCGCGGGCTTTTGCGCCTTCCGGTCCCTGCAGCCGCTCCTGGAAGAAGGCGGTCGCCATTTCCATGACTTCGGTCAGGCTGGCGCGTTCCTTTTCGCGCCGTTCCTCCTGGGCATCGCGCAACGGCATCGGCACCCCGGCCATGTCGGCGATCTTCTCGACCGCTTCGGGAAAGCTCATTCCGTCGAGTTCGGTGAGGAATTTGAAGTGGTCGCCCGAAACCGAGCAGCCGAAGCAATGATAGCGTCCCTTCTTGTCCTCGCAGTGAAAGGACGGGCTCTTCTCGCCATGGAAGGGACAGCACGCCCAATAATCGCCGCGCGGCGCGTTGGTCTTCTTCCTGTCCCACGCCACGCGCTGGCCAATCACCGAGGAAATCGGCACGCGGTCGCGTATCTCGTCGAGGAAGGCAGGTGGAAAGCGCATCGGAAACGGCTCGTTTGCGTCCATATAATCACGCCGGCGAAACCCGACGACTCCTAATGCGAACCATACCCGGTTTTCACAGGGCAAAAAGAAGGCGGCCGTTGCGGGCCCCGGCCCGTAACCGAAATGTGGGATGCATGCGAGCGCACGGAGAATATCTGTGCCCACGATCTTGTAGTCGGCAGCCGCACCGTCAAGAAGCCCATGTCAATGGTTCTCATCAACTTGCCTGAGACACACCCGGCACCGTCCAGCAGGCCGCCGGCAGGCATGTGTCAAGGCTGCGCCGGAACGGCCGTTGCCGGCCTTCCGCTTGAAGAACGCCGGCACATGATATAAGTAAGTTGCGTCGATCATTACTGATCTCACCTCGTGGAGGCTCCAATGACGAACGCACTGTCCAGCATGCTCAAGGAGGCCGAAATCGAACGGCTGATGGCGGACACGCTGATGGAAAGATTGACCGCACCAGAGGCGCCGAGGAAGGCCGGCGGAAAGAATGTAGCCCGAAGCCGGAACCTCAAGGCCGCAGGGTTAAAGCGATTGAAAGCCATCGTGAGGAAGGCGGTAAGGGACGTCTTCGACGGTGTGGGGGCCTCCGAAAAACTGGATCCCGCCGCCGTGCGGTTGCTGGAACCGATCAGCGCAGTTGTTGCAAGAAAGCGAGCCGAGATGTCGGAGCGGAACATGGAACTCTTGGTGGAGGCCATGTTGCCCGCCAACGACCCCATGTCGGCAGTCCGATCGAAGATCGAGGCTGACAACGCCAGGGCGCGCGTGAGGTTCGCGGAGAAAGTCCCCTGCCTCACGAGTGCCGAGCTAGCCGAACTGGCAGGCCACAGCGCCCGCAACAGGAGCGCCACGGGGTCCAGGTGGAAGGCCGAAAGGAAGGCGTTCTCCGTACAGTTGAGTGGCCGCGAGCTGTTTCCCGCGTTCCAGTTCAAGGACGGCAAGCCTGATCCGGCGGTTGCGCGGGTACTGGAAGCGCTGCCGCCCGGCATGAGCCAGTGGCAGGTCGCCTTCTGGTTCCTTTCGTCCAATCCGTGGCTGGACGGAGGGGTTCCTTCGGAAAAGCTGGGCAAGGTAGACGCGGTCGTCGAAGCGGCACGTAAGTTGGGAGAGGAAGCGGCAGGTTGACATCCGTCCCTGCTCCGCCTCCGGACCTGGAATGCAACGTCCTCGTGCTTCCCGCCGGGACGGAACTGCATCGCGTACACTCACGCAACCGGCGCGCCCACGAGTTCAATCCCGGCTTCGGCACCTCGAGGTTGGCTCCCTTCACAAGCCGGAGCATCCAGGTGCCGACCATGTACGCAGCGACTTCTTTCGGATGCGCCGCATACGAGTCAGTGTTCCACGACATCAACCCTGCAGCGACCTTCAAGTCGGTCCCGCTGAGCAAGGTCGAAGAACTCGCCGGCTCGCGCATCGAAATCGATCGCAACTTGAAGCTAGCCCGCCTTTTCGAGCCGGATCTCAACAAGTGGGGCATCACCCGTCAGTCATTGATCGACACGCCGCCATCCTCCTACCCCTCAACAAGAGGTTGGGCACAAGCGATCCACGACGCCGATCAGACACTCGACGGCATGATCTGGACATCGCGGCGCTTCGACGAAGAAAAATGCCTGATCCTGTTCGGGACCCGCGTCGACACGTCGTCGATCGGCGTCGTGAGTTCCGACGATTTCGCAAGCACGCCGGGCCTGCTCGACCGACTGGTCGAACTCGGCCGGCTCTCGCGCATAGTGCTGACCCTGTGACAATCCTGGCTAGAGCCAGGAGAAATCCGAAGCGCTGCAAACCGGAAGGATGCTCGCTTCTTCGGATTTCTCCAGCAGGTCAAGCCTCTGCAAGTCGTTGCGATGCCAGGGATAACCATCGACTATCCGACTGAACATCCACATTCAGTTAGGCTTAGGGGCCGGTTGCAAGCCCTCCTTCCTGTCCGGCATTGCGCCGGTCGACGTTTGATGGTCAGTGCGCCGCAATCGCGCCGAAGATGACGCCGGAGACGACGCTGACCAAGAGATAGGCGTTGCCGACGCGGATCCATTCCTGGCCACGGCCCGGACGACGCAGGCCATAGTGGCGATAGTCGCGGACCGGCTGGTGGCGCCTCCAACTCGAATATCTCTGGCCGTTGCGCCAATGGTTCCTCTTGACGACGACTTTCTTCTTCACCACGACGCGCGTCTTGACGTGCCTGTCCGGCTTCTTCCAGTCGACCTGGCTGTAGGTCGACTGCGGTGCATTCGGCGCGTTCAGCGGCGCTGCCCGGCCCTGCAGGGACGTCGCAGCCAGCATCGATACGGCGACTGCGGAAAAAATGATACGTTTCATGACGGGGTACTCCTTGGTTGTCGATGCCCAAGCAATAGAGCCCGAAAAATGAACCGAAACTGAACACACGGATTACATTTTTTTAATGATTTCAAGTATTTATAATAGCTAGTTCAACACTCAGCTCAAACCTGATCTGAAGCGGTCGTCGCACTTGAGCGCGCAACCATCAAGAAGCCGGCCGGCGATGCAACCATTTTGCGATCCATCCATTTCCGACACGCCCTGTCGCGCAACAGCCGGCCGAATTGGGCAAAATTTATTATCCGGCTAAAAGTAATCGGAGTAGTATCGACCTTTGCAATGTCCTTGATTCGCCCCCTCTTTTGCGCCTTTGCCATCACGGCTCCCATATTGCTGGTGGCTGTCGGAATGCGAGCCTGACATGAGCGGTTCGGTCGTTTTGCTGCATCTTGCCGGCGCGGTGGCGCTGATGCTGTTTGCCACCCGCTTGGTGAAGACAGGTGTCGAGCGCGCCTATGGCGATGTGCTGCGCCACAAGCTGCGCGCCACCATGCGCAATCCTTTCATGGCGGTTCTGGCCGGCTGCGGCCTGGCGATCGCCCTGCAAAGCTCCACCGCCGTCACCTTGCTGGTCGGGTCCTTCGCCGGCGCCGGCATCGTCAGCGGTATATCGGGCCAGCTTGCCGTGCGCGGCGCCGAGATCGGCTCGGCGCTGGTGGTCAAGCTGCTCACCTTCGACCTGTCGCTGCTGGTGCCGGTCTGTCTTGTCGCCGGCACCGTCATGTTCATGGCCACCGAGCGGCGCGACTGGCGCCAGTTCGGCCGCATCCTGGTCGGCATCGGCCTGCTGGTGTTGTCGCTGGAAATGATCGGCCAGGCCTCGGAGCCGCTGCGCCAGAGCACGCTGATGCCGGTCGTCGTCGATTACTTCTCCGGCGACCCGGTCACCGCCTATCTGCTGGCGGCGCTGGTCACCTGGCTGTTCCATTCCTCGATCGCCGCGGTCCTTTTGATGGTGACGCTCGCCGGCCGCGGCTTCATCCCGCCCGAACTCGGCATCGTGCTGGTGCTCGGCGTCAATCTGGGTTCGTCGATCATCGCGCCGCTGCTCACCCGCAATGCGGAGCCGGGCGTGCGTGTCGTACCGATCGGCAATCTCCTGATGCGCGGCATGGGCTCGCTGGCCATGCTGATCCTGTTCCTGTGGTTGAAGCCGCCGGTCGCCTTTCTCGGCGCCACCGTGCCCGACCAGATCGTCAACGCCCACATCCTCTTCAACATCCTGATCCTGGTTGCCGGCCTGCCGCTGGCCGGCCTTGTCTACCGCGTTTCGGAAAAGATCGTGGCGCTCGGCACCAAACCGGCGCCGGCAGAAGCGCTCGACGTCGTCGAGTTGTCCGCGCTCAACGACAGCGCCCTTGATGTGCCGAGCCAGGCGCTGGCCAACGCCACCCGTGAGGTGGTGCGGGTCTGCGAGACGGTCGAGATCATGCTGAAGCGCATCATCGAGCTCTATGAAAGCGCCGACGCCGACAAGATCAAGGCGCTGGCCGCGCTCGACGACCGCGTCGACAAGAAACATGCGTCGATAAAGCTCTATCTGGCCAAGGTCACCAGGAACCCGCTGAGCGAGGACGAGGCGCTGCGCTGCCAGGAGTTGATCGGCGCCTGCGTCAAGCTCGAACAGGTCGGCGACATCATCGTGCGCAACATGCTGGTGCATGTCAGGAAAAAGCTTGAGCGCGGGCTGGAGTTCACGCCCGAGGGTTGGCGCGAGCTTAGCGGCTTCCACGCTTCGGTGCTCGCCAACGCGCGGCTTGCCTTCAACGTGCTGGTCTCGCGCGATCCGGAGACCGCCCGCCAGCTGGTGCTGGAAAAGGATCGGCTGCGCGACCGCGAGAAGGAGACCAGCGCCAGCCATTTCGTGCGGCTGCGCGACGGCACCGCCAAGAGCGTCGAGACCAGTTCCATCCATCTCGACACCATCCGCGACCTGAAGCAGATCAATTCGCTGCTTGCCTCGATAGCCTACCCCGTGCTCGAGGAACGCGGCCTGCTCACCGGCTCGCGGCTGAAGGCCGGATAGATTGGGCCCAGCACGGGAATTGCCTGGAGCCGGCGCGCGAAAATTAGTCTTTGCTAACCCTTCCGTCTGTCGGCTAGAGCATTTTTCAGCCAACCGTCTTCGCTTGGCGTCGGACAACACGCGTCAAGCAAAGACCTGGAGCGCGGTTTTGGTTCCACCAGAACGCAAGGCGCTCTAAGGATCGCTTAAAATCCGCCGGGAGAAAGTCTATGGATACCCATTCGCGCAGTTTCGCCAAGGCGCTTTCCTGGCGCGTCACCGGCACGGTCGACACGATAATCATTTCGCTCATCGTGACGGGCAGCATCAAGCTCGCTGCGGCCATCGGCGTGACCGAGGTCATCACCAAATCGCTGCTCTACTATTTTCACGAGCGGGCGTGGTTGAAAATCCCCTACGGAAGGAAGACGACGACCGTCTAGCCTTGTGCGGCCGGAGCCTGGCTGAACCGATGAAGAAAACCTAAAGCGGCGTCGAGAATTTCTGGATTGCCCGCCGCTCTCGTCCGTGATTTGAGCCATCTCGTTCAAGGATCGCCTTCCCGCGCCATGCTTCCCCTCATCGCCCTGTTCATCGCTGCGTTCGCATTCGGCACCACCGAGTTCGTCATCGCCGGCGTGCTGCCGCAGGTGGCGGACGGCCTTGGCGTCTCCATCCCAACCGCCGGCTACCTCGTCTCCGGCTACGCCGGCGGCATCGCGATCGGCGGACCGCTGTTGACGCTCGCCACCAAGACGCTTTCCCGCAAGGCGTTGCTGCTTGGCCTTGCCGCAGCCTTCACCATCGGCCAGGCCGCCTGCGCCCTTGCGCCCGACTTCGCCTCCATGTTGCTGTTGCGGATTGCAGTGGCCGTGGCGCACGGCGCCTACTTCGGCGTCGCGATGGTGGTTGCGGTCGGCCTGGTCCGCCAGGATCAGCGTGGAATGGCCGTGGCGCTCATCCTGTCGGGCCTCACGGTCTCCAATGTCATCGGCGTGCCGGCCGGCACGGCGATCGGCAATATTTGGGGGTGGCGCGCGACGTTCTGGGTGATGTGCGCGCTTGGTATGGTTTCCATCGCCGCCATGGCCGCCCTCCTACCGCACCGGACGGGATCGTCGCGCCGGCCCGTCAGTTTCGGCAGCGAGGTCCGCGTGCTCGCACGCCAGCAGGTTTGGACGTCGCTAATCCTCATGCTGATGCTGATGATCGGCCAGTTCGGCCTGTTCACCTACATCACGCCGACGCTGCTTGAAGTCACCGGCCTCGGCGAGGGCCTGGTGCCCTGGGTGCTGCTACTCAACGGTGTCGGCGCGACGATCGGCGTCTTTCTTGGCGGGCGGCTCGCCGACTGGAAACTGATGCCGTCGCTCATCACCATGCTTTTCATGCAGGCGGTGACACTTGCCGTCATTTACGCCGCCAGCCCGTACCCGGTGCCGATGGTCGTTGCGATCACTATCTGGGGTGGTCTCAGCTTTGCCATCGGCACCCCGATCCAGACCCGTATCCTGACCTGGACGGCGGACGCCTCCAATCTCGCCTCATCGCTTATCCCGGCCGGCTTCAATGTCGGCATCGCGCTGGCCGCCTCGCTCGGCGCCGCCATGCTCAATGCCGGTTATGGCTATCGCAGCCTGCCGGTGGTTGGCGCCATGGCCATGCTGGTCGCCGTGGCGGTAGCGCTCGCCTCGCATATCTGGGAGTGGCGCCGAAACACGATGCCGCCGCTGCCGGCCGCTGCCGAATAGTCGGCAGGCGCTACAGGTCGATGCGATAGCGCAGGCTTTCGGCGCCGCCATAGGCAGCGTCCTCGAAGAATCGCCCGACGAGCCGTCCGCCATTGGCCAGGACCACCTTCTGCGAGGCGAGATTACCCGGCTTGGCGGTGATCTCGACGAAGGGCAGGCCGAGCGCCCTCGCCTCGCCGAGCATCAGCCTCACTGCCTCTGTCGCATGGCCGCGCCGCCGCTTCCATCCCACTACGGCATAGCCGATGTGGCCGAGCACATGTGGCGGCAGCTCGGCGGTGCCGCGCTGCCAGCGAAGGCCGATCGAGCCGGCGACTTCGCCGTCCCAGATCCAGCGCCGGAATCCCGGCGGGCGCGGCACGTTCGTCCCATCAGGCAAGGTGATCGGACCACCCTTGGCATCGGGGTCGTCGAGATCGGCGAGGAAGGCCGTTGGATTCTTTTCGATGGCCGCAAGCTGCTCGCGCGTCGCCTCCATCAGCCGCACATTGTCCGGCGACCAGCCGCGCTCAAGGGCGGCCTTATACGACGGCAGATGTTCAAGCGCCGGTTTGACGAGTTCAACCATGACGTACGATCGCTCCGCTGCCGCCCTCGGATTCTGAAGTTGATCTTCAGGGGCGGCTTTCTAAAATCAAATGTCATCGATTGGGTCCACCTACTTTGGAGTGAACACAATGGCCGACCCCAGGTCCGAGAAGTCGGCGAAGGCCACAGCCGAGCGGGGCGCGGCAACCAAACCGCGCAAGGCGACGCCGAAGCCGCAGTCCGGCAAGGAAGCGAAGCCGGCACTCCTCGCAGGCGGCAACCCCCAGATCGCCAAGGCCGAAGGCGACGCTCCCGTGCAGGCCTACATCGCGGCCATGCCGGGCTGGAAAAGCGACGTCGGGCGCCGCCTCGACGCAATCATCGCGCGCACCATCCCCGGCGTGCACAAGGCCGTCAAATGGAACTCGCCGTTTTACGGCATCAAGGGCCAGGGCTGGTTCCTGTCGTTCCATGTCTTCACCCGCTACGTCAAAGTGACCTTCTTCCGGGGCACGTCGCTGCGTCCTGTCCCTCTCGGCGAGTCCAAGCACAAGGACGTGCGCTACCTCGACATTTATGAGGACCAGCTCGACGAAGCTCAATTTGCCGCCTGGGTGAAGCAAGCCAGCCAATTGCCCGGCGAGCGAATGTGAGATGCATCGCGAATTAGCCAAGGGCGTCTGCCATCGGGACGGTGCAACATCGCCGTGACCCTCATGGTTCGGCCTCGGCTCGCGAGCATCTCTGCGAGCCCATGTCGCCGAAAGGTCGCTGGCGCTGGTGGCGACGCCGACAATGTTCAACAAGCGCCGCCAAATCGTAGCTCCATTTTCGTGTGATCCTCGTTGCAAATCGGGTCCGGAGGGACGAAGGTTCCTCCGCGACGTTGAGAGTTTGTCGCCCGGCATTGGCACGAAGCCCAGACGCCAGGCGTCGACTTGCACAAAGCCACTGGGACCAATCATGACCAAAGCGACGACAGCCATGAAGAAGGGCGGCTCGACGGAAGGAGCAGGAGGAGACACTCCCTCTCAGTTGATAGATGCGAGAATCAACGAGCTGAGCGATTGGCGGGGCGAGATGCTCGCTCGGATCCGAACCCTCATCAAGCAGGACGATCCCGAAGTGGTCGAGGCGTGGAAGTGGAGAGGGGTTCCGGTGTGGGAACACGCCGGAATTATCTGCACCGGTGAGACCTACAAGAATGTCGTGAAAATGACCTTCGCCAAGGGCGCCTCGCTGGAGGACCCTTCTGGCCTCTTCAACTCCAGCCTCGAAGGCAACACCAGGCGCGCCATCGACATCCATGAGGGCGACAAGATCGATGAAGAGGCGTTGAAGGCGCTCATTCGCGCCGCCGTGGCACTGAACCTGTCGGTGCGAGCTGCCGCCCGCCCCGCCCGCTCTCAGAAGCCAAAGAGCGCCTGAGAATCAATCATGTGCGGCCAGGGCTGGCGCCTCGCTGTCGCCTCCTCCAATGCCTTACGAACTCGCTGCAGCAGCGAAAATCCCTACTGCAGCAGTCCCTTGACGATGCCGCTCGCCTTGGAAAAATCCATCTGACCGGCGTATTTCTCCTTGAGCACCGTCATCACCTTGCCCATGTCCTTGACGCCGCTGGCGCCGGTCTCGGCGATCGCGGCGCGGATCGCTGTTTCGGTCTCGGCCTGGCCCAGTTGCGTCGGCAGGAAATCGCGGATGATGGCCATCTCGTCGCGCTCCTGCGCGGCAAGCTCCGGCCGTTTGCCGTCGTCGAAAGCCTTGGCCGACTCTTCGCGCTGCTTCACCATTTTGGCCAGTATCTGCAGGATCTCGTCGTCGCTGGCCGGCTCCTTGCCGGCGCCGCGATTGGCGATGTCGCGATCGTGAATGGCCGCCTGGATCAGCCGCAATGTCGGCAGCCGGCGCTTGTCCTGCGCCTTCATCGCGCTCTTCAGGGATTCGGCGATTTTGCCGCGCATGATGCTTTCTCCTTCGAATGCGACGGACAATAGCCGTGCCGAAAGCCCAAGGCAATTCGACGCCGCCCGGCAAACCGCTGATATTGTTCGACGAAATAAATCGCGCCTGCGGGCGTAGCGTCATTGACCGCTCTGGCGCCTTCCCCTATGTACTGGGCCTTGCATGAACTGAGTTTTTGTTGCGCGCGCTGGCTGCGAAATCGCCGCTGCGCGCGGTTTGCTGCGCAGAATGGTTCGCCGGACCGATTGAAGGGCGCAGCCTTTAGGAGTGCCGCCATGGCAACGATGACCGCCGCGTCGACCCTCCCTTGGGCCACCGAGAAGCCGACCGCCTTGCTGGTGCTGGCCGACGGCACCGTCATCGAGGGCCGCGGCCTTGGCGCCACTGGCTCCGCCGTCGCCGAAGTCTGCTTCAACACCGCGCTGACAGGCTATCAGGAAATCCTCACCGACCCGTCCTATGCCGGCCAGATCGTCACCTTCACCTTTCCTCATATCGGCAATATCGGCACCAATGACGAGGACATCGAGGATCTCAACCCGGTTGCCCGCGCCGGCGCCGTCGGCGCCATGTTCAAGGCCGACGTCACCAATCCGTCCAGCTATCGCGCCGCTTCTGGTCTCGACCAATGGCTGAAGAAACGTGGCATCGTGGCGCTTTCGGGCATCGACACCCGCGCGCTGACCGCGCTGATCCGTGAAAAGGGCATGCCCAACGCCGTCATCGCGCACGCGCCCGACGGCATTTTCGACATCGACGATCTGAAGCGCCGCGCCGCCGCTTGGTCCGGCCTGATCGGGCTTGACCTGGCCAAGGACGTCACTTCCGGCCAGTCCTCGGTCTGGCGCGAGATGCCGTGGGTCTGGGACGAGGGCTTTGGCGAACAGACCGATCCGTCCATGCATGTCGTCGCCATCGACTACGGCGTAAAACGCAACATATTGCGCCTGCTTGCCGGCCTGGGCGCCAAGGTCACCGTAGTGCCGGCCAACACCGGCGCCGAGGATATCCTCGCCATGCGGCCCGACGGCATCTTTCTCTCCAACGGTCCCGGCGACCCGGAAGCCACCGGCGACTATGCCGTTCCGGTCATCCAGAACTTGCTAAAGACCGACATCCCGGTCTTCGGCATCTGCCTCGGCCACCAGATGCTGGCGCTGGCGCTTGGCGGCAAGACCGCCAAAATGCATCAAGGCCATCACGGCGCCAATCATCCGGTCAAGGATCACACCACCGGCAAGGTTGAGATCGTCTCGATGAACCACGGCTTTGCCGTCGATGCCGGCTCGTTGCCCACGGGCGTCGAAGAAACCCATGTCTCGCTGTTCGACGGCTCGAACTGCGGCATCACCCTGACCGGCAGGCCGGTGTTTTCGGTCCAGCACCATCCCGAAGCCTCGCCGGGCCCGCAGGACTCGCATTATCTGTTCCGCCGCTTCGTCAATCTCATCCGCGAAAAGCGCGGCGAGCCGGCGCTTGCGGAGCGCGCCTGATGGATCGCGCTCAAAAGCGCGGCGCAGTTTTGGGATAACAACATTCGTGATGACAGAGACCTGCACGCGGCCGAAGAGGCTCTTGAAGACGCTGCCGATGTGGCGATCTACGACGAGCGAAAGGCTGATCTCAAAACGGAAAACCCCCTGCCTGCGGACGTGACCATGGAAATTTTGCGGGGCTCCAGCCGGCTCAAGGCGCTGCGCAACTGGCGGCGGCTGACGCAGGCCGAATTGGCGACCACGATCGGTGTCAGCCAGGGTTTCCTGTCGGATCTTGAGTCCAATCGCCGAAAGCCATCGGCGCAGACCAGGGCGCTGCTGGCGAAGGCACTGGATATTCCGGGGCAATGGATTGAACCCTAGGGCATGCCCCAATGCATAGCGCGCAAAAGCATGCCCTCGGGCCTAACCCGAGAGTGCGCAGCGGTTTTGCAATAACGACAAGCATCAAAACCAGAACTTAAAGCGCGTCGCATGAATCCGTTCAAACGCGACACGCTTTAGGCCACCGTCTCCGTCGCGACGTCTTTCACCGCGACCGGCCTTTCGACCCTGAGCACGAAAGCCACCAGCGACAGAGCGAGAAAGATGCCGCCGAGCACAAAGGGCGCGCCGCCGAACGTCATCGGCGCGCTTGGCCCGGTGAACCAGGCGAAGATTCCCGTATAAAGCAGCGGCGTGATGATGCTGGTGATCGAAAACACGCTCGTCATCGCACCTTGCAATTCGCCTTGCGCGGAGGGCGGCACCTTGGCCGCCGCCAGGCTCCGCAGCGGCGGGTCGGCCAGCGCCTCGAGGCAGGTCGCCACGATCACCGCATAGATCATCCAGCCCTTCCACGCCGCGGCATAGCCGAAGGCGGCGAGCGCGGTAAAAGCAAGACCGATGGCGGCGGTCCGCCATTCGCCGAGCCGTGGGATGACGCGCGGCAGGACAAAACCCATCACCAATGCCCCGCCAAGGCCGAAGACGCCGAGTGAGAAGCCGATCTGCTGCTCGCTCCAGCCGTAGCGGTAACTGCCGACGAACGACCACACGGCAGGGTACATCATGTGACCGAGCGTCATCAGGAAGAACACCAGCCCGATCCAGCCGATCCCCTTGTAATTGCGCATCTGCTTCAGGGCGCCTAGAGGATTGGCGCGGCGCCATTCGAAGCGGCGCCGGTGATGCTGCTCCAGCGTTTCCGGCAGGAAGAACCAGCCGACGATGAAGTTGATCAGAGCAAGCACCGCCGCGCCCCAGAACGGCACGCGCGGCCCGAATTCGCCGAGCAACCCGCCCAGCACCGGACCGATAACGAAACCGACGCCGAAGGCGATGCCAAGCAGGCCGAAATTCTTCGCCCTGTTCTCGTCGGTGCTGACATCGGCGATGAAGGCGGAGGCGGTCGAGTAGCTGGCGCCGCTGATGCCGGCCAGCACCCGGCCGATGAACAGGACCCAATACGACCAGGCCACCGCACAGATCAGATTGTCGATGGCGAAGGTCAGCACCGAGGCCAGCAGGATCGGACGGCGGCCGAAGCGGTCGCTGAGATTGCCGACCAGCGGCGCGAACAGGAACTGCATGGCCGCATAGACGAAGAACAGCCAGCCGCCTTCGATCGCCGCTTCGCTGACCCCGACGCCGGTCAGTTCCTGCAGATAGGCCGGCAGCACCGGCATGATGATGCCGATGCCGGTGATGTCGAGCAGCAGCGTGGTGAAAACAAGCGCAAGGCCCCGCCTGGCGGTTTTGGCTTCGACCATGACGGTATCGACTCCTGGAGCCGCCTCGCAGCGAAGGCGGAAGGGCCTTTTATAGGCGAGTCAGCCACACAGAACAATAAGGGAACAGGCCAGGAATTTTCATCCTGACATCAACTGTCGATATGAGCGCGGCTGCATCGCCGCCGCTTTTCAACGCCATTTCAACGAGAGCCCAAACACCTCAGATCGGCGTGTTGAACGTGTCGCAGTCCGACAGCTTGCCGCTCTTGTAGCCGCGTGCCAGCCAGGTTTGACGCTGCTGCGAGGTGCCATGGTTGAAGCTTTCCGGCACGACATAGCCCTGCATCTTCTTCTGCATCGTGTCGTCGCCGATCTGCTGGGCGGCGTTCAGCGCCTCGTCCATGTCGCCCTGTTCCAGAATGCCTTTCTGCCCGGTGAAATGCGCCCAGACGCCGGCGAAGCAATCCGCCTGGAGCTCGACCTGCACCGACATGTGGTTGGCCTCGGCCTCGCCCATCTGCTGCCGCATCTGGTTGAACTTGGGCAGGATGCCGGTGAGGTTCTGGACATGGTGGCCGACCTCATGCGCGATCACATAGGCTTGGGCAAAATCGCCCGAAGCGCCGAATTGCTGATCGAGCTGCTGGAAGAAGGTGGTGTCGAGATAGACCTTGCGGTCGCCGGGGCAGTAGAACGGGCCGGCCGCGGACGAGGCGAAGCCGCAAGCCGAACGGATCTGCCCGCTGAACAGGACCAGCTTGGGGTCCTCGTAGGTCAGGCCCTCGGCCCGGAAAATGCCGGTCCAGGTGTCCTCGGTCTCGGCCAGGACAGTCGAAACGAACTGCTTCATCTCGTCGGAGGCGGGTGCCCCGGTGCCACCGCCCTGTTCTCCGCTGTTGTCGGTGATCTGACCGCCGCCACCCGGCACCAAACCGCCACCGGCCAGGATCTGAAGCGGGTCGATGCCGATGGCCTTCAGCCCGAAATAGAGGACCACGAGAATGATGATGGTCGACAGCGACATTCCGCCGCCGGAGCGGCCGCCGATCGGGATGCGGAGACGGCCGGGGCCGCCGCGCGGCAGGTTGAGCCCGCCGCCCTGGCCGCGTTGGTCCTCGACGTTGTCACTTTGACGACGACCTTTCCAGAGCATGGCAACTCCCCGCGATGCACGTATCGGTACCTTGCCGATCTCATGGCCCGATCCGACCCAACAAACAATTATCCCAATGGTTGCGCCAAGTCACAGTATTTTTCGCATGGCGGGGCCGCCGGCTCTGGGGTCAGTCCGTGCACGACACCCGCGGCTGAGAGCCCTGCCGGCGCTTTTTTTGGTCTTGGACTTGGTCAGTCACGCTCAGATCTTCTGCTTGGTACCCGCGCTCTTGCCGTCCGAGCTTTTCGAGCGCTCCTCGAAGCGGGCCCCGCCCTTCTTGAGCGGGCGTCCAGTATCCGCTTCGGTCTTGCGTTCGTCCTTCGCCGCAGCCTGCTTCAATCCCTTGGCCGCTTGCTTGCCCTTCGCTGTCGGTGCCTGTTCAACGCCCATCGTATCCTCCTCGGTCTCGCGCCAATTGCTGGCACGATCTCAAACGCCGCGGCCGCGCGGCGGTTCCGGCAGGACTGTCGGCCGCGTCAGCATCTTGGCCACCGTCGGCTGGGCGACGCCGAGCCGCGCCGCGATGTCGACCGGGCCCCGTTGCCGTTCTCGATCAGGTCGGCGACAAGCTGCATATAATCTTTGAGCAGCGCACGGCGCCGCGCTTCGCCGCGTCGGCTGAGGGTTTTCTCGACCATGCATTGAGTGAGCTCGTGGGGCTGCGCGACAATTCGGTCAATCGCGCTATCTTCTCACGCGACATGACCAGAATTGCCGAAGCCCGAAAATTCTACGCGCGACTGATGGCTGCCAATGCAGGTTCGGCCGATCCGCGTCTCGAGGACGTGTTCGCCGCGGTGCCGCGCGAAGCTTTTCTCGGGCCCGGGCCGTGGACGGTCGTCGCCGGCAACGGCAAGGTAGAAACGCCGAGCGCCGATCCTGTTCACATCTATCAGAACGTGCTGGTGTCGCTCGACGCCGAAAAGGGCATCAACAATGGCGAGCCGTTCCTGCATGCCATGTGGATCGGCAAGGTGGCGCCAAAACCCGGCGAGGTCGTCACTCATGTCGGCGCCGGCACCGGCTATTACACAGCTCTGCTGGCAAAACTGGTTTCGCCGGGCGGCGCAGTCACCGCTTTCGAACTGGATTCCAGTCTCGCCGAACGTGCGATCAAGAATCTCGAAGCCTACGGCAATGTGACCGCCATCCATGGCGATGCGGTCGTCGGCGGCCTGCCACCGTCCGACATCATCTATGTCAATGCCGGCGTTGCGGCACCCCCAGCCGAATGGCTGAAGGCGCTGAAGCCCGGCGGCCGCATGGTCTTTCCGTGGCGTCCGGCCGAGCGCATTGGCCTCGCGGTGATGGTGACACGCACGGATAAGGGGTTTGCCTGCGATCCGTTCATGCGATCATGGTTTATCCCTTGCATCGGCGCCTCGGCGGCCTCGACAACAATCGACCGCGACAAGGCGGCACGCAGCCGAAAGATCTGGCTGACGGCCGACAAGGCACCGGACCGCACCGCCACCGCCGTCATCGGCGACGTCTGGTTCTCGTCGCAAAGTGTTGGCGGCAGGCGGTCGCAATGACGTCGCCGCGTCGAGGCGTCCCGTGCTTGCCGCTCGACATGCGCCGGAGCCCAGAAATTTTCCGGCCCTGTCGGACAGGCGTCCGTTCGCACGTCCTTTGGCCGAAATCCGGCGGCAACGGCTCGGATGATTAAAGGGAGAATCCAATGAGGAAGATCACCACTGCGACATTCGTCAGCCTCGACGGCGTCATGCAGGCGCCCGGTGGGCCGCAAGAAGACCCGGTCGGCGGCTTCGAATTCGGTGGCTGGACGTTCCATTACTGGGACGACGTCGGGGGCGCCTTTATTGGTGAGACCTTCGCAAAACCCTTCGCGCTGCTCCTCGGCCGCAAGACCTACGACATCTTCGCCGCGCATTGGCCGTACCAGAAAGACGATCCGATCGCCGACCGTTTCAACGCCGTCACCAAATATGTGGCCACCCACCGGCCCGACACGCTGTCGTGGCAAAACAGCCAGTCGCTTGGCGACGACGTCGTGGCTACCCTGCTCCAGCTCAAGCAGGAGGACGGGCCGGACCTGCTCATCCAGGGATCGAGCGAACTCGTCCAGACCTTGCTCGCCAACGACCTGATCGACGAGATCAGCCTGCTGACCTTCCCGCTGGTGCTGGGCAAGGGCAAGCGGCTGTTTGGCAGCGGCGCAATCCCGGCGGCTTTCAAGCTGAACCGCTCACAGGCATCGACCACTGGCGTCATCATAGCGAGCTATGAACGCGCCGGTGAGATCAAGACTGGATCCTTCGCCCAGCAACAGCCGTCCGAAGCCGAGATCGAGAGGCGCCGGACCTGGAAGTAGTGTGGGGTTACAGGACCTGAGTTCCTTGCTCGGAACCCAAATTCTGCCCGGCAGCGCGATGAGGACAGCGCCACGCTTCCGCGATCTTCCTTTACTCCGCCGGCATGGCCACCGCCCGGGCGGCCCGGTGGCCGGCAAGCATGACGCCAAGACCCAGGATCGGGAACACCGCTGCGATCAGGCCGAGATCAGCCGGCGCGCCATAGCGCAGCACCGCGCCGCCGACGACGGCGCCCAGCGCCACGCCGAGATAGAGCGCCGAAGCGTTGAGCGACAGCACGATGGGCGCTGCGTCGGGCGCCAGCCTGATGATGCGGCTGGCCTGCGCCGGCGGGAAGGCCCAGCCGACGATGCCCCACGGCACCATCATGGCCATCAGCGCCGGCCCGGCGATGCTGTGCGGCAGGAAGGCCGGGATGACCGAAAGCATCACCAGCATGACCGCACTCAGCGCCAGCGACCAAGTGACGGTGCGCGTCGCACCGAAGCGGTCGGCCGCCTGCCCGCCGGCGATGTTGCCGATGACGGCGCCGACACCGAACGCAAGCAGCATGCCGGGCAGCGCGATCGGGCTCAAGCCGCCGCCTTCGATGGCTAGCGGCGCGACAAAGGCAAAGACCGTGAAGGCGCCGGTGAGCGCCAAAAGTGTAGTCAGCAGGATCGACGGCACGCCGGGGCGAAGCGTTGCGGCCAGCCGCTGCCTGAGCGGCAGCTTGGTGCCGACGATGCCGCGCGGCAGCCGGTACCACAGGATTGCGCCGGCCAGTGCGCCGAGCCCGGCGATGGCAAAGAACGTGCCGCGCCAGCCCGCAACCGTCGCGACAAGCGCGCCGAGCGGTGCGCCGACCGCCACCGCCACCGTAGTGCCGCCGACGACGACGGCAATGGCGCGGGCGCGGTGATGATCATCGACAAGCGCCACGGCCGTCCCCTGCGCCGTCGCCGCAAACAGGCCGGACGACAGCGCCATGACGATGCGCGCGATCAGCAGCAGTTCGAAGGAGGAACTGAGCGCCGCCGCCAGGTTGCCCAGCACGAAAAACACCAGCGTCCACAAGATGACGCGTCGCCGGTCCCATTCGCCGGTCAGCGTCGCCAGGATCGGCGCGCCGAGCGCATAGGCGAGCGCGAAGGCGGTGATCAGCGTCCCGGCGAGCGAGACCGAGATGCCGGCATCCCCCGCGATGTCAGGCAGCAGGCTGGAGATGACGAAGCCTTCGGTCGCGATCGTGAATGATCCGAGCGCAAGCCAGAAGAGGCGCTTGTCCATGGTGAAATCCTTAGTTCAAAAGTCATTGAACAATTGTACATAATGGCGCATGTTGTCAATGAGCCGCCCGAGAATAGCTGAACCCTGCTGACAGCCCCATGTCAGGACAAGGTAGCGGGAGGTGGAAACTGAGGGCATCCACCAGGAGGAGATGCGTTGAAATCGGCCCTGATTGCGCTTAGTTCTCCGGCATGACGCTGCCCCACCCCACCGCCGACCAGATCAGCCTGCCGAACGTGCTTGCCGTGCTCGGCGATCCCACCCGGCTGGCCATCGTGCGCTATCTCGCCAGCAAGGAGGGCGTGCCGCTGAATTGCAGCCAGTTCCTCGATCTCGGCTCAAAGACCAATCTCAGTTACCACCTGGCCAAATTGCGCGAGGCCGGCGTCACCCGCACCGAGGTCGTCGGCACCAGCCGGCTGATCACGCTGCGCCGCGACGATCTCAATGCACGCTTTCCGGGGCTGCTCGATAGCGTCATTGCCGCAGCCGTCGACGACCCAGCTCTGCCCGCGGTCGGCGCCTCCGAGATTGAAGTTCGCGCCTAGCCTAGCAGGACTTGGGTTCCTCGCCCCGCATAGCGGGGGAGAGGTGGCCGCGAAGCGGTCGGAGAGGGGGGCCTCTGAAGTGGCACACCAGGGCAAAGTTGTCTAAAAGCATTCGGAATCACGTCGGCGCAGTCCCCCTCTCCGTCTCGGCTTCGCCGAGCCACCTCTCCCCCACTTTGGTGGGGGCGAGGAACCCAAGTCCTGTAGGGTCCGCTCTTCCCCTGCCAGTCATTCGTCAACTCACGGAGCTTCCCATGCGCATTGCCGTTCTCGCCGATATCCACGGCAACATCCTCGCCCTGGACGCCGTGCTCGACGATCTGCGCCAGCGCGGTGGTGCTGACCTCATCGTCAATCTCGGCGATTGCGTCTCCGGCCCGCTCTGGCCGCGCGAAACCATGGAGCGGCTTGAAGCGCTCGCCCTGCCGACAGTTCGCGGCAACCACGACCGCCGCGTCGCCCGCGATACCGCGGATGAAGCCATGTGGCCGTCCGACCGCTATGCGCAGGAACGGCTGACATCGGTCCAGCGCGAGGCACTGTTGGCCTTGCCGCTCACGCTGGAGATCGCCCCAGCCGTGACCGCCTTTCATGCCCGACCCGACCATGACGAAAAATACCTTACCGATACGATGGCCGACGGCCGGCTGGCGCGCGCGCCGCTCGTCGCCATCAAGCGGCGGCTGGCCACGCTCGATCCCGCTTGCCGCATCGTGCTGTGTGGCCACAGCCACCGCAGCGAACTGATCCGTATCCCCGATGGCCCGGTGGTCTTCAATCCGGGCAGCATCGGCTGCCCCGCTTATGGTGACGACACGCCACCGGCGCATGTCTCCGAGCAAGGCTCTCCGCATGCACGCTACGGCATCGTCGAATTGGGTGGGCCGGGCCGCTCCGACCGCTTCGAAGCCATCGCCGTCGACTATGACCATGAGGCGGCAGCGCGGCAGGCCGAACAGGCGGGACGGCCGGAATGGGCCTACGCGCTGCGCACCGGATTTATGCCAGGCTGAACGAGGCACGAGTTCATGCCGCCCGACTGAACGCAACGCGTTCATGTCCGGCTGAACGCGCAACGCGTTCATGTCAGGCTGAACGCAACGCGTTCATGCCGCCCGGATTGAACGAGGGAACGAGTTCATGCCTCCGGCTGAACGCGGAACGCGTTCATGCCGCACGCTGAGCTTGCTCATGCCGCGGACCGAACACCATTCCCCGGCCGCATTTTCCGGCTTACATAGCGCCATGTCGTCGCTTATAAAATCGTCCTGGAATGCGGCGGCGATTCTGTGCCCGGCCGCGCCTCGGAAATGCTTATATCGCCCACGGCCAAAATGATGAGGCGCACAGTTACGCTCCGAACGACGCTGCTGATTGCCGCCCCTCTCCTGCTGACGGCGCTGCTGCCGGCCAGGGCCGAGGAGGCGCCTTTCGTCTCCATCGTGACCGACCTTGCTCCGGGCGATCTCCTGAACGTCCGCGCCACGGCATCGGCGATGGGCAAGATCAAGGCTCGGCTGCCGAATGGCACGAGCGTCAACAATCTCGGCTGCAACGACGTCAATGGCTATCGTTGGTGCAAGGTCGCAGAAATTGACAACCCGCAACTGGCGGGATGGGCTCCCGCGCGCTACCTGAACCCCGAGAATCCGGCGGCAGTTGCGGAGGTGGATATCGAAGCGACCGGCGAAAGCACGGCCGCTGCAGCCGGCGACTCGAACCCGGCAACTGCAGATCAGCCACCGCCGGACCTGACGGCGCGCCTGGATGCGACCGGTCGCGAACCCACGATGACTGCCGTTGAGGCAATCGGCAGAGTGGCCATCGAGGATGCTTACCGCCTGGCGCTTTTTGCCAGCGAAAATCCTTCGGCCGGCGAGAAGCAGGCGCCCGCGGCAGCGGACAAGCCCATCCGCAATCGCGCCGCCAATGCGGCGCCTCCGGCCAACGCGCAAACCGTTGCGCGGCTGCAGCCGCCAGGCAGGCCCGCGCCGGCGCTGGGTGCCCGCAACGAGATTCCTTGCGCGCGCCATGTCGGCCAGCCGATGACCAGCTGCAAGGCAGGCGTTGTCCACACGGGCGACAAAGCCGAGATCACCGTGACCTGGCCCGATGGCGGCACCCGGGTCATCAGATTCCAGGCCGGTCGGCCCGCCGGCTCGAACGCATCAGGTGAATTCCGCTACACCCGCGAGGGCGGCCTGAACATCATCCGTGTCGGCGTTGCCGAACGCTTCGAAATCACGGATCAGTGGTTAGGGGAATAGGGCAGTAGGGGAGTAGGGGAATATGTTTGAGGGGCGCGCCCTACTGGCCTACTGCCCTACTGCCCTACACTCCGCATTTTAGGGGGTTACATCCGGCAAAACTCTTCCCTATAAGGCCCTCCTAGCCTGATACCAGAATCGCGAGCACAACCGGCCGGGTCTTCCCGTCCGGTTTTTCGTGCAAGCCGCCTGCCGAACGGACCCTCGATATGCCAAGACGTACCGACATCAAGTCGATCCTGATCATCGGGGCCGGCCCCATTGTCATCGGTCAGGCCTGCGAATTCGACTATTCCGGCACCCAGGCCTGCAAGGCGCTCAAGGAAGAGGGTTTTCGCGTCATCCTGGTCAATTCCAACCCGGCCACCATCATGACCGACCCGGAACTGGCCGACGCCACCTATATCGAGCCGATCACGCCGGAAGTGGTGGCCAAGATCATCGCCAAGGAGCGGCCGGACGCGCTGCTGCCGACCATGGGTGGCCAGACCGCGCTCAACACCGCCCTGTCGCTGCGCCGCATGGGCGTGCTTGAGCGCTACAATGTCGAGATGATCGGCGCCGACGCCACGGCAATAGACAAGGCCGAGGACCGGGCGCTGTTTCGCGAGGCGATGAAGAAGATCGGCCTGGAAACGCCAAAATCGATGCTGGCCAACGCCACCGACGTCAAGAACGCCGACCGCAAGACGCACGAGGCCGAACGCGCTGCGCTGAAGGCCGAGAAGCCCGAAAACCTCGACGCCGCGCTCGACGCGCTGGAAACGCGCTGGAACCTCGGCGAGGGCGACCGCAAGCAGCGCTACATCAGCCATGGCATGGCGATCGCCGCACAGGCGCTCGACCATGTCGGCCTGCCCGCCATCATCCGCCCGTCCTTCACCATGGGCGGCACCGGCGGCGGCATCGCCTACAACCGCGCCGAATTCTACGAGATCGTCCAGTCCGGCCTCGACGCCTCGCCGACCACCGAAGTGCTGATCGAGGAAAGCGTGCTCGGCTGGAAGGAGTACGAGATGGAGGTTGTCCGCGACAAGGCCGACAACTGCATCATCGTCTGCTCGATCGAGAACATCGACCCGATGGGCGTGCACACCGGCGACTCGATCACCGTCGCCCCTGCCCTGACCTTGACCGACAAGGAATACCAGATGATGCGCAACGCCTCGATCGCGGTGCTGCGCGAGATCGGCGTCGAGACCGGCGGCTCCAACGTGCAGTTCGCCGTCAACCCGGCCGACGGGCGCCTGGTGGTGATCGAGATGAACCCGCGCGTCTCGCGCTCCTCGGCACTCGCCTCCAAGGCGACCGGTTTTCCGATCGCCAAGATCGCGGCGAAGCTCGCCGTCGGCTACACGCTGGACGAGTTGGAGAACGACATCACCGGCGGCGCGACGCCGGCCTCGTTCGAGCCGTCGATCGATTACGTCGTCACCAAAATCCCGCGCTTTGCCTTCGAGAAATTCCCCGGCGCCGAGCCGGTGCTGACCACTGCGATGAAGTCGGTCGGCGAGGTCATGGCCATCGGCCGCACATTTCAGGAATCGCTGCAGAAGGCTTTGCGTGGGCTTGAAACCGGCCTGACGGGTCTGGACGAGATCGAGATCCCCGGCATCGCGCACGGCGCGGCCAGCCACGCCGACGACCGCAACGCCATCCGCGCTGCCCTCGGCACGCCGACGCCCGACCGGCTGCGCATGGTGGCGCAAGCGATCCGCATGGGCACCTCTCTGGAAGACGTGCACGCCATGTGCAAGATCGACCCGTGGTTCCTCGAACAGATCGCCGGCATCCTCAACATGGAAGCCCGCATTCGCGAGCACGGCATTCCCGAAGACGCCGCCAATCTGCGCATGCTGAAGGCGATGGGTTTCTCCGATGCCCGCCTCGCGTCCCTGGTCAGGAAAGACGTCGAAGAGGTTCAAAAGATACGTGAAAAGCTCGACGTTCATCCGGTTTACAAGCGCATTGATACTTGCGCCGCCGAGTTCGCCTCGCCGACCGCTTATATGTACTCGACCTATGAGGTGCCCTTCGCCGGCGCGCTCGCCAACGAGGCGCAAGTCTCGTCGCGAAAAAAAGTCGTCATCCTCGGCGGCGGCCCGAACCGCATCGGCCAGGGCATCGAGTTCGACTATTGCTGCTGCCACGCCGCCTTTGCGCTGCGCGACGCCGGCTTCGAGGCGATCATGGTCAACTGCAACCCGGAGACCGTGTCGACCGACTACGACACCTCGGACCGGCTCTATTTCGAGCCGCTGACGCCGGAGGACGTTTTGGAGATCCTGCGCGCCGAGCAGGCGTCGGGCGAGCTGGTCGGCGTCATCGTCCAATTCGGTGGCCAGACGCCGCTGAAGCTGGCGGATGCGCTGGAGAAGGCCGGCATCCCGATCCTCGGCACCTCGCCCGACATGATCGATCTCGCCGAAGACCGCGACCGCTTCCAGAAGTTGTTGCACAAGCTCGGCCTCAGCCAGCCGAAGAACGGCATCGCCTATTCGGTCGAGCAGGCCCGCCTCGTCGCCGGCGAGCTCGGCTTCCCGCTGGTGGTGCGCCCGTCCTATGTGCTCGGCGGCCGCGCCATGCAGATCATCCACGACGAGAGCATGCTGCAATCCTATCTGCTCGACACCGTGCCCGGCCTGGTGCCGGAGGACATCAAGCAGAAATACCCCAACGACAAGACAGGCCAGATCAACACGCTGCTGGGCAAGAACCCGCTGCTGTTCGACACCTATCTCTCGGGCGCCATCGAGGTTGATGTCGACTGCCTGTGCGACGGCAAGTCGACCTTCGTCTCCGGCATATTGGAACACATCGAGGAGGCCGGCATCCATTCGGGCGACAGCGCCTGCTCGCTGCCGGTGCATTCGCTGCCGTCGGAGCTCGTCGACGAATTGGAGCGCCAGACGGCCGCACTTGCCCGCGCGCTCAATGTCGGCGGCCTGATGAACGTGCAGTACGCGATCAAGGACGGCACCGTCTATGTGCTCGAGGTCAACCCGCGCGCGTCGCGCACCGTGCCCTTCGTCGCCAAGACCATTGGCCGGCCCATCGCGAAAATTGCCGCCCGCATCATGGCCGGCGAGAGCCTGGAAGACGCCTTCGCCCATTACGGCGCCATGCCCGACCCCAGAAATCCCGGCCATATCGCGGTCAAGGAAGCAGTGTTCCCCTTCGCCCGCTTCCCCGGCGTCGACATATTGCTCGGCCCGGAAATGCGCTCGACCGGCGAGGTCATGGGCCTCGACCGCGACTTTGCGCTGGCTTTCGCCAAGAGCCAGTTGGGAGCGGGTGTTGATCTCCCCCGCGCCGGCACGCTGTTCGTTTCGGTGCGCGACGAGGACAAGAAGGGCATCCTGCCGGCGGTCAAGCGTCTCGCCGGCCAAGGTTTTAAAGTAATGGCCACCTCGGGCACCGCCCGCTTCCTCGCCGAGAACGGCGTCGCCGCCGAGAAAATAAACAAGGTGCTGGAAGGCCGCCCGCACATCGAGGACGCCATCCGCAACCGCCAGGTGCAGATCGTCTTCAACACCACGGACGGCCAGAAGGCGGTGTCGGACTCGAAATCGCTTCGCAGGGCGACGCTGATGCAGAAGGTGCCGTATTACACGACGCTCTCGGGGGCTGCGGCAGTGGCGGAGGCGATCGCAGCGCTGCGCGCGGGGAGTTTGGAGGTTAGGCCGCTCCAGGAGTATTTTGCCTGAAGCAATTAGCTGATCTCCCCCCAAGTGGGGGAGATGGCCGGCAGGCCAGAGGGGGGCGCGTCCCGCCAACGCTGCGCACCGTGATCCGTCCAAGGCACGCTGTGCCGACGCCGCTCAGTTCAGAAATCCAATAAACCGCCCCGCGAACAGCACCGACGTCCACAGCACCAGCGACAGCAAAGCCAGGATGGTGACGGTCCCGCCGGCCGGCTCGTCGCCGCCTTTTGCGTGGCGCATGAAAATGAGAAAATTGGCGCCGGCGAGGAGTATGAGCGTCATCTTGGTGAGAAAAATCGGCATCGCCGCATACTCCCTCGCCCTGATTGAAAACAGCAGCGACCCGGTGACAAGCGCGCCGGCGAACGCGGTAAATGCGGTGCGGCGCAGCAGCGCGATGAACGCCGCCTGCGGCAGCGAGCGGAAGGCGCCGAGGATCCTTAGGTCCATGAGCCAGATGCTGGTCAGCAGCGCACCGATCGACATGATGTGCAGCGCATTGACTATGGGATAGGCGACGAAGGAGGCCTTCAGCCCCCTTACGATGGCGAGTTGCTCGATGCCTGCGAGGAACTCGTCCATTCAGGCCGGCGGCACGCGGTCGGGATAGACGTCATAAGCCTTGCCGTTGACGATGACGCGGGCTGCTTTCATCCACTTCTCGGTCTCGTCGCGCGAGCGGTGGCCGATCGCGGTCACCTCGTCGCCGACTTTGGCGACCTCCTCGGTGAAGCCGGCGGCCATCGTGCGGGACGGCGGCGCCAAATCCACCCGCCAGGCCTCTCCGTCGGCGTCGACATCCAGCGTGGCGTGCGGATTGCCGATATAGATGGCTGTGATCTTGCCCCGGAGCTCAAAAAACCCATCCTGGGTCCACGACCAGCCGTGATGGGCGTAAGCTGCGGTGCCAGCGGCAAGGATCACTGCCGCTGCCAACGTGACGCTCCGAATCCCGTTGAAAGGTGACTGCATCGCTCGCCTCCTCGGCTCATCCCGCCAATCGAGAGTAGGTCACGGCGCGGCAACGTCAAATCACATCGGTGCGAAGGCTCTGGGCGAAGCTATCGGTTGTCGATGTCGGCGCCGCCCCTCATCTGCCTGCCGGCATCTTCTCCCCGGCAAGAACGGGGAGAAGGGACCTAGCCGCAACGCTGGCACCCCTCTCCCCGTCCTTCACGGGGAGAGGGTGAGGTGAGGGGCAGCGCCAACCCGAAGCGATTGCCCTGCGGAATGAACGGTCCGGTCTTGCTTATGACATCCATGCACGCCATGTTCGACCCCTACCGCCGCTCTTCTTCTCCATCGGATGAAGGTCGGAGACTCACACCTGAACGAGGCAAATTATGAGCAGTATGAGAGACCGTCAGGAAGGCTTCGAAAAGAAGTTTGCGATGGACGAGGACACGAAGTTCAGGGCCATGGCGCGCCGCAACAAGCTGCTCGGCCTATGGGCCGCCGAAAAGCTCGGCAAGTCAGGTGAGGACGCCGACGCCTATGCGAAAGAGGTGGTGCGCGCAGACTTCGAAGAGGCCGGGGACGACGACGTGTTGCGCAAAATACGCGCCGATTTCGACGCTGCGGGCGTCGCCCAGTCGGATGTTCAGATTCGCGGCGTCATGAACGACCTGCTGGCGACGGCGGTCGAGCAGATCAAAAACAGCTGAGAGAGCGCCAACTTAAAGCGCGACGCGACGCGCTTTAAGTTCTCTTTTATGCGTTTCCCAAAACCGCTGCGCATCTCGGGTCAGGCCCAGGGTCAGGCCCGAGGGCATGCGTTTGGGTGACACGCTTAGCTGTGGGCTGCCACCAGATCCTTTAGGCGCTCTTCGTGCATCCGCAGCGTCGGTAGTGTCTTCTTGGCGAATTCCTTCAGCGCCGGGTCTTCACCCGACTGCGCATAGGTTGAAAACAGCGCCAGCGCCTGCTTGTGCGCCTCGGTCTGCAGGAGGATGAATTTCGCCTGGAATTCATCGCCATCGAGGTTCTTGAGCTGGTCGAGCATCGCCTGGTCTTTCGGCAGCAAAGCCGGGCCGCTCGCTGTCACCGAAGCCGTGATCTTGCTCTGTTCGAGAGCTGCCTTGAAATCCTCGCCAGCCTTGATGTGATCCCTGATCATCTGCGAGGCGAAATCCTTCACATCGGCGGCGACATTCTTTTGTTCGGCCAGCTTGCTGGTTTCAATCTCGAACCGGTTGGCGCTGGGGACCGTTCTGGAGAAGGTCTCGGTGTCGATCTTGGTTTGGCCGACAGCAGGTATATCGGCCGGCGTGGCAGATTGGGCGAAGGCCGCCGGCACGCCGGCAAGCAAGGCGACCATGGCAAGCGTGAGATGCGTTTTCACAGGAAATCTCCGGGTTTGTGATCCTCAGAGAGTCCAACGCGACACCAGCGGCGAAGTTGCGCTCTTCCTTCTCCCCTTGTGGGAGAAGGTGGCCGAGCGAAGCTCGGTCGGATGAGGGGTGTTCCAGCTTGGCGGTGCGCTAGGTCGAGCCGCCCATCAGCGCAGAGACCGTGCACATTTGCCAACGCCTCATTTCTTCCAGCACCCCTCATCCGTCTCGGCGCTATGCGCCGATCCACCTTCTCCCACAAGGGGAGAAGGGACGGCCCACTCAGTGGCAGCAGGCGCCGGCATATTGCAGCTGTTCATTCCAGTCCGGCCGGCCCTCCGGTGTGAAATCCATCAGGTTCCACAAGGGCTCGCAAGTGCCGATGGCGCGCGGGTCCTGGCCGGGTTCGGACGGTGCGAAGCCAAGCTCCGAACTCCAGAAATGCCGGATGCCATCGGCGTCGCGATGGAATACCGAAAGCATCGGCAACTGCGCGCCGTCGTCGGCCTCGGCGTGGTAGTCGCGCTTGAAGCTGTTGCCGGCCGACGAGAGCAGCCGCATGTTCGTCCAGCCGCGATCGCGGCCAAGCGTGATCAGGTTTTCAAACGCGGTCTTGCCCACAACCGCGAAATTGAAGCCGGCGGCCTCGAGATGGCCGATGGCGCCGTCGAACTGGTCGAGCAGCGCCGTGCAGGACGGGCATGGCTGGTCGGGCCGCGCGAGCTTGGCAGTGCCGCCGCTTGTCGCCACGTCGCGCGTCTCCTGCGGGTGGCGCGGAAACATCATCGAGTAGACGATCAGCGTGTCCTTGCCGGGTGAAAACAGCTCCGACAGTTTTATGCGGGCCGGCTTGCCGTCGGCGCCAAGCCCGTCGAACACATAATCCTGAGGCACCAGCCCGCCCGGCGGCAGTGCACGGCGGGCGACGGCCACATCCTCCATGGCGCGGCGCAGCTCGATTTCCTTTTGCAGCAGCGTTTCGCGGGCGGCGCGGTATTCAGCGGATTCGTTGGGAAAGGTGATCATCGTCATCTCCATCTGCCGTGCTTTGGCGGCGCGCGCCATAAACGGCAGCGCACCTTGCCTCTCAAGGACGCATCGCGAAGCAGGGTTCCGACATTTTGCACGCCTGGCCCGGCGATGAGGCCTTAACGGCTCCGCCTTCGCCAGCGACAGAGGCTACTGCGGCGGCACCGGGCAGCTCGTGTCACCCTCCTGGCAGTTGAGATAGCCCTGAAAATCCTTCAGCCGGTCGTTGGTGAGGCTCTCCTTGCAGCCGGCGATAACCATCGGATAAATGCTGCCTGCCATATCGGGCGGGCCGACCTGGAAAGCGCATTCGGCATCGCGAAAGGCGACCCAGGCGCGCTGCGCGCCGACCAGCAGCTTCTTCGTCGCAGTGTCATCCTTCAGCCGGCCCTCGATCTGCCTGTAGGCGTGGTTGAGCTTCTTGTCGGCTTCGGTGAACGACTTGCCGGCGCATTCGTTCATGGTCGCCTGGTCCTGTGCGTCGGCGCATTCGTCGGCACGCGCGACGCCCGCAAGAAGCGGAAGGGCGAGGATCACCAGACCGGTTTTGGCCAGACCGGTTTTGGCCAGACTGGTTTTGGCCAGACCCGGTTTGAAAAGTAAAAGCCGCATCGTGTTTCTCCGGTTTCGGTCGAGACCCCGCCCGCGGCACGAAAGCCGCAGGATCGCAGCTTAACGCCCGAACGGTTCCCGGCAAGATGCAGCCTGCTGCCTTGGTGGACACTTCGTTTCCGCAATATGCTCGCTGATCGGCTTCGCCAACCGCTCCTCACCCCGCCCAGTCGACTTCGAACATCCCCAGCCGCTCGTAAAGCCTGACCGCGGCAGCATTCTCAACCGTGTTGGTTTTGAGATCGACATGCGCAGCGCCGCGTGCGTGAAAGGCGGTGAAGACGTGCCACATCAGCGCTTCGGCGATGCCTCGGCCGCGCGCCTCGGGGTGGACGGCAAGGTCTTTGACGAACGCCCTCGTCCAGCACAGTGCCGCCCCCGCCAGTCGCCCCTTGCTGTCGATAACCAGGAAACACAAGGCAGGGTCGAATTCCGCGTCGCTTGAAATGCGCGGCCACCATTCCTCGAACGGCCCGTCGGCGCCATCGTCGAAGACGGTGGTCAGCAGCGCATGCAAAGCGAGCGCGTCGGCGGCCTCAAAACCGCGCATGACGAAACCTTGCGGCCAGCGCGGCGGGGCGAGCGTGTCGTCGAGGATCTTGCGCAGCCTTATGTCGTTCGGCGCCGGCGGGCGCGGCTCAGGCATGGCGTTCAGGCGTCGGGCTGCAGGCGACGCCGACTGCGGTCGCGGCCCAGGCCGGTTTGTTCCAGCATGCCCTTGCGCTTGGCGTCGTAATAATAGCCGCTCTGGTAGAGCCGGTCGGCGCGCTTGGCGTTGCCGCCGGCCACCAGCCAGGCGCCACGCAGATATTTCACCGCATATTTCAGATTGGTCTCGGCGTCGAACAACCCGCTCGCCGGCCCGTCATAGCCCATGCCGCGCGCCGTCGCATGCTTGATCTGCATCAGCCCCCAATGGCCGCGATTGTAGGCCTTGGGATTGAAGGTGCTCTCGCGCTTGACGACGCGGCGCACCAGATCGACCGGAACCTGATAGAGGACGGCATATTTCTCGATCAGCCGCTCGATCTCGCCGCGCGGTCCCGCGGAATACTGTTTGGCAGGGCTGGTCGAAAGCAGGGCGGACGGAGTCTCAGGCAGGGTGTAGGCGACCTGCTGGACGCCTGGCATCGTCTTGCCTGTCTCGCCGGTGACCGGCATCGCAACGGCGGCGGTCGCATAAACAGGCGCTGTGCCGGCTGGCGCGGCATCGGCCGTCATGACTGAAGGTGCAGTTGCGGCCAACGGGGTCGGGCCGGCAAAGGCCGCTGGCTGGGCGGGGGCCGCGGCGGCGTCGACGGCCAGCGCCGCGGTCTGGACAGGCGTGACGCCCGACGATTCCGGCAGCACCGAAACCGTGTCGGGCAGCGCCAGCGCATAGCCGGCGTCGCTACCAACTGCGGCGGTTTCAGTCAGGGAAGGCACGGCCTTGGTCTGCGCGGTCGAAGTGCAGCCGCTGAGACCGGCCGCAGCGAGCATCACGCCGATCGCAGGAAAGATGATTTTTGCTGGCAAGCCGCGCTCGGGTCCGGTTCGTCTGTTAAGAAGTCCTTACACCAGCGGCTTTCCCCCGGCAATCCGCAGCCAGTTGGGATTTCGAATGGTTTTCGGGTGGCAACAGACCCCTGAAAATGCGATATCCGTTCTCGATATGTACTGGACTACCATTCGTTCCTTCGGACAGGAGCACATCATGGAAGGCACCTCTCAAGCCATCGCCGGCCACGCGGTCTTCGAAACCGCGATCGGCTTCATCGGCATCGTCTGGAGCGAGGCCGGGCTGACGAGGCTTTGCCTGCCCCAGCGCAGCCGCGACGCCGTGGAACGGCGGCTGCTGCGCCATGCCGGCAACGCCGCTTCGAGCGCCCGACCGCAATGGGTTGCCGAGCTGATCGCGTCGATAAAGGCCTATGCCGCCGGCGAGGACGTGGATTTCTCCGGTGTGCCGGTCGATCTCACCGGTGTCGACGATTTCCGCCTCGCCATCTACGACGCGGCGCGCAAGCTCGCCTTCGGCGAGACTACCACCTATGGCGAACTGGCCAAGCGCGCCGGCCATGCCGGGCTGGCGCGAGAGACGGGCGCCGCGCTCGGCGCCAACCCGGTGCCGCTGGTCATCCCTTGCCACCGCATTCTTGCCGCCGGCGGCAAGATCGGCGGTTTTTCAGCGTCAGGTGGCTCGACCACCAAGGAGAAGATGCTGGCGATCGAAGGCGTGCGCGTCGGCCCGTCGCCCCCGGCGCAGGTCTCTTTTGGATTTTGAGGCCGACATTGCTAGTCCGGAAAGATGCGCCGGCGGAAATGCCGGTCTGTTTCCACGCGCTTGCATTTGTAGACGATGCAGGAGTTGGTATCGGCGCTTGGCACCGAAGCGCGTACCCTGACCTCGCCCATGTTGCAGAAACTCTCGCTCCGCACATAACGGTCGTAGAGCGGCAGCCCCGGCGTGCGCGTCGACTGATAACGCAGGATGACGGCGCCTTCCCGTGCGATGGTCGCGCGCACCGTGCCGCAGCTCATGCGGCTCGGGTCATAGCGCGAGATCGCCTGCGCCTCGGCGGCGACCAGCGTCAGGCAGGCGGCAAACAGGACAGTTTTCATGGTCCTCTCCCCAAACAGGACCGGACGCTCGGAGGCGGCACGGTCCTTCCCCGCAGCGTGCGCGATAGGCCATGCGACCCGGCGCAACGCCCGACGTTGCAACGCTTTCACGCGACTGGGGCGGCCATTGGGCAGCACGGCATCAGCGCCTTTTTGTGCAGTCTTGTTTTTTGCGGAGAAGCGGACTATATGAGGTCCATTGATATTTCGGCCGATCGATCCGGGCCTCGCGATATTCGCGTTTGCTGACGTCTATCCCCAAAATCTCGATACAAACCGGCTGGACTTTGGTTCGGTCAAGCTAAAGCAAACGTATAAGGACTATCGAAATGGCAACAGGTACGGTCAAGTGGTTCAATTCCACCAAGGGTTTCGGCTTCATCCAGCCTGACAGCGGCGGCGCGGACGTTTTCGTCCACATCTCGGCAGTCGAGCGCGCTGGGCTGTCGACCCTGGTCGAAGGCCAGAAGATCAACTTCGAGATCGAGCAGGACCGCCGCACTGGCAAGTCGTCCGCTGGATCTCTGAGCAAGGCAGCCTGATTTTGCGAATGGCGCGCGCCGGGCGATAGCTCGGGGCGCGCGGCAAGTCACGGATGTACTGACGGTCGCGCGAGAAGCGCGCCGGAGCGGAAAGAACCCGACAAGCCGAAGCAGCAGATTGCTGCCGGCCCGGCCAAAGCGCTCCCGATCAGGCTACCAAGCATGGGAAGGCGGGATTTTGTCCCGCCTTTTTGCTGTCCGGATTTCCGGATGAAACGGCTACCTTGGCCTTACTGTACCAATCATGGTATTTTTGACCAATGAGCAAGCTTGAACAGATTGAGAAATCCGTCGCCGAACTGAGCCCTGAGGAACTGAAGGCATTTGCCGCCTGGTTCGAGGCACTGAAAGCGGAGATGTGGGATCGGCAGATCGAAGCCGACGCCAAGGCTGGCAGGCTGGATAAACTTACCGAGCGGGCCTTGGCCGACCATCGCGCCGGCCGGACCCGGTCTCTGTGACTCATGTCGCCACTCCCTTATTCTGGGAGGCTTATGCAAACTGCCCTCGTCGATCAGAGCAAAGGCGGACAAACGTTTCGCCAAACTGCGTTCTGATCCGTTTCACCCGTCGTTGCATTTCAAACAGGTCGGACGCTATTGGTCGGCGCGGGTTGATCTCAACTACCGCGCCGTAGCTGTCCGCGACCACGATGACGTGGTCTGGTTTTGGATCGGCACCCACTCCGAATATGACCGCCTCCTGAAGTGGCCATAAGGACAGAACTACCCCAGCCACTCCATCGGCACATGCCCAGGATCAGTCTCGACCCGTTTCAGCCAGGCCGCCACCGCCGGGTAGGCGTCGAGCTGAAAACCGCCCATCTCGGCCGTATGCGTATAGGCGTAGAGCGCGATGTCGGCGACGCTCAAGGCCTCGCCGGCAAAGAACGCACTGCCCGCCAGATGCTTGTTCATCACGCCGAGCGCCTTGTTGCCGCGCTCCAGCGTCAGCGCCAGCCGTTCCGGTGTCGCGTCCTTGGCCCGTTCGGGAAAGGTCAGCAGCGCCTTGCGCACCGCGATATAGGGTTCGTGGCTGTATTGCTCGAAGAACAGCCATTGGTAGGCCAATGCTCGCTCGTATTTGTCGGCCGGCAGCAACCGCGTGCCTTCGGCGAGATAGAGCAGAATGGCGTTGGATTCGGCAAGCCGCCGGCCGTCGTCGAGCTCGAGCAGCGGCACCATGGCGTTCGGGTTCTTGGCGACATAGTCTGGCTTGCGCGTGTCGCCGGTGTGCGAGCTGACCTCGACATTGGTGAAAGCGATGCCGAGCTTGGCCATCAACAGGCGCGGCTTGTAGCAATTGCCGCTGTCGATCATTCCATACAGTATGGTCATTCTTGCTCCCATCGCCGCTCCCCTCGGCGGAGCCGCCTTTACCGGCAATTATCCTGGCAGCGACGGCTTCATCCAGTGATTTGTTTTGGCGCAACCATCAGCGCCGGTGATAGATCACCCAAACAACGGCACGACGTTGTTGGCCATGCCAAGCAGCCTGTCTATGGGCAGCGGCTCCTCGTCGAAGACCGTGCCGGCCAGCGCCGGCCGGGCAAGGTAAAATCCTTGCATCAGGTCAACGCCGCCGTCCAACGCGACGCGCAGATGCGTGGCTTGCTCGATGCCTTCGACCAGCACTTTGGCGCCGCGGTCATGCAGCGCGGAGACCAGCGGCCGGAAAAACCGTTCGGCGGCGGCATGGCGGCAGAATTCCGCGAACCAGGTGCCGTCGATCTTGACGATGTCGGGCTGGACAAGAGCGACCCGTTCTTCCGTCGAATGCCCGGTGCCGAAATCGTCGATGGCGATGCGGATGCCGTCACGCCGCATCTCGCGCGCCAGGCTGACGAGCACCTTGTCTTCAGCCGCCTGCTCGGTGATCTCGCAGACCAGCATGCCGGGGTGCAGGTCGAAGTCGGCGAGACGCCTGGTCATCAGCCTGATTTCTGCCAGCGCTCGCCCGGGGTCATCGTTGGTCAGCGGATTGTAGTTGAAGAACAGGTCGAGCCCGCCGACGCCGATGTTGCGGAAATTCCGCAGATGCAGTACCCGGCACATCGTCTCGACGAACAGGCGATCCGCCACGGGGATGCCCTCGAAGAATACGCGCGGCGCGACCGGCCTGCCGGCGCGGTGCGGCTCGATCAGGCCTTCGACGGCGACGGCCTTCAAAAACCTGCCGCGCGGCGCAAAGATCGGCTGGTAGGCGCTCCTCAGCCGGAACGCGCCATAGACGCCATATTCGATCCCGACTTCGTCGGCAAAGATTGCCTCGCCGACATTGCGCCGCCTGTCGGGCCTTTTGGTCATGGCACCACCTTGCGCCCGAAAGCCCGTTTCGGCCGCGGCGAAGGCGAGACGGTCGCAGGCGCCGCGCCGGCGTCAGGCGCCGTCACCGGCATCTGCCTTTCCTTGCCGAAGACTTGGCTTTCGTTGCCGAAAACGTGAAAGCTGGTCGGTGCAAGCTCCGGGCGCGCCAGCGCAAATCCCTGCACCATCGAGGCTCCCGATTTCTCGGCCAGTTCAAGCTGCCAGCCCTCCTCGATGCCCTCGAACACGGTGCGGATGCCTTGCTGTTCGAAACTTGCCACCATGGCGGTCAGCAGCGCGAAGCCGGCGCCGGACTCCATCAGTTGCATGATCCAGTGGGCATCGAATTTGACGATGTCAGGCCTGAGCTCCTTGATCCGGTCGATGTCGGACTCTTCGGCGCCGTAGTCGTCGACCGCGATGCGAAACCCGTTGGCCCTGAGCGCCTCGACGAAATTGTAGAGCGTTTCCTGCGACGCCGACTTTTGCTCGGTCACCTCGCAGACGACGCGGTTCGCATCGATCTCGGCCTCATGCAGCACCAGCCGCATGTCGCGCAGCGCGCTGTCGGCGATGCTGCGATCGGTGAACACCGACGGATCGAAGTTGATGAAAATGAATGCCTCCTGCGGCAGGCAGGCGCCGGCGTTCAAAAGGTGCAGCGTCCTTGTCAGCGCCTCGATATGCAGGCGGTCGACCGTCGGACAGGCGTTGAAAAAACTCACCGGCGTCTGCGGCTCGGCGTCGCGGAACGGCCGGATCAGGCCCTCGAATCCGGTGATGGACAATTTGCCGTTGCTGAAGGCAAAAATCGGCTGGAACGCGCTTTGCAGCGTATAATTGCCCCAGACACCGCTGGCGGTGCCGTCATCGTGGCGGACGATATGGGCAAGCCCGATGCTGCGCGACACGGTTCCTCCCGTTGCGAGACTGGTGGAATGGGTCGTGATCCAGCCGACCGGAGTTTTACCGCGTGTAAGTGAATTTATTGTTGCCGGATTTGCCGGGGATTTGAAGTCTGGCTCATCCGACAATGCTTGCGCTTGGCGGGATGATGCGACATGAGAGACGCCGCGGTCGGACGCACCGCCTGGCCCTACAAGGAGACAACGCCGTCATGGCCTTTCTTGCCGACGCCCTTTCCCGCGTAAAGCCTTCCGCGACCATCGCAGTGACGCAGAAAGCGCGCGAGCTGAAAAACGCCGGCCGTGACGTGATCGGGCTGGGTGCCGGCGAACCGGACTTCGACACGCCGGACAATATCAAGAACGCTGCGATCGAGGCCATCCGCCGCGGCGAAACGAAATATCCTCCGGTGTCCGGCATCGTGCCGCTGCGCGAGGCAATCGCCCAAAAATTCAAGCGAGAGAACAATCTCGATTACCGGCCGGAGCAGACCATCGTCGGCACCGGCGGCAAGCAGATCCTGTTCAATGCCTTCATGGCGACGCTGAACCCCGGCGACGAGGTCATCATTCCGAGGCCGTACTGGGTCAGCTATCCCGAGATGGTAGCGATCTGCGGCGGCACCCCGGCATTTGCCGACACCTCCATCGACAACGGCTTCAAGCTGACGGCGGCGGCGTTGCAAAAGGCGATCACGCCGCGCACCAAATGGTTGTTGATGAACTCACCGTCGAACCCGTCGGGCGCCGCCTACAGCGAGGCTGAGTTGCGCGCTCTGGCCGACGTGCTGCTCGAACACCCCAATGTCTGGGTGCTGACCGACGACATGTACGAGCACCTGATCTACGGCGATTTCGTCTTCACGACCATCGCCGAGGTCGAGCCGAAGCTTTATGAGCGCACCCTGACCATGAACGGCGTGTCGAAGGCCTATGCGATGACTGGCTGGCGCATAGGCTATGCGGCCGGGCCGGTGGCGCTGATCAAGGCGATGGACATGATCCAGGGCCAGCAGACCTCCGGCGCCTGCACCATTGCCCAGTGGGCATCGGTCGAGGCGCTGAACGGTCCGCAGGATTTCATTGGGAAAAATAAGGCGATTTTCCAGGCTCGGCGCGATCTCGTCGTGTCGATGCTCAATCAGGCGCGCGGCATCACATGTCCGTCTCCCGAAGGGGCTTTCTACGTCTATCCGTCCTGTTCCCAGTTGATCGGCAAGAAGACCAAAGCCGGCAAGCTGATCGACAGCGACGAAGCCTTCTGCTCGGAACTGCTCGAGGCCGAGGGCGTGGCGGTCGTGTTCGGTTCGGCATTCGGCCTCGGCCCGAACTTCCGCATCTCCTATGCCACGTCGGAGGCGTTGCTCGAAGAGGCCTGCGCCCGCATCCAGCGCTTCACCGCCTCGCTGACCTGATCAAGCGCATCTCGAACACCAAAACCCGGCTCGCAATCGGGTTTTGGCGGTCGGCGCCAGCCTCATCCCTGGCGACTGTGATTGGTTTCGCGCGCCGAACGAGCCTCGGCCGGCGCCAGAATGGCGGCCAGAAGCCCGGCCGTGACGAACGAAACGATGGCGGCCGTCAGCATCGCCGCATGGAAGCCCCCGGCATAGGCGGCTGCGAACAGATCGAGCAGGCCGTCCTTGCCCATCGCCGCATCGGCTGCGAAATCGTGCCTTGAAACCGCGGCGCGGGCCACCGCTCCGGCATTGGCGACACCGGCATTTTCAAGACGCGCCGTCAGCAGGGCTGTTGCCCGCATGCTCATTAAGGCGCCGAGCAGGGCGATGCCGATGGCGGTGCCGCCCTGGCGGGTTGCGTTGATCACCGCCGACACCATGCCCGAACGCTCGCGCGGCGCAAACGACATCGCGGCAGCGCTGCCGGTCGGGATGGACAGCGCATTGCCGAGGCCGCCGACGGCAAACAGCAGGCCGATCGTCACATAGGGTGTCGAGGGTCCAACCCAGCACATGCCCAGCATGGAAAGACCGCTCGCAAGATAACCCGATGTCATCAGCGCCGAGTGTCCGTAGCGCTGACTGAGCCTGCCGATCGCCGGCGACACGACCATTTGGACGAGGAACAGCGGTGCCATGCGCAGGCCGGTCTGTGTCGGCGACCAGCCCTGTGCCTGCTGCAGGAACATCGAATAGAGGAAGACGCCGGTGTAGGAGGTGAGGCCGAGCGCGAACGAGGCGACATTGGCGACGGCGAAGCGAACGTCGCGAAACAGGCCAAGCGGCAGCATCGGCCGCGGCGTACGCGCCTCAAAGACAAGGAAGGCTGCCAGGCCGGCGAAGCCGACGACAAGGGCGATAACAGCCTCTCGATCGCCCCAACCTTTTTCGCCTGCCGATATCAGGCCGAAGGTCAAGGCGCCCAGCCACAGAATGCTGAGCGCCAGGCCGACAAGGTCGAGATGGGCATGATGGGGTGCGAAGTCTCTACGATCGAAGCCGCACCGAGCGCGATCGTGGCCAGGCCGAGCGGCAGGTTGATCAGGAAAATGCTCTGCCATCCGGCGGTTTCGACCAGGATGCCGCCGACGACCGGGCCAGTGAGCAGCGAGACAGCTGCGAACGACGCCCAGCCTCCGATAACGCCGGCACGCTCGCGACCGTCGGGAAACGCCTGCGTCAGAATCGACAGCGCACCCGGAATGATCAGCGATCCGGCTATCCCTTGCACCACCCGGCCCACCAGCAGCACCGACAGGTTGGGCGCGATTGCACATATGGCAGAGCCAGCCACGAAGATGCCGATGCCTGCCAGCCAGGAGCGCTTGCGCCCGTAGCGGTCGCCGATCAGGCCTGCCGACAGCATGAAGGCCGACAGGCAAAGCGTGTAGGCGTCGATCACCCATTGCAGCCCGGCGAAATCGATGCCGAGCGCAATCTGGATCGTCGGCAGGGCGACGTTGACGATGCTGATGTCGAGCAGTGCGACGAATGTGCCGAGATAGACTGCGGCAACAAGAGGCAAGCGACGGTTCGACATGAAACCCAAACCTGAGCGTGGAAATCACCTACAATGATCAGACGCGACCAATGATCAGACGAGACGCGCTTTTAGGTCCGATCAACGCCGCCATACTGCTCGTCGGTCACCTTCTCCAGCCAGTCGGCATGGACGCCGTCGAGCGCCTCCTGCATGGCGATATGGGCCATCGCCGATTTTGGACCGGCGCCGTGCCAATGCTTTTCGTCAGGCGCAAACGAGATGACGTCGCCGGCCCTGATTGCCTGTATCGGCTCGCCCCAGCTTTGCGCCAGGCCGGCGCCTGACACGACATAGAGCGTCTGGCCCAACGGATGCGTATGCCAGTGGGTACGCGCGCCGGGCTCGAAACCGACCATGATGGCGCGTAGCCGCGCCGGCGCTTCCTTCTCGATGATCGGCGTCTGCCACACGCGGCCGGTGAAGTACTTTTCCGGCGCAATGACGGTCGGCACGCTGCCGCAAGCAATGATCTTCATCGTCGCAAAGTCCTCAAACTGATGGCGGATCGGTCGGCGACGACCGTTCCTTTTTGTCGCAGGAAGCGGCACTTTCATCCGATAACCCATCATGGCGCAACCGCTTTTGCGGCTGTTCGGCGACGGACCCTGTCACGGCATTGACGGAAAGCCCAGGCCCGCATTCGACGGCTTCGCCGATCATGGCTCAACATCCGCGACATCAGGCGATCCCCCGATTCTCAAATCACCCGATTCTCAAATCACTTGCCCTCCCGCCTAACCCGTGGGACGATGCCTTTGGGTAGGCGGCAAACTGAAAAAAGCCCCGCCCGCGACGGTCGACAGGCCGGCCGCCGCTCCCAGGGAAACGCCTGAGTGGAGGTCAGTCATGGGAACTCGCGCCGGAGGACGACGCACGGGACCGAAATGCATTGCCATCGTCGGTCCCTTTGCAAGCGGTAAGACGACACTTCTCGAAGCCATATTGGCCCGCACGGGCGCCATCCCCCGCCAGAATCCGGTCTCCTCGGGAAACACAGTTTCCGATCATTCGCCCGAGGCACGCGCCCACGCCATGAGCGTTGAGGCGACGTTTGCCACCACCGACTTCATGGGCGAGCAACTCACTTTCGTCGATTGTCCCGGCTCCATCGAATTCTCCTTCGAGGCAGAGCCGGTTCTGGCCGCCTGCGACATCGCCGTGGTCGTCGCCGAAGCCGACGAGAAGAAGATCCCTGCCCTGCAGCTGATCATGCGCAAGCTCGATGATCTCGGCGTGCCGCGCATCATGTTCCTCAACAAGGTCGACAAGGCGATATCAGGCGTGCGCGACACGCTGAAGATGTTGCAGCCGGCAAGCTCGGTGCCTTTGCTGCTGCGCCAGATTCCGCTGCGCAAGGACGGCGTGGTGATCGGCTCGATCGATCTGGCGCTGGAGCGCGCCTACATCTATCGCGAATATGCCGAAAGCGAAGTCGCCCAGATTCCCAGCGACGACAAGGCGCGCGAACTCGAAGCGCGCTTTTCCATGCTGGAGACGCTCGCCGACCATGATGATCAACTGATGGAGCAGCTGCTCGACGAAATCGAGCCGCCCAAGGACGCCATCTTCGACGACCTGGCCGCCGACTTGCGCGATGGTGCCGTGACGCCGGTGCTGATCGGCACCGCCGAGAAGGGCAATGGTGTGCTGCGGCTGCTAAAAACGATCCGCCACGACGCGCCTGATGTTGAAGCAACATGCAAGCGCCTCGACGCAGCTGACGGCAATGCGACCGTCGTCCAGGTGATGAAGACCATCCACACCGCGCATGGCGGCAAGCTGTCGATCTCGCGCATCCTGTCCGGCCAACTTGCCGACGCCTCCGAACTCTTCCTGTCGAACGGCGCGACGGCAAAGGTCTCCGGCATCTACAGAATGCTCGGCAAGGACCAGACCAAGCTCACCTCGGCCCCGGCCGGCGACACGGTCGCGCTCGGCAAGATGGACGAGGTCACGACCGGTCAGACCTTGAGCTCGGTCAAGGGCGGCATCAAGCCCTTGGTCACGCTGACGCCGCCGCAGCCGGTCTATGCCTTTGCGTTGCGACCGAAGGAACGCAAGGACGAGGTCAAGATGTCGGCGGCCATCCAGCGCCTTGCCGAGGAAGATCCCTCGCTCAGCGTGCGCCACAATCAGGATTCGGCTGAAACCGTGCTGTCGGGCCATGGCGAAATGCATCTGCGTGTCGTGCGCGAGCGGCTGGAGGGCAAGAACCAGATTCCGGTCGAAGGCCATCCGCCGGCCGTGCCTTACCGCGAGACGATCCGCAAAGCGGCGCAGCAGCGTGGCCGTCACAAGAAGCAGTCGGGCGGCCATGGCCAGTTCGGCGACGTGGTGATCGAGATCAAGCCGCTGCCGCGCGGCTCCGGTTTCCAGTTCACCGACACCATCACCGGCGGCGCCGTGCCGAAAACCTATATCCAGTCGGTCGAGGCCGGCGTGCGTGATTATCTGAAATCGGGCCCGCTCGGCTTTCCGGTGGTCGACGTCGCCGTCAACCTGTCCGACGGCTCCTATCATTCCGTCGATTCGTCGGACATGGCCTTCCAGATGGCGGCAAAGCTGGCGATGAAGGAAGGCATGGCCGCCTGCTCGCCGGTGCTGCTTGAACCGATCATGAAGGTGGAAATCGTCACGCCGTCCGACGCGACATCGAAAATCATCGCCCTGATCCCGCAGCGGCGCGGCCAAATCCTCGGCTATGATGCGCGGCCCGGCTGGCCGGGATGGGATGTCGTCGAGGCGACCATGCCGCAGGCCGAGATCGGCGATCTGATCATCGAGCTGCGTTCGGCCACCGCGGGCGTGGCCAGCTACCGTGCCAGCTTCGACCATATGGCCGAACTCACCGGCCGCCTGGCCGACGAGGCGTTGAACGCCAATGGCAAGGCTGCCTGACACTTGAACTTGGCGACGGTCAGGCTGCAGAACACAAGGAAACGGCGTCCGGAAATGATCCGGACGCCGTTCTCTTGCGGACCGTCTTCGTGGGAGGCGAAATGGCAGGTCCGCCGCACATGCCGCCAACGCTTGACAGCCTCAGCGGAAGAATAGTTCGGACGCGGCAGCCGCCTGAGCCCGGATCGTCCGAGTGATGCCCCCATCTCCCGCACGAACCACACCGCGTCCTATGATCTGCTTAGTCGATGCTGCGCGCCTGCGACATGTTACCTGAGGTTACATGTCACTGTTACATGACAATTTCGGTCGGCTTTGCGTCAGCGCCGGCAGGGTTCGGGATACAAAAAAGCCGGATCAACGAAGATCCGGCTGAGTTTGATTGGAAGTGCCTGTTAAGGCTAACCTCCAGAGGGGAACACTCGAGGGCGCTAATGGGAGGAGAACGCGCCCAGGAGATGGTCCATATATGTGCTCATCATGCCCAAGAAACAAGCATCTATTTTGCAACACTCGCATGCAAAATGACACAGGCTGTGGTCTAAGCCGTTGCTTGGCCTCGTAGGACCAGAAGAATCGCGAAATGCGGTGCGCAGCCAGTCAAGAATCACTGCCAAATAGCGAACCAGCGCCGATTTCGGTCCAGAACGCAGAAAACAACGAATGATGGCGAATCAGGCAGCGCGCGTTTATTTTTGCGGCAGCCATGCATCGGCCCGAAAATCGCGCCGAAGGAAGCCCCGATGAGGACCCGTCAGGCGATCGCCGGCAGCGCGCTGTTCTTCATCGCAGCGCCCGGTGTGGTCGCGGGATTGCTGCCCTGGCTGTTGACCGACCGCTATCGCATGCCATGGTCGACCCTGTCCGGCCTGGTCCCGGTCGGCTGGTTACTGATTGTCGTCGCAACGGCCTTGCTGCTTCATGCCTTTGCCCGTTTTGCTCTCGAAGGCCGAGGCACCCCCGCTCCGGTCGCCCCAACCGATCGACTGGTTGTCGGCGGCATCTACCGCCATGTCCGCAACCCGATGTATGTGGCCGTGCTGGCGATCATCCTTGGCCAGGCGCTGCTGTTTTCGAGCGCGGCTCTCGTCGCCTATGCCGCTATCGCCGCCGTCGCCATGGTCTCGTTCGTGAAGTTCCATGAGGAACCGACGCTTGCCCGCCGCTATGGCGCCGAGTACGAGGCCTACCGCCATGCCGTTCCAGGCTGGCTCCCCCGCCTGACGCCATGGCGCGAATAATTTCAGACGAGCGTGAACGTCAAAGAGATTGACTGCCAAGATTGCGCTGCCCCTCACCTGCCTGCCGGCATCTTCTCCCCGTATAGTGACGGGGAGAAAGATGCCGTTGTCCGAACCGGATAGATAGGTAACAGAATGGACTGATTGCA
>NZ_JBVVPY010000024.1:98583-107199 GCF_055811335.1 Mesorhizobium sp. WSM4847 | reverse complement strand
CCCCCCCCCCCCCCCCCCCCCCCGCCCCCCCCCCCCCCCCCCCCCCCCCCCCCCCCCCCCCCCCCCCCCCCCCCCGCGGGGCCGCCCCCCCCCCCCCCCCCCCCCCCCCCCCCCCCCCCCCCCCCCTGGCGGGGGTGGGGGGGGGCCCCCCCCCCCCCCCCCCCCCCCCCCCCCCCCCCCCCCGGGGAGAGGGTCGGCGCCAACCTGGAGCGATTGTCTTTAGCTGAGTGGCTAGCGGACGCACCTATTTGCCGGCACGCAGCCCCGCCTCATAGGCCAGGCGTGCCCAGACCGCCATCTCATCCGGGTCGTCGAAGGCGCTGTCGGGAACGCTCCAATACGGCATCGACACCAGCTTGCCGTGCCGCGACCCCGTATAGGTCCATTGCCGGCAGCCGGCCGCCTCGAATTCGGGCGCGCTTTCCGCATCGGCTTTCAGCATCAATTCGTCACGAATGACGATGGCGACGATCACGCCGTCGAAATAGATGCCCTTGCCGCCGAACATCTTGCGAATGCTGACCGGTCCGAGGCCTTCGAAAAGTTCGGCAATGCGTTCATTGTCCATGCGGCGATCATGTCACCCGGATTTCCCCTTGTCATCGCCGCAGCCGGCGCCATCCTGACAAGTTGAAAGCCAATTTCGTCGGAGTTTTTCATGCCGCTTCTGCTCAAAGGGTCCTGCCGGTGCAATGCCGTCCGCTTCGAGGTGGAAAGCCACACGCCGGTGCCGTTCATGCTGTGCTACTGCTCGATCTGCCGCAAGCAGCAGGGCGGCGGTGGCTTTGCCATCAATCTCGGTGCCGATTTCGAGACGCTGAAAATCAAGGGCAAGCGCCATCTTGGCGTCTACCAGGCCGAGATCGAGGACGACGAGCATCCGCAATGCGAGATCTCGTCAGGCGAGCGGAATTTCTGCAAAAAATGTGGTTCGGCACTGTGGCTCTATGACCGGACCTGGCCGGAACTGGTCCACCCCTTCGCCTCGGCGATCGACACAGACCTGCCGAAACCGCCTGAAAAGGTGCACCTCATGCTGAAATACAAGGCGAACTGGGTCGAGCCCGAAATCGGCAAGGACGACAAGGTCTTCGACGTCTATCCCGAGGAATCGATCGCAGACTGGCACAAACGAACGGGAATGTGGGTGGATTAGCATTTCTTCGCCCCGTTTACGGGTAGAAGATGCCGGCAGGCAGATGAGGGCGGCGCAACCATCACAGGGCCGGCGCTGCCCCTCATCCGGCCCTTCGGGCCACCTTCTCCCCGTAAACGGGGAGAAGGGAAATCAGGCCGATGCGCGCGCCTCGGCCAGGGCCTTCAGATCGGCCGGCTTGAGCTCCACCGATTCGCCGCAGCCGCAGGCCGAGCTCTGGTTCGGGTTGCGGAAGGTGAAGCCGGTGCGCAGCGTCGTCTGCTCGAAATCCATCTCGGTGCCGAACAGGAAAAGCGCTGCCTCAGGCGCGACATAGACATGGGCGCCGTCGCGCTCGATATGATCGTCCTTGGTGTTGGGCTCGGTCACCAGATCGACCGTATATTCCATGCCGGCGCAGCCGCCCTTCTTGATGCCAAGGCGAATGCCATGCGCATTCTCACGGGTCGCGACGATCTCGCGAACCCGATCGGCAGCCTTTGCGGTCATCGTGATGACGGCGAAGCGTCCCATTCTTTTTCTCCGCGTTCGCGCAGGTTCAAGGCCTGCGGAATGAGTCTTCACCTAAAATGGTGAAGTTTTCTGCCTGGCGCAAGTGCGCCTCAATACCAGCCCACCGCGACCTGCGCCTCCTCCGACATGCGGTCGGGCGACCAGGGCGGATCGAAGGTCATGTTGACCTCGACGCCGGAAACGCCTTCGACGGCGCCGACGGCATTTTCCACCCAGCCCGGCATTTCGCCGGCCACCGGGCAGCCCGGCGCGGTCAGGGTCATGTCGATCTTGACCGAGCGGTCGTCCTCGATGTCGATCTTGTAGATCAGGCCGAGCTCATAGATGTCGGCCGGGATTTCCGGGTCGTAGACCGTCTTCAGCGCCGAAACGATGTCGTCGGTCAGCCGTGCCAGTTCGTCGGCGGGAATGGCCGAGGCGGAAACCACCTCATTGGTTACCGTTTCCGACGTGGTCTCAGCGGTGTGGCCTGCATCATCCATGATCGTCATCCGAAGAACTTTCGCGCTTTTTCGAGCGCATCGGCCAAAGCGTCGACTTCGGCTCTGGTGTTATACATGCCGAACGATGCCCTGCATGTGGAGGTTACGCCAAAACGTTTCAACAGCGGCTGGGCGCAATGGGTGCCGGCACGGACGGCGACGCCTTGCCTGTCGATCACCATCGACACGTCGTGGGCATGAATGCCTTGCAGTTCGAAGGAGATGATGGCGCCCTTGTCAGGCGCATCGCCGAAGATGCGCAGCGAATTGATGGCGCGCAGCCGCTGATGGGCATAATCCCTGAGATCGGCCTCGTGGGCGGCGATGCGCTCGCGGCCGATCTTTTCCATATATTCGAGCGCCGCACCCAGCCCGATCGCCTGGACGATCGGCGGCGTGCCTGCCTCGAAACGGTGCGGCGGATCGTTGTAGGTGACGATGTCTTGCGTCACCTCCTCAATCATCTCGCCGCCGCCCATGAACGGGCGCATGCGCTCCAGCATGTCCTTCTTGCCATAGAGCACGCCGATGCCCGAGGGCCCATAAACCTTGTGGCCGGTGAAGACGAAGAAATCGCAGTCGAGGTCCTGCACGTCGATCGGCATGTGCACGGCGCTCTGGCTGCCGTCGACCAGCACCGGAATGCCGCGCGCATGCGCGATGCGGACGATCTCCTTGATCGGCGTCACGGTGCCCAGCGCATTCGACATGTGCGTGATGGCGACCAGTTTTGTGCGGTCGGTCAGCCGTTTCTCGAACTCCTCGATGTGGAAGATGCCGAGATCGTCGACCGGCACCCAGACCAACTTCGCGCCCTGCCGCTCGCGGATGAAATGCCACGGCACGATGTTGGAATGGTGTTCCATGATCGACAGGACTATTTCATCGCCCTCGCCGATATTGGGCATGCCATAACCATAAGCAACGGTGTTGATCGCCGCGGTCGTGTTCGAGGTGAAGACGATGTTGTCGGTATCAGGCGCGTTCAGAAATCTTTGCACAATCTTGCGCGCGTTCTCAAAGGCGTCGGTCGCGGCATTCGACAGGAAATGCAGCCCGCGATGGACGTTGGCATATTCCTGGGCGTAGGCGTGCTGGATGGCGTCGAGCACGGCCTGCGGCTTCTGCGCCGAGGCGCCGTTGTCGAGATAGACCAGCGGTTTGCCGTAGACTTCCCGCGACAGGATCGGAAAGTCGCGGCGGATCGCCTCGACGTCGTAGGGGATGTTTTCGACTTTCTGGTCCATCTCGAAGTCCTTGCTACGCCGCGTTCCTTCCAGCACCCCTCATCCGTCTTGGCGCTACGCGCCAATCCACCTTCTCCCACAAGGGGAGAAGGAGAGGCGCTCTTCCTTCTCCCCTTGTGGGAGAAGGTGGCCGAGCGGAGCTCGGTCGGATGAGGGGTGTTGGCCGAAGCGCCAAACCCTCACCCACTGTCACCCGTGCGCCGCGAACCAGCCGTCGAGCCTCGTTTCCAGCGCCTCGACGATCGCTTCGTCGTCGAGTTCCTCGATCACCTCGGCGACGAACGCCTTGACCAGCAGGCCACGAGCGGCCTTCTCGTCGATGCCGCGCGCCATCAGGTAGAACAGGTGGCTGTGGTCGATCTCGGTGACGGTCGCGCCATGGCCGGAGACGACGTCGTCGGCGAAGATTTCGAGCTCAGGCTTGGTCGAGAACTCGCCGTCATCCGACAGGAGCAGCGTGTTGCAGGCCATCTTGGCGTTGGTCTTCTGCGCGTATTGGTGGACGTTGATGCGCCCCTGGAAGACGCCGCGCGCTCTTCCCGTCACCACGTTGCGGATCACTTCCGTCGAAGCCGTGTGCGGCACCGCATGGTCGAGCACCATGGTCACGTCGGTATGGGTATCACCAGCAAGCAGGTTGATGCCGCGCAGCGTGAAATCGGCGCCTTCGCCTGTCGTTCTGACCACGATCTCCTGGCGCACCAGCTTGCCACCGGCATTCATCACGAACAGCGTCAGCTTCGCATTTTTGCCAAGATGCGCCTTGAACTGGGCAAGATGCGTCGCCGTATCCGGCTGCTCCTGCACGATCAGCCAGGTCACCTCGGCGCCCTCGTCAAGCAGAAGCTGGCTGACCGAACTGACGAGTGCGGCGCCCTCGCCCGCCTGGCGCTCGACGATCACGGCCTTGGCGCCGGCGCCGACGCGGACGCTGAGGCGGACATGCGTCTGGCCGCCGGCCTGCAGGTTCTGCAGTTCGATCGGCTTGTCCAACTCGGTGCCGTCGGCAATGTCGACAAAATAGCCGTCGGCAACGAAAGCGGTGTTCAGCGCGCCGATGGCATCGTCGGCGCCGTAGAGGTCGAGGCCCGGTGCGATGCTGCCGTCGGTCAGCTTCTCCGACAGGCGCTGCACGGCGATGCCCTCGATTTCAGGCATTTTCGCACTGGACACGCCGTTGAGCACCGGCAGGACAGCGGATCCTTCGACGACAGGCGCAATGGCTTTTGGGGCGGCTGCGGGATCGAAATCCGGAACCGAAGTCAATAGGCGTCGCAGGTCGGTGTAGTGCCAGGATTCGATGCGCCGCGTCGGCAGGCCGCTCTTAATCGCCTCGATGGCGTCGTCGCGCTTCAGCATCACCGTGCCGTCGCCGGGCAGCAACGACAGCCGGTCGCTGAAGGCGTCGATCAGCGCCGTTTCGGCCGGCGTTCGCTGGGGTGTCGTATGTATATTCATCGGTCTCGCCTTGTTTGGCTTGCCTTCTTGGCCTTCTGGCATCTCACGCAGCTTGGCCGATCACGCCGGCATAGCCATTGGCCTCGAGGTCGAGCGCCAGCGACTTGTCGCCCGACTTGACAACCTGGCCTCTGTACAGCACGTGCACGCTATCCGGCACGATGTACTGAAGCAGGCGCTGGTAGTGGGTGATGATGACGATGGCGCGGTCCGGCGCGCGCAACGCGTTGACGCCTTCCGAAACGATCTTCAGCGCATCGATGTCGAGACCTGAGTCTGTCTCGTCGAGCACGCACAGCTTTGGCTCCAGAAGCTTCATCTGCAGGATCTCGGCGCGCTTCTTCTCGCCGCCGGAAAAGCCGACATTGAGCGGCCGCTTCAGCATCGCCATGTCCATGTCGAGCAAGGCGGCGGCATCCTTCACGCGCTTCAGGAATTCCGGGATCTTCAGCGGCTCCTCGCCGCGGGCCTTGCGCTGCTCGTTCATCGCCACTTTCAGGAATTCCATCGTCGCCACACCGGGTATCTCCATCGGATACTGGAAGGCGAGAAAAATGCCTGATGTGGCGCGCTCGGCCGGGTCCATTTCGAGGATCGACTGGCCGTTGTAGAGAATGTCGCCTTCGGTCACCTCATAATCCTCGCGCCCGGCGAGGATGTAGGACAGCGTCGATTTTCCCGAGCCGTTCGGCCCCATGATGGCGGCGACCTCGCCGGCTTTCACCGTCAGGTTCAGGCCGCGGATGATCTCGGTGCCGTCATCGACGATGCGAGCATGCAAATTTCTGATTTCAAGCATTTTTTCTTTTCCTGAAAATTTTCGGTCCGGTCAGCCGACCGAGCCCTCGAGGCTGATCCCAATCAGCTTCTGCGCCTCGACCGCGAATTCCATCGGCAGTTGCTGGATGACGTCCTTGACGAAGCCGTTGACGATCAGCGCGATCGCCTCTTCTTCGGGAATGCCGCGCTGCATGACGTAGAACTTCTGGTCCTCGGAAATCTTCGACGTCGTCGCCTCATGCTCGAACTGCGCCGTTGCGTTCTTGGCTTCCATGTAGGGCACGGTGTGCGCGCCGCACTGGTCGCCGATCAGCAGCGAGTCGCAGTTGGTGAAGTTGCGGGCGTTGGTCGCCTTGCGGTGCGCCGAGACCTGGCCGCGATAGGTGTTCTGCGAGAAGCCGGCGGCGATGCCCTTGGAGATGATGCGGCTCGACGTGTTCTTGCCGAGATGAATCATCTTGGTGCCGCTGTCGACCTGCTGGTAGCCGTTCGACACGGCGATCGAATAGAACTCGCCGCTGGAATCGTCACCGCGCAGGATGCAGCTCGGATATTTCCAGGTGATCGCCGAGCCGGTCTCGACCTGCGTCCATGAAATCTTCGAACGGTGGCCGCGGCAGTCGCCGCGCTTGGTGACGAAATTGTAGATGCCGCCCTTGCCTTCGGCGTCACCGGGGTACCAGTTCTGCACCGTCGAGTATTTGATCTCGGCATCGTCGAGCGCGATCAGTTCGACAACCGCAGCGTGAAGCTGGTTCTCGTCGCGCTGCGGCGCCGTGCAGCCTTCGAGATAGGAGACGTAGGCCCCTTCCTCGGCGATGATCAGCGTGCGCTCGAACTGGCCGGTGTTCTTCTCGTTCATGCGGAAATAGGTCGACAGTTCCATCGGGCAGCGCACGCCCTTGGGCACGAAGACGAAAGAGCCGTCGGTGAACACCGCCGAATTCAGCGTGGCGTAGAAATTGTCCGAGGTCGGCACCACCGAACCGAGATATTTCTTCACCAGTTCCGGGTGCTCGCGGATGGCTTCCGAGATCGAGCAGAAGATGACGCCGGCCTGCGCCAGCTCCTTCTTGAAGGTGGTGACAACGGAAACCGAATCGAACACCGCGTCGACGGCGACGCGGCCCGACTTGTAGACATTGTCGCTGGCTTCCTCGAGTTCCGACGCGTCGGTCTTCTGCACACCGGCGAGGATCTCCTGTTCCCTCAGCGGGATGCCGAGCTTTTCATAGACCCTCAACAGTTCGGGGTCGACGTCGCTCAGCGATGTCGGTCCTGGCGTGCTCTTGGGCGCCGCATAATAGTAGAGGTCCTGGAAATCGATCTTTGGATAGTGGACGCGCGCCCATTTCGGCTCGTCCAGCGTCACCCAGCGCCGATACGCTTCCAGACGCCATTCCAGCATCCAGGACGGCTCGTCCTTCTTCGCCGAAATGAAGCGGATAATGTCTTCACTCAGGCCCTTTGGGGCCTTGTCCATCGCGATTTCGGTCTGGAATCCGTATTTGTATTGGTCGACGTCGATCTTTCGAACCCGATCGATCGTGTCCTGCACAGCAGGCATCAGCGTTCTCCATCCACGCCGGGGTCAAGGCCCGGCAGTTTTCAAACTATGGCACCGCGAAACCAGTACCCGCGAGGCACCCGAGGCGGCGTAAGTTCCATATAGTGCGTCCCTGCCGGGAATTCACCCGGCCACCATGAAACGCACGGCTCTACCAGGCCAAAAAGCCTGCGTTTGTTTGCCGCGCTCAGGCCGCTTCTTCCCTGCCTGCGCGGCGTGAGGCAATGCCGGCCAGCGCAGTGCGGAACAGTTCGATGTCCTGCGCGCTCGTTGCGTGGCCGATGGACACGCGCAAAGCGCCAAGGCTGTCATTGTATCCCATGGCTTTCAGCACATGGCTCGGGCCGACCTTGCCCGACGAACAGGCGGAACCGGCCGACAGCGCCACGCCGGCGAGGTCGAAGGCGATCTGCGCCGTCTCGGCCTTGATGCCCGCAATAGCGAAGAATGTCGTGTTGGCAAGCCTCGGCGCGCCGGTTCCGAAGATCTCCGCATCCGGCACCAGCGTTTTCACGATCGCCTCGATCTCATCGCGGCGGCTGCCGACGGCGTCGATGCGCTTCAATCCGATCACGGCCTCGCGCGCCGCTGCGCCAAAGCCGACAATCGCGGCCAGGTTTTCGGTGCCGCCGCGATGACCCTTTTCCTGGCCGCCGCCGGCGATCAACGGCCTTGGCATCATCAGATCCGCGGCGGCGATGATGGCGCCAACGCCCATGGGGCCGCCGATCTTGTGCGAAGACAGAATCAAGTAATCGGCATAACCCGCTGACATATCGAGCGGAATGCGACCGGCTGCCTGCACGGCGTCGACGACCAGGATGCCGCCTGCCGCCTTGACGATTTCGGCGATGCGCCCGACCGGCTGGATGACGCCGGTCTCGTTGTTGGCGGCATGGATCGCCACCAGCGGCAGGCCGTCCGCCTTGTCATGACGGCCAAGTGCCGCCGCCAGCGCGTCCAGCCTGACAATGCCGTCGGCGTCGACGCCGACGCGTGTTACCCGGGCTGCCGGAAAGCGCCCGCCGTTCAGCACACAAGGATGATCGGCTTCGCAGACATAGAGCCGGCTCATGCGGACAGTGCCGCGCCCCATCTGCCAATCCGGCGTCAGCAGCGTCGAGGCGGATTCCGTCGCACCGGAGGTGAACACGACATGCTCGGCGCCGGCGTTGACCAGCAGCGCCACATCGCGCCTTGCATTCTCGATCAGCCGCCGTGCGGCACGACCTTCGGCATGGACCGACGACGGGTTGGCGGCAGTATCGAGCGCGGCAATCATTGCCGCGGGGGGCGCCGCGCCCCCGCGGCCGCGGGGGATTGTTTTGGGGATTTGGGGGGGTTGGGGGCGGATTTTTTTGTTTAGGGGGGAGAAAAAGCCAAAAGCGGCGGGAAAGGGGTATTTTAGTTTTT
>NZ_JBVVPY010000024.1:0-98573 GCF_055811335.1 Mesorhizobium sp. WSM4847 | reverse complement strand
GCGGCGGGGCCCGCCCCCCCCCCCCGCCCCCGCCCCGCCCCCCTTCCCCCCCCCCCCCGCCCCCCCCCCGCCCGCCCGCCCCGCCCCCCCCCCCCCCGGGGGGGGGCCCCCCCCCCCCCCCCCCCCCCCCCCCCCCCCCCCCCGCGCCGCGGCAAGCAGCGGCGCGCTAGCATTGTAGTCGAGATAGGCGCGTCTTCCGGCCATTTTCGTTTCGATCGGTCCCTTCAAGAGCCATTCCGCGAGGATAGCGCGTTATTTCCTTGAAATTGCAAGGCAAGCCGTCCTATTTACGCGACTTGCGGCGTGGATGGCCGAACCACGACGTTTTGGCCACCCAGTTTTGAACAATTCTAAACTAGCTTCTAAGAAGACGCTCGCCCTGCGTCAAGGCCTGGGAAGACTGGGGCCAGAGGAAGAGTTGTTCCAAGCACCGCGCATTCTTATGCCATGTGGAGTATTTTATGCCTGAGGTCATTTTCACCGGTCCGGCCGGCCGCCTGGAGGGTCGCTACCAGCCTTCCAAGGAAAAGAGCGCGCCGATCGCCATCATCCTGCACCCGCACCCACAGTTCGGCGGCACGATGAACAACAAGATCGTCTACGACCTCTTCTACATGTTCCAGAAGCGGGATTTCACCACGCTGCGCTTCAATTTCCGCGGCATCGGCCGCAGCCAGGGCGAATTCGACCACGGCACCGGCGAATTGTCGGATGCGGCCGCGGCACTTGACTGGGTGCAGTCGCTGCATCCGGATTCCAAGAGCTGCTGGGTCGCCGGCTATTCGTTCGGCTCGTGGATCGGCATGCAGCTTCTGATGCGCCGGCCGGAGATCGAAGGCTTCATCTCGATCGCGCCGCAGCCCAACACCTATGATTTCTCGTTCCTGGCGCCCTGCCCGTCGTCCGGCCTCATCATCCATGGCGACGCCGACAAGGTCGCGCCGCCAAAGGACGTGCAGGGGCTGGTCGACAAGCTGCACACCCAAAAGGGCATCACCATCACCCAGAAGACCTTGCCCGGCGCCAACCATTTCTTCTCCAACGATGCGGACCTCTTGCTCCAGGAATGCGCGGACTATCTCGATCGCCGTCTGGCAGGCGAGTTGTCCGACCCGCGGCCGAAACGGTTGAGATAGGCCGAACAGCGAAGATATCTCCGGCATCTCGCGTCGGGCTCTGTCGCAGGATATGGCATTCGATTCGAAGCCGTGCGGCGCCGTTACAGCGGTCAGGTGGAAAAACCGGATTCCCCTTTTGCTGACCGCGCTTGGATGCTAAACGCCCCCGTTCACGCATGCCACGCCCGATCCGCTTCGGTTGGGCGCTTTCGGGAAAGAAAAAATGTCCGCCTTCAAATCCGATTTCCTGCGCGTAATGAGCGAGCGTGGTTTCATCCACCAGATTTCGGATGATGCCGGCCTCGACCAGCTTTTCGCCAGGGAAACGGTGACCGCCTATGTCGGCTACGATGCCACCGCGACCAGCCTGCATATCGGTAATCTGATATCCGCGACCATGCTCTACTGGCTGCAGGAGACCGGCCACCGGCCGATCGCACTGATGGGCGGCGGCACTTCGATGATCGGCGATCCTTCCTTCCGCGACGACCAGCGCAAGCTTTTGACGCCTGAGGCCATCGCCACCAACATCGAGGGCATCAAGCGCATCTTCGGCCGCATCCTGCGTTTCGGCGACGGTCCAAACGACGCGATCATGGTCAACAATGCCGACTGGCTGATGAAGCTCAACTATGTCGAGTTCCTGCGCGATGTCGGCCGGCATTTTTCGGTCAACCGCATGCTGACCTTCGACAGCGTCAAGCTGAGGCTCGAGCGCGAGCAATCGCTCTCCTTCCTCGAATTCAACTACATGATCCTACAGGGCTATGATTTCGTCGAGCTCAGCCGGCGCTATGGATGCCGCCTGCAGATGGGCGGATCGGACCAGTGGGGCAATATCATCAACGGCGTCGATCTCGGACACCGCATGGGCACGCCGCAGCTTTATGCCCTGACCACACCGCTGCTGATGACGTCGTCAGGCGCCAAGATGGGCAAATCGGCGAAGGGCGCGGTGTGGCTGAACGGCGACCTCTGCTCGCCCTATGATTTCTGGCAGTACTGGCGCAACACCGAGGACGCCGACGTCACGCGCTTCCTCAAGATTTTCACCCGCCTGCCGCTCAGCGAGATCGCGCGGCTCGCCGCGCTTGGCGGCTCCGAGATCAACGAGGCCAAGAAGGTCCTGGCCACGGAAACGACGGCCATCGTGCACGGCCGCGAGGCGGCCGAGCAAGCCGAGGAAACCGCGCGCAAGACGTTTGAAGAAGGCGCGCTGGCCGAAACGCTGCCGACCGTAGAGGTCGGCAAGGCCGATCTGGAAAGCGGCGTCGGCATATTGTCGCTGTTCGTTGCCGCCGGGCTTGCCGCGTCCAACGGCGAAGCGCGGCGACACATCCAGGGCGGCGCGGTGCGCCTCAACGACCAGTCCGTGTCCGACGATCGCCGGTTGGTGACACTTGAGGATCTAGGTCCGGAACAGGTCGTAAAGCTGTCGCTCGGCAAGAAAAAACACGTTCTGGTGCGGCCGGTCTGACCGGCGCTTGATCGATCTCGATGGAATCGGGATGGGGCTTCATTAGTCCTTTCCCGAAACCGGTTTCACATCTTGCTGCGCTGACCTTCGGTTCGGGATCACGGCCCAGGTAAAACCTAATCAGGTAGGTACTGAGAAGGGCCGAGATGGGTGAATATTGCCATTCGTCTCATCTATCGGAGCGAGCAGGTAGCCCCATAAGCCGACACCTTGGATACCGTGATCCTCGAGCGACTTGTCTCACCTCGATAGCGGACGAGATCATTGTTGACGGCGGCGAGCCCGGATTACGCCCGCGAAGCGGTCAGAAATCCAAATCCATATCGTGATGATGATGCTCGTGACCGGGAAGCTCCGGCGGCGGCGGGCCAGGCACTTCGGCCACCATCGCCTCCGTCATGATGAGGAGGCCTGCCACCGAGGCTGCGCCCTGGAGCGCCGTTCGCACCACCTTGGCTGGGTCGATGATGCCCTTTGACACCAGATCCGCGTACACGCCCGATTGGGCATCGTAGCCATAGGCGTTGTCGTCGTTTTCGAGGATCCCGGCGATGACGACCGAGCCTTCCAGGCCGGCATTGATCGCGATTTGCCGAGCCGGCCAGGTGATCGCCTTCCTGACGATCGCGATGCCGACCTGCTGGTCCTCGTTGCTGCCCTTGAGCTTCTTGAGCGCCCTGCCGGCGCGCAGTAAGGCGACCCCACCGCCGGGGAGAATGCCCTCTGCAACCGCGGCTCTTGTCGCGTTCATCGCGTCATCGATGCGATCCTTCTTCTCCCTGACCTCGACTTCGGTTGCACCGCCGACCCGGATAACGGCGACGCCACCGGCGAGCCTGGCCAGCCGCTCCTGGAGGTTCTCGCGGTCGAAATCGGAGGTGGTTTCAGCAAGCTCGAGCTTGATCTCGGCGATGCGGGCCTCGATGCTTTCCCGCTCGCCGGCGCCGCCGACGATCGTGGTGTTTGCCTTGTCGATCATCACCTTCTTGGTGCGCCCGAGCATATCGAGGGAAGCATGTTCGAGCTTGATGCCCAAATCCTCGGAGATCACCGTTCCGCCGGTCATCAGCGCGAGATCCTGCAGCATCGCCTTGCGGCGGTTTCCGTAGGCCGGCGCCTTCACGGCTGCAACCTTGAGAGCGCCGCGCAACTTGTTGACCACCAGCGCCGCCATCACCTCACTCTCGACATCCTCGGCGATGATGAGCAGCGGCTTGCCGGCCTGCACCACCTTCTCCAGCAGCGGCAGTATTTCGTTCAGACTGGACAGTTTCTTCTCGCTGACGAGGACATAGGCATCCTGCATCTCGACCCGCATCTTTGCGCGATTGGTGATGAAATGGGGCGAGATATAGCCGCGGTCGAACTGCATGCCCTCGACGAATTCGAGTTCGGTTTCGAGCGACGTCCCGTCCTCGACAGTGATCACGCCGTCATTGCCGACCCTCTTCATGGCGTCGGCGAGGCAGCGGCCGATCTCCCTGTCGCCGTTGGCCGAGATGGTCCCGACTTGCGCAATCTCGACGTTCGAGGTGACCTTCGTGGCGTTGTTTTTGAGTTCCGCGACGACGGCTTCGACCGCGAGATCGATGCCGCGTTTCAGGTCCATGGGATTCATCCCGGCGGCCACCGCCTTGGCGCCCTCCCGGGCGATCGCATGCGCGAGCACGACGGCGGTGGTCGTGCCGTCGCCGGCCTGATGGGAGGTTTTTGTTGCTATCTCGCGCACCATCTGGGCGCCCATGTTCTCGAACTTGTTGTCGAGTTCGATTTCCCTGGCGACGGTCACGCCGTCCTTCGTGACCCTTGGCGCGCCGTGCTCCCTGCCGATCGCGACGTTGCGCCCCCGCGGGCCAAGCGTGACGCTCACCGCATTCGCCAGGATGTCAATGCCGCGCAGCATTCTGTCGCGAGCTTCGAACGAGAACATGATTTCCTTGGCAGCCATTTCCTTGATCCTTAAGACCAAATCTTCGGGGAACGGCGACGTCTCATTCGGCCGCTCAGGCGAGATTGTCCCGTGGCAGCCCGAGCCGATTCCAGACATCGAACAAAGCTGCCGCGAGCCGATCAATCATGATGTCCTCATGACAGGGTGTCGGCGTGATGCGCAGCCGCTCAGTTCCCTTCGCCACAGTCGGATAATTGATCGGCTGGATATAGATGTCGTGATCGCTCAGCAGCAGGTCGCTCGCCGCTTTGCAATGCGCCGGATCGCCGACTGCCACCGGAACGATATGGGTGTCGCTCAGGATGACCGGCAGCGCAGCGGCACCCAGCGCCGCCTTGACCCGCCGGACGCGATCCTGCTGGCGCTTGCGCTCCCAGTGCGAGGTTTTCAGATGCCGGATCGCCGCTGTGGCCGCGGCGCAGATCGCCGGCGGCAACGCGGTGGTGAAGATGAAACCCGGAGCATAGGAACGAACCGCATCGATCAGCACAGCACTTCCCGTGATATAGCCGCCGAGGCAGCCGAAGGCCTTGGCGAGCGTGCCTTCGATCACATCGATCCGGTTCATGGCGCCGTCGCGCGCGGCGATGCCGGCGCCGCGAGGGCCGTACATGCCCACAGCATGGACCTCGTCGAGATAGGTCATTGCGCCGTAACGATCGGCGATTTCGCAAATGCGATTGATTGGCGCGACGTCGCCGTCCATGGAATAGAGACTTTCGAAGACGATGAGTTTTGGCCGATCCGGACCCGCTGCCTTCAACAATTCCTCGAGATGATCGACGTCGTTGTGGCGGAAGATGCTCTTCTGCGTACCGGACTGACGGATGCCTTCGATCATCGAATTGTGGTTGAGCGCATCGGACAGGATCAGACAATCGGGGATCAGCTTGGCGATGGTCGAGATGCCAGTCTGGTTCGAAACATAGCCGGACGTAAAGACCAGTGCCGCCTCCTTGCCGTGGAGATCGGCAAGCTCGCTCTCCAGCTCTAGGAGCGGATGGCTGGTGCCGGAGATATTGCGCGTCCCGCCGGCCCCCGTTCCCAGGCGGGTAGCAGTCTCCACCATGGCGGCGACCACTTTTGGGTGTTGTCCCATCCCGAGATAGTCGTTGGAGCACCAGATCACGACGTCCTTCGGTCCATGCGGGGAATGCCACACGGCATTGGGGAAGCGTCCGGCGACGCGCTCAAGGTCCGCGAACACACGGTAGCGCCGTTCCTCCCGCAGACGCGCGATCGCATCTGCAAAGAAACCGTCATAACTCGTATTGCCTGGCACCAAGATACGGCCTTGCCCATCGGCCATATCGCCCGCATCTCCGGTCATCGGAGGTCCAAATCGCCGCGGCGCAAGGACGTTCTTTACGCCGCCAGGTTTGCCGGTGTGCAACGCTGTGGGTTCCGCCATCGCCCGATTCCCCTGCTTGCATACGAATTATGTCGAAGCGCGATGCGCGCCGATCCCGCTCGCATAGTTCCTCACGACCCGCGTTCAGGAAGGTCGAAATTGAGCTGCAACATTCGCGCGATGTTTATCAGAATTGTCTCGCAGACCTTATCTTGATTAGGATCCAGATATTTGACAGTCCAGTTTGCCCCGTTCTCCTTGGTTTCGAGCCGCTGAATCACAAAATCAGTGACGTGCTCGCATCCCGGCTCCTTATGAAGATCCGCGAGGATCAATGCCTTAAGCTCCGAAGCCTCCTTTGTATGTCTTTGCATGGTCGCTCTCCTTCCGGATGACAACTTTCTATGGATCGCTCAACTGCTTAATCGTGATGTCCGTCATCCCAGGGCTGGTGTCATCGCACCAGTTCACCCAACCTAGCGGCAATGCCGCTGCTTGGTGTGTCAGAGTCTAGCCCCTCCACGAATTGCCCCTGTGGGTTCATGATGTAGATGTGGGTGCCGTGATCCATTAGGTAGTCGTCACCGCCCGCCTCGCCCCGGCGCGCCACACCATAAGCGCCATATGCCTCCGAAACCGTAGCGATCTGTTGCGGGCTGCCGGTCAGTCCCACGATGCGCGGATCGAACGCTGCGGTAAAGCTTCCCATCACCTCAGGCGTGTCGCGTTCGGGATCGACAGTGATGAAGAGCGGTTGCAGTTTTGCGGCGTCGGGTCCGAGTTCCTCAATCGCCGCGGCGATTGATGACAGCGTCGTCGGACAGATGTCGGGACAAGAAGTATAGCCGAAGAAAACCAGCAGCCATTTGCCGCGATAAGTCTCATCGGTGACCGTCGTTCCGTCCGGCGCCGTAAGCGTGAATGGGCCACCGACCGTCACAGGCGCCGTGTCGGCCCGCATGAGCGGTTGGCAGATCGACAGGGCCGCTGCGAATATTATGCAGAAGAGGGTATGCGAACCGTAGGCCCAGGGGCTGAGGAGTCCATGCCGCCGCTTCATCAAGTACCTCCGGCACTTCGAGAATGACGCACCAACCCCCGCGTGTGTTTGTGATTAACAAACTCGCCTAAACTATCTCACTTTATCATGTTTTGTTGCTGAATGGCTAGACATGGTTCTGATTTAGCTCTATTTTTAAAAGTTGCCCCTCATCTCGCTAGAAGGAGGAGGCTTTTATGACCATTCGCGAATTGATGAGCGGGCTGGCGGCGATCGCTTTCGTTGCGATGGTGTCCGCGCCTGCGCAAGCCTACGAAGTGGGTCCGGTCACGGGAGGCGGAACGATCGAGGGTACGATCGTCTACCGCGGCGACGTGCCGACAACAAAGATCATCCCCACCAAGGATATCGAGGTGTGCGGCGATCCCCGCGAGGAGCCGCTGATCGAAGTCGGCAGCGATCAGGCCGTGCTGAACGCGGCGGTGCAGCTGGTCGACGTGGCACAGGGAAAGGCCTGGCCGGAGCCCGGAAAGCCGCCTGAGCTCAACAACCTCAAATGTCGCTTTGAGCCCGCGGTTCAGATGATACCCGCCGGTTCGCTGGAGGTGGTCAACAGCGACCCAATGCTCCACAACACCCACGGGTATTATGGCAAGCGCACCGCCTTCAACCTGGCGCTGCCCAATAAGGGCCAGCGGATACCCGTCGAACTGAAGCGGGCCGGCACTGTCCGCGTCGACTGCGACGCGCATGGCTGGATGGAAGGCTGGGTCTATGTGGTAGACAATCCCTACTACGCTGTCACCGGCGCCGACGGCAAGTTCAGCATAACCGATGTTCCGCCTGGGGACTACAAGCTCGTGGCGATCCACCCCTTCACCGGGCCGATCGAGCAGACCGTAAAGGTAGAGGAGAATAAGGCCACCAGTCTGACGATTGAACTGAAAAAATAAGAAAATGGGCGACCCACTGATTCAATAGGGTCGCGCTCCTGCGAGAAGGCCGACGCTTTAAGAAACGGTCTGCACTGAGGAGGAACCCTGATGTCTGACGAGCTTGACCGCATTCGGCGCGAAATGCATGCGGTGCTGCAGCCGCCTGGAGTACGGCCCGACGACTCGCTCCAAATCACCCGCCGCACATTCATTCATAGATCGCTGCTGTTCGGCGCTGCTTCCGTCGGCCAGACGTTCGCGTGGTGGCCGCTGCTCAACACCATCGACGTCGCTCACGCCGCCGAAGCGCCGTTCAAGTTTGCCTGGATTTCGGACACCCATCTCTACGAGAGGTCCCTCAACACGCGCTTCGTCGACAAGGTGGTGCGCGCCGTACAAGAGGTCCAGGCCATGGATCCGCCGGCCGACTTCCTGATCTTCGGCGGCGACCTAGCCCAGCTCGGAAAGATCGAGGAACTTGAGCTTGGCGTTGAGCTCCTCAAGGATCTGAAGATCAAGAAGTACTACATCCCGGGCGAGCATGACTGGTATCTGGATATGGGCAAGAAGTGGGGCGAGTTGTTCGGCCAACCCAACTGGACCTTCGATCACAAAGGCGTGCGCTTCATCGGGCTCGATACGGTCAGCCGGGGACCGGACTACTGGACAGCGAAGAAGATGACGCCAGAGGAGCGCATGGGCCACATGGCTACCCTCGACGGCACGGTTGCCGGCGCGTGGGCCGGCGTCGGCCGCGAGCAACTCGACTGGATGCAGAAGACACTCGCCGACTGGGATAAGTCCAAACCGATCGTCATCTTCAGCCATAATCCGCTGTACGAGTACTACCCGCCCTGGAATTTCTGGGTGCGCGACTGGCGCGAAGTGAATGACGTGCTGAAGCCTTATAAAAAGGTCACCAACATCCATGGTCACGTGCACCAGGTGCTCTACAACGAGATCGGCAGCATGCGCTCGATCGGCATGCTGGCGACCTCCTGGCCATGGCCGTATGCCCCGGAAGGCGTCCCCAAGCTGACCAAGCCGATGATCCGGGTCGACCCCGGCGATCACTTCGATGGAGTCGGTTGGGAAACCGTCAACGTCAACGCCGACGACAAGGTCGACGTCGAGTACATCATGTGGGGCCGCAAGGAGGTGCTCGTCCAGTCGCCGGAGGACCACGACAAGAGCATTGAGGAGGTCTTACAGCCACGCATCGCCGACAGACAGTACCCGTGGGAAAATCCATAAAGGGGATGGCTATGATAAACACATCGACATTCCTCTGCATTCTGAGGCGTTCCACCGTCGCCGGAGCGGTCGTCGCAGCTGCCGTCGTCGTCGGCCCGGCCAGTGCCAACAAGGACCCGGTGACGCCAAAGCAGCTGAAGCTCTATCAAGAGGCGTTCATGGAGGAGGTCAGGAAGGGAGACCTCCTGTTCCACGGTGATGCGGCGATGGCGGAGCAGTTGGGCGTCAAGCTGTCGACCACCGGGTGGGCCTGCGCCATGTGCCATCCGATGGCCTCCGATACCCACCCGCATGCGTTCCCGAAGTTCCAGCAGTCGATGGCCAAATTCGCGACACTGCGCGACATGATCAACTGGTGCATCGAGAAACCGAACCAGGGCGAGAAGATCGATCCCGAATCGGAGGCGATGAAGGCGCTCGAGGCGTACATCACCTGGTCGAACACTGGTTCGGTGTTGGTGCCAGGCAAGTACTAGTCTCGTCGATAGCCGGGGCTCGGCTTCACGGGAGCGCGTCCGCCATCGGGGTGACACCTCGATGGGTGGGTTGAAGCAGTCGTGCGGCCCGGGAACCGCGCGGGGAGGTCTATGCGTTGGCAGAGACTGGGATGGAGCTGCGCGGCAAGTTCGCGAATGTGGACCTGGATGCGCTGGTCGACAACCGGGTCGTGCGGACCTGGCTTTATTTCGGCATGTTCTGGCTGATGGTAACGCCATCCGTCGGCGTCCTGATATCGAGCACCTTCAACTACCCCGACTATCTCGGATCGGGGAATCTCGAACTCACCTTCGGCCGGCTGCGCCCGGTCCACGTCAACGGTGTCATCTTCGGCGCTTTCTCGACGCTTTTCATCGGCCTTTGCTACTATCTCGTGCCGCGTCTGTCGGGGGTGCGGGTAATATGGTCGGAGTGGTCGGTTCTTCTCGCATGGGTCTGGAACGTCGCAACGCTTGCCGGTTTGGTCGGCTTGCTGTTCGGCGACAGTGACGGTTTGGAAGCCGGAGAGTTTCCGCTCTATGCGAAGGTCGCATTCTTCATCGTAGTGGCCGTTGCTACCGCGCAATTCCTGATCACGATCAGTCGAAGGCTCGAGCCGGCGATCTATGTCGCGCTATGGTACTTGATCGCCACTTTCGTGTGGACGACGATGAACTTCGTGCTTGGAAGCTTCATCCTGCCGTACACGATCTCGGGCATCAACAGCGCCGCCTTCCATGGCCTCTATCTCCACTACATCGTCGGGCTGTGGCTAACGCCCGCGGGCTACGTGATCATCTACTATTTCCTGCCGATCAGCGCGCGAAATCCGCTCTATGCCCATAAGCTCTCGCTGGTAGGCTTCTGGTCCCTGGCATTGTTTTACCCGTTCGTCGGCATCCACCATTACCTCTACAGCCCGATCGCGGACTGGGCCGAGACCTTGGCCGTCGTCACGTCGATGCTGCTGATCATTCCGGTGTGGACGGTACTGGTGAACTTCTTTGGCACCATGATGGGCAAGTGGCATGAGTTCGGCAGGAACTTGCCGGCGAAGTTCCTGATCATGGGCTCGCTCATGTATCTCGTCGGCTGCTTCCAGGGCTCGACCGAGGCGCTGCGGCAGCTGCAGCAGCCGACCCATTTCACCGATTTCGTGATCTCGCATTCGCATCTCACCGTGTTCGGCACCTTCGTCGTCTGGGCGATGGGGGGCCTCGTCTATACCTGGCCGCGGCTGTTCGGGCGCGAACTCTGGTCCTTCAAGCTCGGCAACTGGTCGTTCTGGCTGATCACCGTCGGCATCACGACCATGGGCCTGGTCCTCACAGCGGGCGGGCTGCAGCAGGGTTATCAATGGATGAATGGGGTCGAATGGCTCGACTCGCTCGTCTGGGTGAAGCCCTACTGGCTGGCGCGGACCCTGGCAGGGATCAGCATGGATATCGGTATGTCGCTGCTGGTGGTGAATCTGATGCTGACTGCACTGACCAGCCCGGCGGCTGAGGCGCGACGCGTCCGCGGGCCGGTGGAGGCGCCTATCCCGGCCCCGGCGGGAGGGCCCGCGCAGTGAACGTTCGCTTCTTCGCGCTGTTCGCCGGCGTCTTTTGCATCACCCTCGCGGTGATCACGCAGGGCGTGCTGCCCTTCGTGGAGCCGTCCTCGCGAACTACGCGCGTGACCTCGGTGGTGCGGACGGATTTCGGCCAGCTGAAATGGACGGTTTCAGAGGCGACTGACTACACCGAACAGCAGCGTCGCGGCCGCAACATTTACCTGCGCGAAGGCTGCTGGTACTGCCATTCGCAATTCGTGCGGCCGGTGACCGGCGAGATCCGCCGCTGGGGACCGGTCAGCGAGGCGGGCGAATACGCCTATGACGTGCCGCACCTGTTAGGCACACGCCGGATCGGGCCGGACCTGACGCGCGTCGGCCTGAAATACAGCGACGAATGGCACCTGGCGCACTTCTACAATCCGCGGATGCTGGTGCCGGACTCGATAATGGCGCCGTATCGCGGCCTCTTCCACGAGCCCGATGCAGCCGTCCGTATCGTTGACGACGGCGCTGGAAATCGGACCCTGGAAAGGACAGGGGTCACCGAAGGCCTGTTCGACTTCGACAGCCAGCAAGCCATCCAGCTGACGCCGAATGCGTACGGGTTGCTGTTCGTGCCGCTGAAGGCGCGCGAAAGAAAGCCGATCATCCTGACGCCGAATGACGAATACACAGGAGAAACCGTCAGCATCGCGGCGGAGACGGAATCGGTGGCGGCGCTCGTTTCCTACGTCCAGAAGCTCGGCACGAACCGGGGTAAATGGCGCGATCTTTTCGAGCCGCAAAGCCTGGAGGTCATGGATGCGACGATGCCGCGCTCCGAGGAATGGATTGCTTATGGGAAGGAAGTCTATGAGCGCCGCTGCATCGGTTGCCACGGTGCCAAAGGCGACGGCAACGGGCCGGCCGCCACCTTTATGTTTAACCAGCGGCCCAGGGACTTCACGTCCGCAGTCTTCAAGTTCAGGTTGACAAAGGAGCCCCTGCCCACGGACGGCGACATGCTGCGCACCATTACTCGCGGCATCCGCGGCACGGCAATGCCCCCTTGGTACGAACTGCCGCTCAACGATCGGCTGGCGGTGATCCAATACATCAAATATGAGCTAGCGGTTGACCGTTCCGATCCCGCCAGTCCTTACGCTTTCTTCGTCGAGGAACCGCCTGGCCCACCGTTGTATATCGGGCGCCCGCCGACCCCGTCCCAGACGATGCTGGACCGAGGTAAGGAGATTTGGCAGGTGGCGAAGTGCTGGGAGTGCCACGGCCAAGGCGGCAAGGGCGACGGCGAGAAGGCTGCCGGCCTCAAGGATGATCTCGGGTTCGCCGCCGTGCCGGCCGACCTCACCAGCGGCCAGTTCAAGTCTGGCCCGGCCGTCGAAGACATCTTCCGGACGATAACTACCGGCCTCAGCGGCACGCCGATGCCGTCCTATCGGGACTCTTTTCCGGACGAGGACCGGTGGGCGCTTTCCTATTTCGTGGTGGCGCTTTCCGCCTATAAAGACCCGCTCTCGCTGCAGCCGCTGTCGATCAAGCAGGAGGCCCGCGCGGCGCTGAACGATCTGGAACTGGTCGCTGACAAGCCTGAGCGAGCCTATGTGCCCGATCCGTCGGTGCCGGCGTCCGGCCCGCCAGCGCCGCCTGGCGAGGAACAGGCACCCGCCGGAGGTTAGTGCATGCTCGGTTTTGAAGTCACCGGACCCTATGTCGGCGCCATGATGATGAGCCTGGCGGCCCTGTTCTTGTTCATCTGGGGCGTCCTATCCGGCGCGTTGAGCGGCACCGACAAAGCCGCCAACGGCTTTTTTGAAAGGGAGATGGAGAATGAGCGATCTGCAGAGCAGCGATCCGGAGAGCCCGAGGCACCCGGAACTGGATGTACGTCAAAGCTCGCACCCTGAACTAGAGGACTATGCCGGCGGCCTGATACAGGCGCGTGTGGGCTTCATTCCGCTATGGCTTCTCGTCGTCTACGTGCTGCTGTTCGCCTGGGGGCTGTATTACATGTATGTTTACTGGGGCGGGCTCGGCCCCGGCCGTCTGTTCTAAGAAGACTGTCGCAAGAGCTGGTAAGGCAGGAGTGATGGAGATGTTGGTAGCCAAAATTCTCCTTGGGGTCGCCACATTGAACCTCCTTTTCCTGGCCTTCGAGGTGGCGGTAAACGTGCTTCGTCTTTATTTCGGCTGACATAGGAGCAGCGGATGCTACAGGACACGGTTTTCAAGCTCGCTGACGCCGGCTTGCCACAGATGCTCGGCTTCCTCATCTATGGCGGCTGCACCGTCGGCTTTATCATCTTTCTTGTCTATCTTGTGCGGCAATAGCGACGCGGACGCGGCGCTGCGAAAACGCCAATGATCTACTACCTCGTGATCTTCGCCGCTGGATTTGCAGGCAGCTTTCATTGCATCGGCATGTGCGGCGGCTTTGCCTGCGCGCTGGGCCGCGATCAGCGAGGCGGAGGCGCAACCGTCCTTCGCCACCTGCTCTATAATACCGGCCGATTGACAACCTATTGCTTTCTGGGCGGGCTCGCGGGTGCGATCGGTCAGGTCATCTGCACCACGCAAGGTCTAACGGCGGCGCCGCTCTTGAACGGCTCCCTCGACACCGCCCAACGAATTCTCGCGATCGTCGCTGGCCTGCTCATGATTGCCATGGCGTTGCAGTTCTTCGGCTTGCTGCAGGTCTTCCATCGTCTTGCGATCGGATTTGGCGGCAGCACATTTGCATTGTCTCTGCGCGGTTTGTTGACCGCCCGGAGCAGCGCAGCACCGCTTGCCTTTGGCGTTTTCAACGGCTTCCTGCCATGTCCCCTGGTCTATGCCTTCGCCGCCCAGGCGGCGAGCACCGCCGGAGCGCTTCCCGGGCTTCTCGTCATGGCATGGTTCGGACTGGGAACCTTCCCTGCGATGTTGATGATGGGCGGCGTTGGCCGGATACTAGGGCCAGCCTGGCGGCGGCGCGGCGTGCGGCTGGCTGGCGGCTTTATTCTTTTGCTCGGTCTCATCACGCTCGGCCGTGGTCTCCTGCCTTCCGACGCGCATATCGGCCTTGCCTGGCTGGGCGGACATCCTGCATGACTGCGCATGGCGATATCCTCTGTAGCCATTGTTCGCTGCCCCTCGGCCTGCGCCCGATGGAGCGCAGGCTCAACGGTGAGGCTTGCGCATTCTGCTGCTACGGCTGTTGCATCGCCTTTCAGGTGAAGAGCGGCAGACACGAAGAGTGGGAAGCCGCCTGGCTTCTGATCCAGCTCGGCGTGGGAGGCTTTCTCTCCATGAATATCATGATGTTCAGCCTCCTCCTCTATTCGGACGCGTTCACCGGCGTCGATGCGGGCGTGCTGCCGTGGATCCACGTTTTGCTCTGGATCTTCGCGACGCCGGCGGTGGTGATTCTCGGCGGACCCTATCTGCGCGAAATGTGGCTCAATGGTATTCAGGGACGAGTGACGTCGTCGGCACTCATCGTGCTTGGCGTCGCTGCCGCTTACCTCTATTCGGCATTTGCCGTGTTCGAGGGCAGCACGCATGTCTATTTCGACACCGCCGTGATGGTGCTGATGCTGTTCACCGTTGGCCGCTATCTCGAGGCTGTTGGCCGCGCCAGGGCGGCGCGCGACCTCGAACCTCTTCTGGCCGCAGAAGCCGAGAGCGCGACCGTGATCGATGGCGCGGCAGAGATCCGCCGTCCGGTGCGGGAGGTGTCGGCCGGCATGCTGGTGCGGGTCCGGCCAGGCGAGCGCATTCCGGTCGACGGCGTGGTTGTCGAAGGGGAATCGAACACCGATGAAGCCGTGATTACCGGAGAAAGTCGGCAAGTGACCAAGGGCGCCGGCTCCAAGGTGATTGCCGGCAGTATCAATATCGACGGCCCGCTCCTGATCCAAAGCAGCGGTGACGGAACTGCAACCCGCTGGGCGCGGATTTGCCGGTCGGTGCGCGAAGCGCTGGGCCGTCGCAGTCCAACCCAGCGTCTTGCCGATCGCGTCGTTGGCGTGTCCGTGCCGCTCGTCCTCGCCCTCGGCGGGCTGACGATCGTTTACTGGGCGCAGTCATTGCCGTTCGATCGGGCGTTGCTGATTGGCCTCTCGGTACTGGTGGTTGCCTGTCCTTGTGCCGTCGGCCTCGCTGCTCCGATGGCGACATCACTCGGCATCGGCCGGTTGGCACGGCACGGCTGCCTTGTCCGCGACCCCGGCGTGCTTGAGACCCTCGCGCGTGTCCGGTTGCTCGCCTTCGACAAGACCGGCACTCTGACGGCGGGCAAAGCGCGTCTCGTCGGCGTCGACTGCCAGGAGGTCGGCATCGACGAAGTGCTGGCGCGCGCCGCCGGTCTGGAGCGACTTTCCGAGCATGGTCTGGCGCGGGCCATCGCGGCAGCCGCCGCTCAGCGCGGCATCACGCCGCTCGTCACCCGCGATGTCCGGACGGTTCCCGGCCGTGGCGTCCGCGGCAGCGCCGAAGGCCGGCCCGTAGCGGCAGGGAACGGCAGATTGATGAATGATCTGGGCTGGCCGCTTCCCCCGTCGCTGACTGAGCGTGCGCGGTCGCTGGAGGCGAGCGGTTATTCGGTGGTCTATGTCGGTTGGGGCGAGCAGGTTCACGCCGTGCTGTCGCTCGATGATTCACCGCTTCCCGAGGCGCATGCCGCGATCGCGGCCCTGCGTGAGCGCGGGCTCGACGCCACGCTGTTGACCGGCGACTTGGCGCAAGCGGCGGAGCGGATCGCGGCTCTGGTCGGGATCAAGGACGTCCAAGCGGGCCTTTCGCCGGAGGCCAAACGGCTGGCCCTGGATCGGCTCCGCCATGACCACGGTTCGGTGGCGATGGTCGGCGATGGACTGAATGACGGGCCGGTCCTGGCCGCCGCAGATGTCGGTATTGCCGTCGGCTCCGCCACCGATCTCGCCCGCGAGACTGCAGCGCTCGTGCTGCCTGCGGACGGATTGTGGATGCTGCCCTGGATCGTCGACGTGGCCCGTGCGGTCCGCAGGACCATCTTGACCAACCTTATGTGGGCGTTCGGCTACAACCTCGTCGCCCTGACGTTCGCAACATTCGGACTTCTGCAGCCAATCCTTGCGGCGGCGGTCATGGCCGGCTCGAGCATTCTCGTGGTGGTGAATTCGCTGCGGCTGGAGCGGCTGCCCGATCCTGTTCCAGCGCTGATCCCGGAGCAACGATCCGGCACCAAGTCGCAGCGTACCCACGATGGCGCCGGCATTTCCGCAATGGCCGGCCCGGCCGTCGAGCGGAGTTGAGTTTCGTTTCAGCCAAACACGTCGTGCGTGAAGGCGTCATACCAGCCTTCCGCCGCGCGCGCAGCCTGCCGGCGGACCTCGGAGCTTTCCTCGACCTTGCTGACGAAGCTGATGACGCTCTTGAGCTTCCCGTCGACGGGCTTGAAGCTGATGGCGTTGCTGAACGCATCGTCGGGGGCGAGATAGGTGTAGCAGGTGTTGAACAAATGCGCCGGGAAACGCGCTGATCCAGTGAGATCGGCCGCGATGGCAAAGGCGCAGGCTTTGGCCTGGCTGTTGGCGCAGAAGGCGGATTTCGGCATATCCCCGCCGATGATCGCGTCACCGACCAGATGGACGCCGGGCTGCAGCGCCGATTCGAAGGTGACCGGATCGACCGGACACCAGCCCGACCGATTGGCGAGCCCCGCCTGCTGCGCCAAGCGCCCGGCCATTTGCGCCGGGATGACATTGGCCACCGCGGCCTTGAATGTAGCTCCCGCGGTGATCACCGACCGGGTCTTCGCGTCGATTGCCGTGACCCCGCCGGTGAACTGAGCCGGTAGCCATTCGATCATTCCCGGATAGTGGCGGTTCCAAGCGTCCTGGAACAGGTCCTGCGCGTTGAAGCTGTCTTTCGTATCGAGGATCAGAATTTTGGCCTTGGGTTTGCGGCGCTGGAAATAGGATGCGACGAGGGAAGCGCGCTCGTAGGGGGCGGGCGGGCAGCGAAACGGATTCGGCGGAGCAACGAGCACGAACAGCCCGCCGTCCTCCATGCTTTCCAGTTGCCGGCGCAGCAGCTTGCTTTGCGGTCCTGCATTCCAGGCGTGCGGCATGATCTCCATCGCCGCTTCGTCATAGCCCTTAAGCGCCCGATCCCTGAATGCGATGCCTGGCGCAACAACGAGACGGTCGTAGCTGAGCTTTGAACCGTTGTTGAGCGCAACGGTTTTCGCCGCCGGGTGAATCGCCGCGGCGGACTCATGAATGACGATGATACCATTTTGTTTTGCCAGCGCTTCATAACCATGACTGAGCGATTCGAACGGGCGCAGCCCGGCGAGATAGAGATTGCTGAAGAAACAGGTCGCGTAGCTCTGCCGCGGTTCAACCAGGGTCACCTCGATAGCCGTGGCGCTGGCGGCGAGATATCTGGCGACCGTTGCGCCGCCGATGCCGCCGCCGATCACGACGACACGCGCCTTGGCCTGGCCCCGCGCCTTCGGCTGGTTGAGCGCCGTTAACAACGCTGCTCCGGTGAGGCGGCCGAACTCGCGACGAGTCCAGGATTTCATCGCGGGTTACTTCCCTGCGCTGCGACATAGCGCGCGACGCTCGCGATCTCCTCGTCGCTGAGCGACAGCGCGATAACGTGCATGATGTGATTTGGACTCTCGCTCGCCCGGTAGGCAAGCAGGGCGTTGGTAAGCCTCTCCTCACCAAGCCCGATGATGCTGGGAATGCCTGTGCCGCCGCCATCGAGACGATGGCAGGACGCACAGATTGCGGCGAGTTGAGCGCCTTGATCGGGCCCCGCCGCCGCGCCGGATTGGCTGAAGAGCAGCACGAGGCCCGTGGCAATCGCAGGTCTCGCGACGGGGCGCATGCTGAATACCCGTCTGTTTCGCAGTTTTCCGGTCACGCTCCCACTCAACTTGTCACGCTATAATTCGCGCAGCTCGATTGCGTCGACACCTCAACCGACCGTGAACTGGTGCGACAACATATAGACGGCACCCCCGTCTTCTTCCCAGACAAAATCGAGCCGGCCGCTCTCCGTCGCGCGCAAGGAAAATTCGAAGAACGGGTTGGCCGAAATCGCCTCGTGAAGATCGACACTGAACACCACAGTTTCGTTGTAGCGACAGACAAACTTGTTGATGATCTTGCGCGGGATTACAATGCCTTGATCATCATGGCGTAGCCCCGTTTCCATCTCATGGCTGATAATGGTCTTGACCTGAAAAATCTCCCCCTTCGCCGCAGCGTTTGGCACGATCACGCGTGGTGTCGGGGTGATCACAGTCTCTCTCCGATCCTCAGGCACAGCCATCCGTGGCGACACGGACCCACGTCGTGGTCATCAGCAAAATGCCGTCATTCATTTCAGCGACAGCGACGACGTGTTGCGGTTTGGCAAGCCGGATGCGCGTCGACACGCGGGGCAGACTGCGTTGCGGGACGAAGTGGAAACTGGCCACTTCGATGAGCGGGTTCCGCGGCGCGAACACGCGCATCTGCCTTACATGGTCGGCCTCGGTCATGGGGCTGTCGATGTAAAGACTCATGGGCACGGTGTAGCCGGTCGGGAAGTCCGTCGGCATTATCAGGTGAAGGCGATCCGACACCGTGGCCGTCCGTCCGGTGAGCTGCTCGATGAGATCCAACGCTTCATCGTTCGCACGCGCGCTCCGCGGCGAGAAGAGCGCGACCCCGGCAAACCCCACACTCCCGGCGATCAACACATCGCGGCGCGTCAAGCTCATCGTCCCGGTCTCCAAACCCTGCCACCTCTTTAGGCCACTCCAAGAACACATCGGCGGCGGCAGGCGGCGCACTCGGACAAATCAGTGCGGCAGCTTCTACCAAATTTAGCACCGACAACCGCTGGGAGCAATCTCGCGGAAGTGCCCATGGCCGCCCTTTAAACCAATGCATTCTGTTTTACCGGCCGTTGGGAGCACGCCGGCGGATTCTGCGACTACCCAACTTCGGTCGCTGGCCTGATCGCTGGAGGCGTTATTGCGGCACCGCTGTCGGGATAGATGGTCAAGGCATTGCGGGAAAGGACGCTCTTGGGTTGTCGGATCTCTGATCACACTCTGGCCGGCTATCAGATGCTCGAATTAACTGGAGCGCTCGAACCGCGCCAGCGCAATGTCTGATCTACAAGCCTGCGCGACATTCATGATAAGGCTGAAAAAGGACGGGTTAGGGTGGGAAGCGGTCGTTGGTCTCGTCCCAACGAGCAAGTAGCGCCCCTGAGCTGACCCATCCGGGCCGGACCCCGGGGCAGTCTCGCGTGCCGCCCGAGATAACTCGCGAGGCTAAGCCCAGAACGCATCCCAGGCGTAGAGGTCGTAGAAGTGCTCCCGGCCGTCAATCACCTTGCCATTCTTGACGTCGAAGACAATGCAACAGAGCACATCCAGCCGTTTGCCGTTGCGCTCCCCGGTATTGCGATGGACGCCGACCACGCGTCCGTCCTCGCTCGCCATCACATGCAAAAGATCGGCCCTGAAGGTCCCGTTGGTTTCGCCGCCATAGCGGCCGAACTGGCCAAAGGTCGCCTCGCGGCCTTCGTAGTCTCCGGCGATCGGACTTTTCCCCGGAGTATGCCACGTGCAGGATTCGTCGATGATTTGCGTCAGCGTGTCCATCTCTCCCGAGTTGAACGCGGCATAACCGCGCCGAACGAGCTCGGAGTTCTGATTCCTTAGCGTCACGTCTGTCATAACTTCCTCCCGTTGCTGACCCGACCCCGCTAGGTCGCGTGAGAGCCTAATGGGCGTCGGCCAAACCCATATCAGCAACATACACCCGGCACGGTGCGCGCGCACGAGGAAGCTTGCCTACGCTCTTCTCCGCAGGAAGTCAGCTACGGGTCGACTCGAGTCCTTGCGCGAAGGTCGGCTCTGGAGAAGCGCCAGGAAAGTAGGCAATTGGCGCGACCGAGCTGGCCGGCGCATGGGCTCGGATTATACCGCGATGGAGCGTTCTAAGTCTCAAGAGGGTGGAAAGTTGCCGTCTGGGTCGCTACCATCCTGACTTCACCATACGAAGATGGGCTTCGACCCAAATCCGATGCGAACCCACGCAACTTGAGGTCGAGGAGGCCGCCCTTCGTTCCAGTGGCCTGCCGCCCGGGGACTAGACAGCTCATGAGGCGACTTCGGCCCGAACGTGAGCGCATCGCGCAGTCCGTCCCACGGCACGACGGGCCGCAGCGGTGCAATCGGTTCGCGCCGAACGGCGACGCGGCGGAGGGCACGCCCTTAAAACGCGGTCATGCCATTGCTGAGGCGACCTCGCAGCTTTCCGTGACAGGTGTGGACAATCGAGTATATCGGCAAGTCTTCGCTTCGTCGCGCTGGGGGCTCTTACTGACCTGATGGTGACTGGCCGCCTCAGGCGCTTTGCGCTCGATCAACCGCGGCGCAGCTAGGCAAGATCAGAACGCTCGATCCCCAATTCGACCTCGATGAGGAATCAGACATCAGTGTCGAACGAGATAGGTCTCCATCTTGCCGACGCCTCTCAGTTCCACAGTGCAGCGCGGTTCTAGCTCCCAAGAGGAGTGCAGAGCGCGCCTGGTTGCCTCCGAGATTTGCATGCGGTCGGCTACGCCCTGGGACTCGAGTCGGCTTGCGATGTTCACGGTTTCGCCCCAGACATCATAGACGAACCGATGTCGGCCGATCAGACCGGCGATCACCGGTCCGGTGTGTACGCCGATTCGGACACGAAAACTGTCGCTGCCCGCCGCCAAGAGCCTCAACGAGTCCAGCATGGATTTTCCCAGCGCCACGGTCCTGTCGGCGTGATCGGCCGCCGGTTCCGGAAGACCACAAGCGGCCATATACGCGTCTCCGATTGTCTTGATCTTCTCCACGGAATGCTTCTCCGCCAGCGCGTCGAACATGCTGAACATCCGGTCGAGGCGCTTGATAAGGTCGGATGCCGGCAATTTCGCTGCGATAGGCGAGAATCCGATAATATCGGCAAAAAGGATGGTCACTTCCTCGAACCGGTCCGCAATGATCTCCTCGCCCCCTTGCAGCCGCGCAACGATTTGACCGGGCAGGACGGCATGTAGAAGCGAGTCGGCCCGCCGCTTTTCCGCCTCGATCCGCTGAAGATACTGGTGCTCGCGGTCGCGCCAACGCTTCTTCTCCAGACTGGAGTTGATCCGGGCGCGCAGCAGGACCGGATTGAACGGTTTAAGCAAGTAGTCGTCGGCTCCCGCCTCGATGCAGCGGACCACGGCGTCGACTTCGTTCAGCCCCGATATCATAATGACCGGGATGTGCCGCCACCGGCGCTCAGCTTTCAATCGCGAGAGCACCTCGATGCCGTTCATGTCCGGCATCAGTATGTCCAACAGAACAAGGTCAAATTCATATTCCGCAAGGCGGGTCAGCGCGGACAGGCCTGACTCGGCAGTGACTACCTGATGACCGTCGTGCAGCAAGCGGCGCGAGAGAAGATCGCGGTTACTGCCGATGTCGTCGACGACAAGTATTCTACCGTTGCGTCCTGAGAATGCATCGCGCTCGGTCTTGCCCAGCGCCCTTTCGAGCCCTGCTGCATCGATCTCTGCCTGATCCGTCGTCCACAGCCCTTCGTTGTCGCTGGCGCGCGATAGGCCGGCAATTGCATCGACATGCGCCAACAGCTCGGCCGCAGCCGCGAGCATCACTCTGACATCTTCGTCCAATGCGTGTTCGTGCAATTCTTCGGCTTCTTCAAGGATCATTTCGGAGTAGCCGATAATCGCGTTGAGTGGTGTTCGCAAATCGTGGCGCAGTTTCGCCTCGATCTCGCGCCCTGCATGGTCCGGATAGTCGGCTTTGCCATGGATCAAGCTGTCGATGAGGCTGTTCAATTGCCGGGCAGCGGCGCCGACCCTCTCAAGATCTGGAGTGATGTGCACGAGACTGTGGTTCTGCACCTGTTCTAGCAGCAGTTCCTGAAATCCCGAGATTGCCCGTGCTGGTCCAGCAAGCGTCTGCGCCAGATGGGCGGCTATTGCGTGGCGTTGGAACTCATTCTTGGCAGTCATGTCTCCAATCCGCCGATTCGGCGGCTCACGGATTTGCGGCAAGCAATTGTTCGATTTTCTGGACGAGCCTCGGCAGGTCCACCGGCTTGCTGTCGTAGTCATCGCAGCCGGCCTCAAGCGCCAATTCCCGATCGCTGGTCATAGCATGTGCAGAAAGCGCGATTATAGGGATCCCGGAGGTGGCCGGATCAGCCTTGATCCGCCGTGTCGCCTCCCATCCGTCCATCACGGGCAGGCTCATATCCATAAGGATCAGATCCGGTCTTTCCGAAATGGTTAGTTCCACGCCGGATTGTCCGTTTTCTGCAATAAGCACTTCGAACCCACGCCGCGACAACCGCCGCGAGAGCATGTCGCGATTCATTTCGTTGTCTTCCACCAGAAGGATTCTCGTCATCTTCGGCCCCTTCTAACGATGGGTCAACGAACTGAGATGCCGGGCCAGCCTACTCGGCCGCGGAAATCTGGCGTTCGAGCGCCTTGACCAATTGAGACCTGCTGTTCGCGCCCTTGGTCACAACGGCAACCGCCCTATCGCGGAGCCATTCGAGCTCGTTCATCGACAGATCTTTCGAGGTAACTACGACCACCGGAATGTTCTGCAGTTCGGGCGTCTGCTGCATCTCACTCAATGTCTGAAATCCGTCCATTTCGGGCATCAGCAGATCAAGCACCACCAGGCGCGGCAATAACCGTTTCATCAGGCCAAGGCCGCGCACGCCGTCGCTTGCCTCGTGAACCCGCCAATCCTTCTTGATCAGGATACGCCGAAGGAAATCGCGGGAGGCTTGGTCGTCATCAATTACAAGCACATCGCGGTTGCCACCGCCGCAAGCCTCAATTGTTTGAATCAGCTTCTCGGTGTCGATCGGCTTCGTCAGGTATTCAACCGCCCCGAGTGAGAGGCCGAGTTCGCGATCTGCAAGTATCGTCGCAAGGATCACAGGAATCTCGCAAAGCTCCCTATCGTTCTTCAGAGATCGCAGCACTGACCAGCCGTCCTGATGCGGCATGATGATGTCGAGAATGATCGCCGCGGGGCGATGCGCTCGAGCAGCGGCTATTCCTTCCTCGCCGCTTGCTGCTTCGAACGATGCCAGTCCCGCCTCCGCCAAGGCGCTGGCGATGACGGTTCGGGCGGCTGGTTCATCATCTATGATCAGAACCGCCGTGTCTCGTGGCGGCAACGGCACAGCTTCGGAGGGGTGTTGCTCGCTAGATTCTTTTTTGAACTCGGCTGGAATCTCCATTGTGAAGGTCGAGCCTTTTCCGAGTTCGCTCTCGACCTTTACAACGCCTCCGATCATTCGGCTAAAACTCCGGGTTATGCTGAGGCCAAGCCCCGTTCCGCCATAGTTGCGAGTGGTGGATGCGTCCGCCTGCGTAAAAGCGTCGAAGAGCCGTTCCTGCTGCTCCGACGTCATTCCGATCCCGGTGTCGGACACTTTGAATATCAGCCAATCGCCGTTTGGTCGCCTGTCGCGACGCACCGCGAGTGTTACTCGACCCCCTTCGGTAAACTTGGCGGCGTTGCTGAGCAGGTTAAACAGGTTCTGACGCAACTTCGTCTGGTCCGAATGCATTTTCCCGAGGTCGTCCTCGAGGTCCAGTACGAAACCGTTTCGGTTTTTCGCCATCAGAGGCGCGACTGTGGCCTGGACGTCGCGCATCAAATCGGCGACGTCGAACGTTTCCAAGAAAATTTCCATCTTGTTCGCCTCGATCTTCGACAAGTCGAGGATGTCGTTGATGAGCCCCAGGAGATGGCGACCAGCCGCGGCGATCTTCTTCAGTTCCGGAACGAATTCCACCATGTGCTGGTCGCTCGCATCTTCGATCAGCATCTCGCTGTAGCCAATAATCGCGTTCAGCGGCGTACGCAGTTCGTGGCTGACGGATGCGACGAAGCGGCTCTTGGCTTCATTCGTCGATTCAGCACGGCTCTTGGCGCGCTCGAGTTCGTCTTGTCTCAGTTTCAATTCCGTGATGTCGGTGTAAACGGCGACCGCGCCGCCGTCAGGCGTTTTTCGCCTGCTTACGCGAACCCATCTGTCGCCAAAGCGATCCTCGCCGACGAAGCCCGCTGGGGCCTTGTGGATGTGTAACCGCTGGGCAATCCACTCCTCCGGCGACGCGCCCGCAAGGTCGACTTGCCCGCCTGCCAGGCGTTGCTCCAAGATTTCTTGGAAGCTTTGCCCAGGAAGAGAAGCTCGCGCATGGTCAGGGAAGAATTCGCAAAATTTGCTGTTGGCCAGGATGACCCTGTCCTGCGGATCGAATAGGACAAATCCGTCAGAAATTGCCTCAAGCGCCGCTGCGATCGTCCGTCGTTGCTGCTCCGCCTCGTCTTCCAGTCGTTTCTTTTCAATCGCGCCCGCGCGAAAAAGTCGAAGCGTCCGCGACATTGCGCCGAGTTCGTCGCCTCCCTCAATCGGTATTTCAATATTGTAGCGTCCTTGCGTCAGTTCGCCGATGACCCGGTTCAGCCGCCGTAACGGGCCAATGATCGAGCGAAGGACAAGGATTGTAAGAAGCGACCCAATCAACAGCACGATGACCACCAGAATGGCAGCGGTAGTCGCGGTTTTCTGGGCTAGCCTTACAGCCTCGTTGCGAGCGGCTTCTGCCTCGGCGCTCACTTGCTCGACAAGTTTGTTAAGGGCGGCATCGACATTTGTGCTGTGGGTTCGCGCCTCGGCCAGGAGGGCGTTTCCAATGATGCGGTTATCCTGAGTATAGCTGTCCGCCGCCTCTAGTGCCCTTTTGATGTAGTCATCGATCTCGACACGGATTTCCCTCACTGCATCGGGGGATAATTTCGAAAGGCCGTCCAGTTGGTCCAGCAGTCGCTCACGCGCCTGCTCGGCATTCCGCTGGGAGTTCATTAGCAAGCTGACCGACAAATCGGTGAGCCAGTATCGCAATTCGCCAAAGGTCACGTGCGCCGCAGCCGCAGTCGCCGCGAGATCGAACAATGCCTTAGTGTCTGCGGTGCGGTCGGCACTGCGATAAAGCGCCTGCGTGAGAAGGATGGAAGATACGATGAGACTGATAAGGCCGGCCGCTGTCAGTGCAGCTACGCGGGCCGCGATCGGCAGACTGGCAAGGCGACGTCCCAGGGATTTCGACGGCACCGGTATGGCTTCCACCTCGTGGGGTGTCTGTTCCAGGACGCTCATTTGAACAAGACGATGCTGATTGCGCCCCCCAGATCGCCGGCTTTTCCGCCCTCCTTGGGATATCCAGTTATGTCGATCTCGCCCTTCGGCTCGCCGTGGCAGGAAAGACACGACTCCGTATAGTATTCGGGCAGGAGCATTCGAAATGCCGGGCGTCCCTCCACCTCGGTCACGTCCGTGTAGGCTTCGCCTTTTGCTCTCCTCGGATCTGAAAAGACGCTTACGATGACGCTGGCTTCCCAAGCGTCCGGAAGAGATTTGCGGTTGCGCACGAGTTGCTCGGGCGCAGTCACGCGCACCAGAGCTTCGTTGCCAACCTTGGCGGCGAATTTCTCATTCAACAGACGCGCGAAAACGGCCGGCACGAAGCCCTTGAACCCGATCCCAGCGCGGTTGATGTCATCTTGCTGCTCGTCCACCACCTCCCGCATAGCCCCAATCTGCGCCTCAAGCAGACGCCGGTCGCGTTTGGTCAATTCGCCGGAAAACGGGTCCTGGCCGGTGTTTTTTGAGTAAACGGCGATGGCCTCGCTCGCAAACCGCTCGCTGTCGAGGTGCTTGTCGCCAAGTGCGGGATCGTTGATTAGTGTCTGATAGTTGGAGACAACGCTTCGCCCCGCGCGAAGCAATTCCGCAAGGCGGATTCCCATCGCGACATCTTCAGTAACCGCTCCCATGGCAGCCGGCGCGAGGAACGCGCAACCGACAAGAGCAACGCCAATGCTTCTCCGCGTCAAGGTTGACAGGTCGAACATCTCCGTTCCCGTCGAAGGAAGCCAAACAAAAAGTATAGCACGACGCAGGCCGATAGCGTAGCGACAAACGCCCATGCGCAAGCGGTGAGAGAAGGAACGAAGCATCCGCCGCCCGCTCCGAAGCGGCCCTGGCCCGCAAACCCGTTTTTGCCGAACGTCTCTTGACCACCTGGGTGGAGCACCGGGAGGTTAGCGGTGGATTTGTCAAGCTTGCCGTTAAAATATAGCTTGCTAAAGCTAGAAAAGTAGCTTTGAAATATATATTCGTTGTGTTCGAGCGCAACCTCACGCACCGTAAACTTAGCATAGCAATTGTTTGTAGAAGAAGATGATGGTTCTGGCCTTATGTTGTCGGCCGGCACAACCTATGCATGTCATCTTGATCGCTTGATGAACCATCATCGCTGAAAGGAAACAGAACTATGTTACGAAAAACAATCAGCATTTCAACCCTCGCCGGCGCGGTTGCAGTCGCTGCCGCCGCGATGCGCCCAGCCGGACGAGACCGATAAGTTCGGAATTGAGACGAGTCAGATGCGACGTAACCGGTCCTTCTCGCGGTGAATACCGCCAGTGCCGTTCCGTGCCGTGTGTTCGAGCAGATGATTAAGATGACTTCGATGTGGACAAGTTTTCATAATGGCACCATTGGCTACATTCGCGGATGGTTCCGCCTTCGCGCCGAGCGAAAAGCTATGTGGATGATAACGGACGGGTTGAGCCGGTCACCGGATGACATTCTTAACGACATTGGTATCTCACGCGACGAAATCACGTGCGCTTTGTCAAAGCGTCCCGATCCGAGTTCCGGGTCGGGGCGGAATGCGGCCGGCCCATGATTTGTCCAGCCCACAGTATCTGCCATGTCGCATGCCAAGGTCTCATTGTCCCCGCGGCGGCGAGTCGAACTGATCCCGAGTGTTCACGGCGCTGGCCGATCGTTACCTGCTCGCAGATCGTGATTCAGTGGCTCGTCGCTCCACGACTGCGCAACAATGACAGCATTCACCCCCTGTGCGGACGTTGAAGCGCGATGTCAGGAAGGTCGTTAACGGGTCAATCCTTCCGGTTTCTCGAACAGGAAGGTAGCGCCATTTGCAGACGTCAGCGAGTGCGGCCACTATGGTCCCAACTCGTGTTCTTGTCGGACGTTTCCGGTCTGACGCCGCGCGGATCGGGGCGTCTCCCGCCATCGATGCGATCGAGTTCGCAGCCACCTGGCGGAAAGCGGAAGGTTCTGATCCGCCTTTTCCTGTTGCTGCAGTAGGAAGACTTCTTCATTCAGCCAAGCCCAAATTGCTGGATTTGGCAGCCCAGGAAGGATAGGCTTGGTTTTTGGTTCAGGCGATGGAACAGAGACTAGCCGCAATTCTGGCTGCCGATATGGCGGGCTACAGTCGGCTAATGGAGGCCGACGAATCCGGCACGCTCGCACGCCTTCGGACCCATCGCATAGAACTGGTCGATCCCGCCATCGCGAAGAACAAGGGCCGGATCATCAAGACCACCGGAGACGGCATGCTCGTTGAGTTCCAGAGCGTGACCGATGCCGTGAAATGCGCCGTGGAAATCCAACAGCGCATGAAACGGCGCAATTCGGATGTGCCGCAAGAACGGCGTATCGAATTCAGGATCGGCATAAATCTCGGCGATATCATTTTCGACGATGAGGACATTTTTGGCGACGGCGTCAATATTGCCTCGCGCATCGAGCAACTCGCCGACGTCGGCGGTATCTGCGTGACCGCAGCGGTGGCGACCCAAATTGCCGACCGTCTCGAAATTGCCATGGAGGATTTGGGCGAGAAGACGTTAAAGAACATCAGCCGCCCGGTTCGCCTCTATCGCGTTGGGTTTGACAGTCATGTCCTGCCAGAAGTCGAGGCAAAGCGATCCATCTCGAAACCTTCGATAGTGGTGCTGCCATTCAACAACATGAGCGGCGACCCCGAGCAGGAATTTTTCGCCGACGGACTGACCGAGGACATCATCACCGAACTGTCCCGCCATCATGAACTGTTCGTCATCTCGCGCAATTCCAGCTTCGTCTACAAGAACCGCGCCGTGAATGTGCGCGAGGTGGCCGAGAAACTCGACGTCCAATACCTGGTGGAGGGAAGCGTTCGCAAGATCGGCAACAGGGTGCGCGTGACGGTTCAGCTCATCGACACGGCGAATGACGCTCATATTTGGGCAGACAAATATGACCGGAAGCTGGACGATATATTCGCGATTCAGGATGAGGTAACCGCGGCGATCGCAGCCACGCTGCCCGGTCGTGTCGAGGCGGCTCAGCGGGACCAGCTCGCGCGGGCGAAACCTGCAAACATGGCCGCGTATGAATGTGTTCTTGCTGCCAAGGTGCTGCATCACCGAGGCACGATTGAGGATAATGAACGCGCGCAAACCTTGATAGGCAGGGCCGTCGCGCTCGACCCCGATTATGCCCATGCCCATGCCTGGCGGGCCTGCATTCTTGGCCAGGCCTGGGTCCATAACTGGTGCAAAGACAGGGATGCCGTCTGGAACGACATCATGGCAGCGCTGGACAGGGCGCTGGCGCTGGACGACAACGATGCCGATGTCCACCGCATCCTCGCCGCAGTGAACGTGAACAACAATGAGCTGACCACAGCGCGCTACCATCAAGAGCGCGCCCTCGCCCTCAATCCCAATTACGACCTCGTGGTGGTGCAGCAAGGCGAGTTGTTGACGTGGCTGGGGAGGCCGGAAGAGGGAATTGAATGGATCCGCAAGGCAATGCAGTTGAACCCGCACCACCCGGAGAGGTTCTGGAGCCATCTGGGAAAGGCGCATTTCGCCGCGCGCCAGTATGGCGAGGCGATCGAAGCTTTCATGCATCTGTCAACCATGGACTCGGTTCAGCACGCTTTCGCCGCTGCCTGCTACGGCTGGCTCGGCGACGAAATCGCGGCCGCGGCGCATCTAGGCAAGATCAAAACGATCGATCCCCAATTCGACCTCGATTCATTTATCGCCACCCTGCACTATGCCCAGAAGTCTGATGTGCAGCACGTCCGCGAGGGACTGCTGAAAGCCGGTATTGCCCACCTGTAGCCAGCCGGCAACTACGAACCGGATCCAATCGGGGACAGGCAAAAAAGACCGGCCCCCACCCAAGGACGAGGCCGCTCGCGCGGCACTGGCGCGCGAGCGGCTTCGTCCAGGGGTCATGGGCGTGAATTCGGCCGGGGCGATCCACTTAGGGTCAAGTCTCGGTCGCTCGAAGTGATTGGGTTTTGACCTTACCGGTACTCGAAGATCGACCTGAAAATTCCGGGCGCGATCACCGACAGCGGATTGACGTCCAGCTTCGGCTTGTTGGCATCGCCCCTGAGCCGGTAGGTCACGCCGATCAGGCCGCGATCGCGGCCATTGCCGAGCAGCGCGCCGAACAGCGGCAGTTCGCCAAAAATGCGGTTGAGGCCGTAGACCGGCATGAAGGTGCCGGTCATGTCCATGTTGTTGTTCCGGTCGTAGAGCGTGCCCTGGAAGGTGGTGCCGATCCGCGGGCCGCGCAGCACGCCATTGGCCAGCTTCAGATAGCCGGCGCCCTTTTCGATTTCGGAAAAGCCGCGCTCGAACTTCACTCTCGACGTGTCGATATTGGCTTTGACGGCTTCGTTGAGGCTGCGGCTGTCACCGGCCGGCGTCGTCGATACGAGCGAGGCGAGTTTCGGCTCGTTGACCACGAAGAAATCATGCGAGTCGACCTGGCCCTTCATCGGCCCATCGCTTGCCCCGGCGAGCGCCAGGGTGATCGAACCGCCCTCCATATGCTCGTAGATGTTGAGGAACCGCAGGATTGCGCCGGCGTCGGCCGACCGCACGTTGAGGGCGCGCCTGCCGGCGCCGGTCGTGTTGCTGATGCTGATGGCAGCACCCGAACTTGCCGTGGCGCTCACCTTGAGCCCATTCACCCTCGAGCCGGCGGCGCTGTAGTCGAGCTTCAGGTTCGACAGCGTCTCGTTGTGGAAGCCGGTCAGCGAATTGACGTCGGCGCTGACCGAAATCGCATCGGAGCCGGTGGCCTTGGTGGCGGTGTCGACATCGGACGTGAATTGCTTGATCAGCGAGCGCGCGTCCAGCGCGCTGCCGCTGATGTCGATCGCGTAGCCCATGCCCGATCGTTTCACCGAAACGGCAACGTTGTCTCCCCGGTTCAGCTTGACGTTGCTGAACCGCGCCGAGGACAGGGCGCCTTTGACCAGCACCACGCCGCCATCGATCGAAAAGGTCTTTCCATTCAGGTCGAAGTCGGACAGCGTCGTGGTGTCGCCGGATTTGGCCATGGTAAATGTGACATTGGCTGGAATGCCGGGGCCCTTGCTCCAGCCTGCCCAGGGAATGTCCAGCCTGGCATTGGTCAGGTCCGCTGAAACAGTCTGGTTGCCCGTGCCGCTCTTGTCGATCTCAACCTTGACGGTTCCGGAAAGCAGCTCCGACAGGCCAGGCATGGCGGCGGCACGTATCTTGTCGTCGAGCATCAGCGCCACTTTCCGGCTGCGTGGCGGTCCGCCATCCCTGAGCGGTTCGATCAGGTCGAGTTCGGCTGGAATGCCGTTGAGCAGCGCCTTGGCTGATATCACCGCCTTCTCGCGTTCGACCGTGATCGACCCATCCGCGTCGGTCACCGTCTGGTCTTCGAACGGCTTGCCCAGCGACAGGTCTTTGTAATCGAGCGTCACCAGCCAATCGAGTTTCGAGCTGTCGACGCCTGACTGCAGCGGAATATCCGCCTTGACGTGGCCGGTCACCGTGCCGGACAGGTCGTCCGGCAGCAGGCCGACATGGCGCATGGCATTGATCGGCTCGTAGGAGGCGAGCTCGGCGATTGCGGACGCCTCCCCGGCAACATCGATATCGAGCGCGCCGATCACCGGCGGGCGGTTCGCCGCCTTGATCGTCATCGTGCCGTTGCTTGCCGCCACCGTGCGGCCGCTGGCCATATAGACGTTGCCCGAGGACAAGGCGATGTCGACGTCATTGCCGTGGAATTCGACGACGCCGACGGCATCGCGTATCGGCGGAATGCGACCGGCTGTATCGAAGCGCGATCCTTCGACCTGGAACCGGCCGAATATCTCGTCTGATGAAAGCGGGATCCCGTTGCCAAGGCGCCCGGGCACGACCTGGAACTGCAGGCTGGCGTCGACGACGCGGCCGCCGAACAGGTTTTTCAGCACCCAAAGGCGAGCGTTTCGCGCCGAAAACCAGGGCCACAACTGCTTGACATGCGAGACCGGCATGTCGTGGACGTTGAAGGCTACAGATATGCCCGGCACCTTTCCCCTGGCGAACTCGACAGAAGCCGTGCCCAGCGCCTCGCTGGCGGACCCGGATCTGATCCCGATCTGCTCGGCCACGAGCTTGCGGCTGCGGGTCTGGTAGACGCCGGCCACCCGGGCGATGAAATCGAGCGCAGGTTCGGAGGATTCCGAAGGCGCCAGCGTCGAGCCGTCGCTGGTCAGGTCGTAGCGATAGGACGGCTCCTCGCCCGCTGTTCCAGTCGCCGGCTTCGGCCCGATCGAACCGGCGAACTCGAATGTCGAGCGACCGGTCCTCACTTGCAGCCGGTCCACCTGGACCTTGTTGGCGCCGGCGACAAGCGTCGCAGCGAGATCGACGTCTGCTGGAAGCGAGCCACGCGTGCCAAGATCGAGCACGGCACCGGCGAACGACAACGAGGCCGTCAGCCGCGACGCGTTCTCGCCGGATCCTTCCGATCCCGCCAGCTTCAAGGCAATCGCGCCAAGCGTCCCGCCCGGCGCTGCCGCAGCGTGGTCAAGCTGCGCTATCTCGACGCTGGCATCCAACGCCGTCACGCGCCGCGTCGTCGTATCACGGCTGGCTGAGGCGGCGATGGTGAGTGCCCTGCCGTCGACAGTCGCGTCGGATGAAAACTCCATGCCACCCGGCCCCGACTGCGCAACGGTAGCATCCGCGATCCTGATCAGTTTGACCAACCCGGCCTCGGGCGGAACGAGGTCGACATTGCGCAGCTCGATCCGGCGCATCTGCTCCTCGCGCACCGCATCGAGCGCGTGACCGATGCTGGCAAAGACCGTGCCGGCCAGCCTGTCCGGATCGATGAGGCCGTCGTCATTGCGCAGCGCCGCCGTCCAGTCGCCGCCCGACGGCAGCGCCGACATCACGATGCGCGCGTCGGAAATCCTGGCGCTGGTAAGCCGCACCTCGCCCGAAAGCAGCGGTATCAGCCTTACGCCGAAGCGGACACGCCCGGCATCGGCCAGCGGCTTGCCGTCGGCGGTCTTGAGGCTGACGTCGCTGACCTGCAGCGCAATGAAGCTCGATCCGTCGAGCGTGAGACGGGTCGGCCCGACCGCAACGTCGAGGTCGACGCCGGCCAATTTCTCGATGGCCGTTTCCGCTTCGGCCCGCAGCCGCTCGGCGCCGAAGCCGGACATCCCGATCGCATAGACAGCGGCGGTGGCCAGCAGCACAAGGGCCAAAAAGCCGGCAAACAGCCGCGCAAGAATACCAACGCCGCGGCCCTGGCCGAGCGGCGGTATGCGGCACGCGGACGGGAAGGCCCCCAGGTCGGTGATTTCATCACGCCTGAATCTGATCTTCTCGTGCTGCGGCTGCTCCTGATCCACACAATTTTCCGTTGAACGAACTCGACCGTGGACGACTCCCGGTGCGACAATATATCGATGAGGCTTCGCGCGTAACCACAAACAAGGGCATCGATATGGCTGATCTCGACGTCGGCGACCTTGCGCCGCAGTTCGACCTTCCCCGCGACGGCGGCGGGTCGCTCAGCCTCGCGTCATTGCTGGGAAAGCCGGTCGTGCTTTACTTCTATCCGCAGGACGACACCACCGGCTGCACCAACGAGGCGATCGGCTTTTCGCAGTTGAAGCCGGAATTCGAAAAGCTCGGCGCTGTCGTGATCGGCCTGTCGCCGGACAGTGTCCGAAAACACGACAAATTCAAGTCGAAATACGATCTGACCGTCGACCTCGTCGCCGACGAGGAGCGCAAGGTGATCGAAGCCTATCATCTGTGGGTCGAGAAGCAGCTCTATGGCCGCCGCTATATGGGCGTCGAGCGCGCAACGTTCCTGATCGGCCGCGACGGACGGATCGCCCGGATCTGGCGAAACGTTCGCGTCAAAGGCCATGCCGAGGCGGTGCTGGAGGCGGTGCGCGCGCTTTGACGTCGATTTCGGGACGTCAATTTCGGCTGTGGCCTGAACCCGTGTGAAGCACGGGCGCCGAAGCAATCCGGCTGCAACCCATGGGCTGCAAGCTGGGCGCCAGCAACCGACCGTTAACCTTAATGATGTGTAATCGGGCTTGTCGTTGGTGTCGTAACGAAAGCTTGGTCCTGTGAATGTAGCCAGTCAGTCAACGGTCTTTGGCAGGCGCAATGAGCCCCACACGGTCATTATCGCCCGGGGCAACGAGATCAGGCATTTCACCATACGGCCATGGGTCGCCGCATTTTGCGGCTCGGCGCTGGCGGCGATGGCGATAGGCTATCTACTGGCGACCTCCTATCTCGTGCTGCGCGACGACCTGATCGGCGCGACCACGGCACGGCAGGCGCGCATGCAGCAGGCCTATGAGGACCGCATCTCCGCACTGCGCGCCCAGGTCGACCGGATCACCAGCCGTCAGCTTCTCGACCAGCAGCTCATGGAAACCAAAGTTGGCGAGTTGCTGGAACGACAGACCCAGCTCAGCCTGCGCCACGGCCGCATCGGCCCGCTCCTCGAACGCGCCGAGAGCGACGTCGGAACGCCGCCCGCCGCAGGCACGGCTGCGTCCGCCATGCCGGATAAACGCGCCGAGGTGACCGACGCCCAGCCGCCGGCCTATGCGGTTGCCAGCGTCGGCGCCAACCTTGGCGCTGGCGACACCAGGCCGTTCTCGCTGTGGTCGACCCGCTCCGAGCCGCTGCCGAGTGACACGGCGGCCGATCGTGCCGACAGGCTGTTCGTGTCGATCAACGCCGCGCTCAAGGCCATAGAGAGCCAGCAGCTCACCCGCATCGCCACGCTTGCTGACAACGCCTACAAAAACGCCGATGCGATTTCTCAGGCGCTCGAGGCGGCGGGCCTGCCGGTCGACGGCGATTTCGGCAAGAGCGATGCCGGCGGTCCGCTGATACCACTCGACAGTTCGATGACGTTCGACAGCAAGGTAAGGGAACTCGACGAGGCGCTGGACGCGCTCGACCGGCTGAAGACGGAGGCGCGACGGCTGCCGCTCGCCAACCCCGCGCCCGGCCGCTCGGTCACCAGCCCGTTCGGCGTGCGCCCCGATCCGCTGCTCGGCACCGCCGCGCTGCATTCGGGGATGGATTTCAGGGCGCCGACCGGAATGCCTGCCAAGGTCACGGCGCCCGGTGTCGTCGTCAAGGCCGGCTGGAACGGCGGCTACGGCCGCATGGTCGAGGTCGACCATGGCAATGGCTTTGCGACGCGCTATGGGCATCTCAGCAAAATCGACGTGACCGTCGGCAAGAGGCTCAATGCCGGCGACGTCATCGGCAAGACCGGCAGCAGCGGCCGCTCGACCGGCCCACATCTGCATTACGAGATCCGCCACCATGGCGAGGCCATCGACCCGCTGCGCTTCCTGAGGGTCGGCAAGAAGGTCGCGCGGTATCTTTAGTCCCTGGCAGGGATGCCTCTGACAGGTCGAAGGCTTTTCGGCTGCGAGCGTCGGTGCGGGACCTTTTTGATGCTGGCGGGACAGCGGCCCCCTCTGTCCTGCCGGACATCTCCCCCACTTGGGGGGAGATCGTGCTCACGGCGGCTTTCGCCAATCTCCAACGCAAGAGGAGCGCCACCGGCGAAGCTGCCAATCTCCCACCTGTCGGAGGAGATGTCCGGCAGGACAGAGGGGCGCGAAGGATCTCGGCATAACCGTGAACACGCGCGACATTCTTTTTGAATTCCATTTGACTGAATAAATATTCGGTGCGAACCTCTTGTCTCCCAGGGATGCGAGACATGGCACTGCGGGGGACCAATCAGGAGTTTGGGCGGCCTTACAACAGGCGTATCGTCCTTGAGTCCATTCGCCTTCACGGTCCGATCGCCCGCGGCGACATTGCCAAGCGGGTCGGGCTCACCGTTCAAACGGTCTCGACCATCGTTCGCGAGCTGGAAGAACACGGCTACGTTCTGTCGATGCGCGAAGAGCCGCGAGGGCGCGGGCTGCCTCCGGCGACCCTGCGGATCAACCCGGAGGGCGGCTATGCCGTCGGCATCCACGTCACTCCGCTGGGTATCAATGCCGCGCTGATCAATTTGAGCGGGGACGTGATCGAGAGCGCCTACCGCGAGGCCCCCAACGCAACGCCCGACCATGCCTTCGATCTGATCGGCGCGATGGTGCTTGAATTGACCGGACTGCGGCCGGGCGGTCGCGTTCTCGGCATCGGCATGGCGCTGCCCGGCCCTTTCGGCGTGGAGTCGATGAGCTTTGTCGGCCCGACGACGATGACCGGCTGGAAGGACGTGGCGCTTCGGGAACGGCTGGAGGCCTCGACCGGGCTGCCCGCGTTTTTCGAGACCGACATGGCGGCCGCGGCAATGGGCGAGCGCCTCTATGGCCTCGGGATCGGGTATTCCGAATACTACTATCTTTATTTCGGTGTCGGTCTTGGCGGCGTCATGGTCCATGACGGAAGCGCGCTACGCGGCGCCTGGGGAAATGCCGGCGAAATCGGGCACATCCCTGTCGTGCCGGGCGGCGAGCCGTGCCCCTGCGGCAATCGCGGCTGTCTCGAAAGATACCTCTCGCTCGAGGCGCTGCAGCGCCGGAACATCAGCGACGCCGATTGGGTTGACGAAGTCGGGCCGATCTTCCGCAACGCCATCACCATCGTCGAGAACCTGTTCGATCCCGAAACCATCATCCTCGGCGGACTGGCGTCCACCGATCTGCTTGAACGGCTGGCCGGTTCGGCTGCCAGGCTTGCCAACTCGATCTCGGCGCGAAGCGACCGCACGGCGCCGCGTGTCACCGTCGCACGCGGCGGCCAGCATGCGGTGCTGCGCGGGGCCGCCGCACTTGCCGTCTCAGGCGTGCTTTCGCCGCGCTTCGGCCAGATATTCACCGCCGAGCGCGAACGCGGGCGAGATATACTGCAAGGCAGGGGGATCGCGGCATGAGTGGAGCTCAGCCTGGCATGAGCCAACCCCTGCTGGTGCTCGACAATGTCACCAAGAATTTTGGCGCGATCGAAGCGCTCAAGGGCATCAGCTTCTCGATCGGCAAGGGTGAGGTGGTGGCGCTTCTGGGCGACAATGGCGCCGGCAAATCGACGCTGGTCAAGATCATCGCCGGCGGCCTGGAGCCGACCTCCGGCCGCATGCTGTTCGAGGGCAAGGAATTCCTCGCCAAATCTCCCGCCGAGGCCAAGGCGGCTGGGATCGAGACCGTCTACCAGGACCTCTCGCTTTGCACCAATGTCGACGTGGTGGCCAATTTCTTCATGGGCCGCGAGATCACCAGGAAATTCCTTGGCGTTCCCGTGCTCGACGAACCGGCCATGGAGCAGGTGGTCGAAAAGGCCTTGGCCAGCGCCGGCACCCGCATCCCTTCGCTCAGAACCAATGTCGAGCATCTCTCGGGCGGCCAGCGGCAGGCCATCGAACTCAATCGATTCGTGCATTTTGGCGGCAAGCTCGTGCTTCTCGACGAGCCGTTCGCAGCACTCGGTGTCGAGCAGACGCGGCGCGGCCTCGACATGATCCGCCAGGTGGCGAGGCAAGGCATCGGCGTCGTCATCATCACCCATATCATGCAGCAGGCCTTCCAGGTCGCCGACCGGATCGTGGTGATCCGGCAAGGCGTCGTGGCCGGCGATGTCGCGCGCAACAAGACAAGTCCCGACGCGGTGATCGACATGATCACCGGAGAGACGCTCGCCGGTGCCGGACCGGCAGGCTGAGGGACAAAATGAGGGGTCCGGCGCAAGAGGAGCGAACGACATGAAGAAAATACTTCTTTCCGTCTTCGGTATCCTGGCACTGGCCTTTGCCACGCTCACGCCGGCATTCGCCCAGTCCAAGGGCACCGTCTACTACCTGGTGCCGACATTGCTCGACGAATTCCAGACCGGCTCGGTGAGCGCTCTGGAGATGTTCCTGAAGCAGGTCGGCTACGAGATGAAGACGCTGAACGCCGACAACAAGACCGACGCTCAGCAATCGCAGATGAACGACGTCATTGCGCTCAAGCCGTCGGCGATCATTCTTGCCGCCGTCGATTTCAATGCGTTGAAGCCGTCGATCGAGGCCGCCCGCGCCGCCGGCATCCCGGTTGTCGAGTTCGATCGCCAGATCACCTCGACGCCATCCGATTTCACCTCGGTGGCGGGAACGGTCGAGATCGGCCAGATTGCCGCCGATCAGGCCGAGAAGCTTTTGAAGGCGAAGCATGGATCGGTGAAAGGCAAGATCCTCCAGGTGCTTGGCGATCCTGGCGACCCCTACACGCTCGACATCCAGAAGGGTTTCGAGGAGAAGATGAAGGCGTTCCCGGACGTCAAGATCATCTCGGTTCCGGCCATGCAATGGGCGGCGGATGCAGCCGGAACCATCGTCAACGACCAGATGCTCGCCAACCCGGATATCGACCTGATCTTCAGTCACGCCGCGCATCTCTCGGTCGCTGCCGTCGCCTCGCTCGAGGCCGCCGGCAAGAAACCGGGCGACGTCATGCTGATGAGCTCGAACGGCGCGCCGGTCGGCCTCGACCTGATCCGCAAGGGCTGGCTCAACGTCGAAGTCGAGCAACCGCTCTACGCTCAGGCCGCCGCCGTCGCCATGTTCATGGACAAGGTCGTCAACAAGCAGGAGATCAAGCCGGGCGAGTACGATGTGCTCGGCCTGAAGTCGGCCGTGACGATTGAAGCCTGGGGACCGAACATCAAGATCCCCGGCGCTGCGATCACCAAGGAAAACGTCGACAACCCGGCCTTCTGGGGCAACATGAAGCCGCCCTCGGGCACCGTGAAGCCGGTCGAATAGCCAAAGTCGCCCAAGGCTTCGGGCCGCGCTGGCCCGGAGCCCTGGGCGTTCGAACGGACGCGCAGAGCAAGCTGCAGCAATTTTCCAATCCGCGCGTGATCCTTTCCGAGAATCGATGCGCCAGCCGGATCAGCACATGTCACCCCGCACGCGCCACGCCCTCGAATTCGTCCTCGACAACCTCGTCTGGTTCATGCTGGTCGTCGTGCTGGTGGTCTTCTCCATCTCCATTCCGAACTATTTCCAGCTCGGCATCTTCGCCAACGTCATCGAGGCGTCGAGCGTGCTTGGCGTCATGTCGATCGGCCTGGCGCTGGTCATCATCACCGGTCACATGGACCTGTCGGTCGAATCCGTGGCGGCGCTCAGTGCAATGGCGGTCGGCATCCTGTTCTGCTCGGCGGGTATCGGCCTTGGCGTTCAGTTGCACCCGGAATGGCTGATGGTTCCGGTTTCGCTGCTGATTGGGCTTGTCGTCGGCGGCATCATCGGCGCCATCAACGGCTACCTGGTCGTCAAGGTGAAGATGAGTGCCTTCATCATCACACTGGCGTCCTACATCTGGGTGCGCGGCCTCGTGCTGGTCATTTCCGGCGGCCGCTCGGCACAGGACCTCGCGCCGGCAATCCGCTGGTTCGGCATTCAGCGCCTGCTTGGCCTGCCGCTCACCGCCTGGATCGCGATTGCGTGTTTCGTGGTCTTCTCGCTGATCATGGCCAAGACCCCCTTCGGCAGGCACCTGATCATGATCGGCGGCAACGAGACCGCAACCTTCCGCGCCGGCATCCGCGTCAACCGCAACCTCGTCATCGCCTTCGTTCTCGCCGGCGCCATCGCCGGCCTTGCCGGCTGGCTGCTGGCGATCCGCACCTCCGGCGCCACCGCCAACCTCGGCGTCGGCCTGCTGTTCAACGCCTTCGCCGCCGTCGTCATCGGCGGCGTCAGCCTCAAGGGTGGCGTCGGCACCCTGCCCGGCGTCTATGCCGGCGTGCTGTTGCTGTCGGCCATCAACACGGCGATCAACCTCATGGGCCTGCCGGCCAACTTCACCCAGGTGATCCACGGCCTGCTGGTGCTTGCCGCCGTGCTGCTCGACGCGTTCAAGCAAACCATCCGCCAAAGACTGGCATGAGGGGGGGGCTGGCATGACCGGGCGTCCACAGATCGGAAGACTTTCGGACAAGGTCGCGCTGATCGTCGGCGGCGCCCGCGGCATCGGCAAGGGCATCGCACAGCGCTTTGCCGAAGAAGGCGCCAAGCTGGTGATGGCGGATACCGAGGTCGAGGCCGGGCAAGCGGCCGCGGACGAAGTCGGCGCTGCCTTCATCCGCACCGACATCTCGCAGATGGCCGATGCCGAGGCCGCCGTAGCACTGGCGCTCGACCATCACGGCCGTCTCGACATCATGGTCCAGAATGCCGGCATCTATCCCTGGCAATTGCTGGAAAACACCAGCCCGGAGGATTGGGACCGTGTCATGGCGGTCAATTTGCGCGGCAGCTTCAATGCCGCCCGGGCCGCGCTCGTTCCGATGAAGGCGCAGCACTTTGGCCGCATGCTGTTCACTTCCTCGATCACCGGCCCGCACGTCACCAGCCCCGGTCACGGCCACTATTCGGCGACCAAGGCTGGCATCAACGGCCTGATCCGTTCGGCCGCTCTCGAATTCTCCGGCTACGGCATCACCGTCAACGGCGTCGAGCCCGGCAACATCCTCACCGAAGCCATCCAGCTGCATCGCGGCGCCGCCTATATCAAGAACATGGAGGACTCCATCCCGCTCGGCCGCCTCGGCAGCCCGCGCGACGTGGCCAATGCCTTCCTGTTCCTGGCTTCGGACGACGCCAGCTACATTACCGGCACGACCATCATCGTCGATGGCGGGCAGTTGCTGCCCGAAGGCAAGGATTTCCGGCTGCTTCCGCCATGATCCGCGCCCGATCAACTCGATTCGCCGCCCAATACTTCAACATCGGTTTACCCGAAGCTGGTAACAGCAGCTACGCTGGTTTTTCATGATCAAGCAAAGGGCCTGCCTTGCCGCTGCGTTACAGCTCTCCTTTCGACCACCACTGGAGCGAGTGCAATTGTAGATTGCATAGCTGCGGGCAATTGCCGTTCGCCGCGATGGCCAATGGGGAGCCGGGCCTTGCCATGGTCTGGAAACGCGGGGACTCTGGTGCCGGGAGCCGGGCTTGAGCGTCATTCGCGCCCTGGAAGGTGCCGATCTTCCGGCAGTCGCAGGCATGTTCCAACGCGTGCTGCGCAAGGAGCGGACCGAAGCACCGGCCGCGCTCATCGACTATATGAGACGGTTTTATCTGGAGGCGCCGGGTTGCGGAGGCGATCTGCGGTCGCTTGTCCATGTCAACGACGCCGGCCGCGTCTCCGGGTTCGTCGGCGTTCACGTGTTGCCGATGCAGTTCAACGGCAGGCAATTACGCGCCGCCATCTGCAGTTCGCTCATGGTCGAGGATCATGAACGCGACCCGATGGCCGGCGCCCGCTTGTTGAAGGCTTATCTGGATGGTCCGCAGGATATCTCGTTCAGCGAGACCGCCAACGACATTTCCACAAAATTGTGGACCCGGCTGCGCGGCGTTGTCCTGCCGCAATACAGTCTCGACTGGGTGCGCGTGATGCGGCCGGCGAGCTTTGTGCTCGGCCTTTCCGCCAGTCGCATGAAGCTTGCCCGAATGCTCAGTCCGTTTGCCAATACCCTCGACCGGTTTTATTGCAGGCGAATGAAGTCCAGCGAACGACGCTGGTCCGGCGTGGCGGCAGACGGGGCAGGCCATGGAGCCTTTCGGACATCGCAAATCGACGGCGACGCATTTGCCAGGCTCGTCGAACCGTTGACCGCCCAGTTCGCCCTGCGCCCGAACTGGGCGGCAGGCCAGATCCATCATATGCTGACCGATGCGGCACAAAAACCGGAGCTGGGCGAGCTTGTCTATGTTTCCGTGGCATCGCCGGTCGGCACCAATGTCGGCGCATTCGCCTATCACGCACGGGCGGGCGGAATCGGTCGCGTGCTGCAGATCCTCGCCCTCCCCGGCCAGGCGGGTGCGGTGATCGACTGCCTGATCGATGATGCCGCCGTACGCGGCGTCAGCGGCCTGCGCGGCCGCATTCAACCTGCACTTCTGGAAGCAATGCTGGGGCGCCGCATCGCTTTCCTGACCGTTGCCTCGACCGTGGTGCATTCACGCGATCCAGAGCTTTTGAACGCCATGAAGAACTCGCAAGCTTTCCTGAACGGGCTTGCGGGCGAGCAGTGGAGCCGGCTGGGCCGCTTCACCTGAAGCGCTTCGCGTGACCTGGATCGAGAGCCAGCTCAGGCACTGATTTCCTCGACCTCATCAACGAGTTGCGGGCGCAGGTGCAGGTAGCGCGTCGCCTTGCGTTTGGCGGCGATGTCGGCCCAGACGCGTTCCACCTGCGAGGCGTCCAGTCCTGCCGCCTGCCCCACCACTTCGGCCGCCACGCCGTTGTTGAAACCGCAAAGGCAAAGATCCATGCGGTCATAGGGAAGCGAGAAGTAGAACTCCTCCTGCGTCTGCGCCAGCGAATAGGTATCAGTGGTCGGCGGCCGGTTGCGGATTTCCTCGGGAACGCCGAGATAGGCCGCCAGCGCATAGACCTGCGTCTTGTAGAGGTGGGCGATCGGCTTGACGTCCGCCGCGCCGTCACCGTTCTTGACGAAGAAGCCCTGATCGTATTCCAGCCGGTTGGGCGTTCCTAGAACGGCGAAGTTCAGGCGGTCGGCATGAAAATATTCGATCTGCTTGCGGGTGCGCTGTTTCATGTTAGTGGCGGCGACGATGCCGAGATAGACCGGCAGCGGCATTCTTATTTTGGTCTGCTTCCCCTTGGGATCCTGCACCACCAGCGACGAAATATTGTAGCCCTCATGCTCGAGGGCGTTCGCAATCACGATCTTCGAGGCCCAGCCTTCGCCGTAGTCCGGGACCAATTCGCGGATGAAAGCGTCGCGGCGCTGATAGCAGCCCATGGCGCGCAGGATCGGCCCGATATCCTCCACAATAGCCTCGACACCGAAAGTGCCGGCGACAAGCCGGCCGAGCCGCAGACTTTCCGGATCGGAATCGTTTTCCGGCATGAAGAGGCACAGTACATTCTGTGGCCCGACGGCTCGCGCCGCCAACGCCATCGAAACGCTGGAATCGATCCCGCCGGAAAGACCGAGCACGAGGCCGCGCTTGCGAATGCCGCGCAACTGCTGGCGCAAGGCGGTCACGATCCTGTCCGTTTCGGCGGCAAGGTCGATCGCCAAAGCCTGCGCCAGGATGGCCGGCGCGTCATCGCCGGGGCGAACGCTCATTGCGCGGCCTCCATCATCTCCGACGCAAGCCGGCGGCTGACCTTGCCCGTATCCGTCTTCGGCAATTCCAAGCGGAACTCTATGATTTTGGGCACCATGAAATCCTCGAGATGACTGGCGCAGTGGCGCATGACATCCTTTTCGCTGAGCTTCGGGTCCGAGCGTATGACGAGCGCGCCTATCGCATGCCCGAGCAGCGGATCCGGCACGCCGACGACAACGGCTTCGGCGATGCCCGGATGGCCGTGAAGCACGGCTTCCACTTCCTTCGGCGCCACCTTCTCTCCCCGCGTCTTTATGATGTCGTCCTTGCGGCCGACGAAATAGAGAAAGCCGTCCTCATCGGTCCTGAACAGGTCACCGGTGTAGAGGACCTTCTCCCAAGGGTTCGGGCCCGGTCGCAGCGCTCGTTCCGTCGCAGCTTCGTTTCGCCAATAACCCTGCATGACGTGCGGTCCGCGAATGACCAGCTCACCCGCCACACCTGGCGGCACGCTCTGCCCGTTGTCGTCGACGACAAAGGCTTCGGTGTTCGGAATGGCTATGCCGACCGAACCCGGCCGGTGGTCGAGCTCCTCGGGCGGCAGATAGGTGCAGCGCTTGCATTCCGTCTGGCCATACATCGAATACAGCCTGACACCGGGAAAAAGGCAGCGCAGACGTTCGATATGGGCCGGCGGCAAGGCCGCCGCCGTGTTGGAAATATAGCTGACGCTGGGCAGGAAGCCCGGTTCCAGGTCACGCATCTGCAGGATCATCGCTGCCATCGTCGGCACCAGCGGAAGACCGGTGACGCCCTCCTCGCGGATACGCTCAAAGATCGCTTGAGGAAAGGCGAAGGATTTTTCGAGCACGAGCGTGGCGCCGAGCCTGACGGCCATCAGCAATTGATAGAGGCCGTAGTCGAAGGCAAGAGGAAGGACATTCAGAATGATGTCGTCGGACGTGTTGCGCAGATAGGTGGTGATGGAGTCCGCCGCCGCGTCGCAATTGCGGTGCGTCATCATCACGCCCTTGGGCCGGCCGGTTGAGCCCGACGTGTAGATCAGCATCGCAAGATCGACGTCGATGCCGCGGTGGTCGATCTCCCCGGCTTCGAGCGTCAGGCAGTCCGTGAGGCCTGCAGCCCCCACCGGGCATTGGCCATCGGCGCCGACGGTCGAAGCCACGAAGATGCCGGTGTTGCCGCCGCAGGCCTCGGCGACCACGGGCATCAGTTTTGCCTGGGTGAGGATCGCGGCAGCGTCGCAATCGGCAAGGATGTAGGCAAGCTTGTCGGCCTTGGTCGATGGGTTGACCGGGATGAAGGTCGCCCCTGCCTTGAGGACGGCGTAAATCGAAACCGCGATCTCCCAGCAATTGTCCATGAAAACGACAACCCGGTCGTTGCGCCTGACGCCGTTCGCGAAAAGCGCAGCGGCAAGGCGGCTCGAGAGATCGTCCAGTTCTTCGTAGCTCAGCCTTTTATGGCTGGTGATCAATGCCGTCTTGGCAGGTTGGGCAGCGGCATTCGCGGCCAGAAAATGTTCGATCCGCACGGAACGCTCCTCGCCGATCGGGCCTAGACTGCCGGCGCTTTCGCCTTGATGAAGGACGAAATACACTCAATCGAATCCAAATTGGCCGGCACGATGTCGGTATCGACCATCGCAATACCGAAGGTATCCTCGATGAACGCCACGAGTTCGACCACGGCGGTCGAGTCGATGATGTCGTTCTCGATCAGCGAGGCTGTATCTGCAAGTTCGTAAGACGTGTCGCCGAACAAGAAATTGTCGACGATGAAGGCTCTGACCTTGTCCTTGATTGTTATCATCATTTTTTCCTTCCCTGGATTTGATCAGGCCGCTCGTGCCGCACTGGTTTTTTGGCCGGTGAAAATTTTCTGCCACAGCTGCGTCGACAGGATGCCGACGAAGGCGGCGTTGTCGCGGAACCCCGACCCTGGCTGCGTGCGGCATTTCTCATGAAGGTTCGCCACCGCCTTGGCGTTGAACAGTCCGCCGGCGGCGATGCTCGCTTCGCTCAGCAAATCGCTGACATAGTCCAGTTCGCCGGCTCCAACGAAGGAGCGAGCTTCCGGCGCCCGGTAGGGCTGCTTGGCACGCTCCCGGATCGCGCTGGGAAGCAGATGCCCCGCCGCTTTGCGCAATATGTGCTTTTCGACCAATCCCTTCAGCTTCATTTCAGGCGGAAGTCTTGCGGCAAATTCCACCAGGCGATGGTCGAGATAGGGAAACCGTCCTTCGATCCCATGCGCCATGGCCATCCGATCGCCTTGGCTGGACAGGATATAGCCAGGCAGGAGGAAGCGGCTTTCGAGATATTGCGCCTGATGCAGCGGGTGCCACAGGGAAAAAGCCTGGGGCAACCGGCTGACCAGTTCCTCGGCCGCATCATAGCCCTTCAACGTCGCGCGCAGGTCGCCGGAAAAGAAAATCTTCGCCGCCGCCGTGGTCTTGAAGCGCGGCCGATGCGAGAACAGCGGATCGTCGAGCGCAGCGTTGCCGGCGCCGAAGAACGCCGCAAGGTACTCCACGGACTGCTGCTGCAGGCCCGGCAGATAGGGATAAAGCCTGCGGAACAGCTGCGGCCTGATGCGCGATGCCGGCTGCCGTGCGCAGAACCGACGCACACGCGCTTCCCTAAAAATATCGTAGCCGGCAAAAACCTCGTCGGCGCCCTCGCCGGTCAGCACCACTTTCAGGCCGGCCTGGCGAACGAGGCCGGACAACTGATAGAGCGGGGCCGGTGCGGTGCGGATGATCGGCCGCTCGGCAAAGCGGATGACTTCGGGGAAGACGCCGGCGATATCGCCGGCCTGGCAGGCAATGGTTCGGTGCCGGGAGCCAATTGCTGACGCCATCTCGGTCTGGAAGGCGCTTTCGTCGTGCTCGGCGCTGTCGAACGTCACTGAAAATGTCTGCAGCTGGAGAGGTGTCATGCCGGCGGCAAGCACTGAGACCAGGGATGAATCGAGCCCGCCCGAAAGATAAGAACCGACCGGCACGTCGGCGCGCATGCGAAGTCTCACCGCATCGCTCAACAGCGCCTGCAGTTCCTCGGCCGCATCGTCCTCGTTCGTGAGCTTCGACGGCGCGTCCCGATGCGGATAGTCGAGGTGCCAATAGCGTTTCAGCGTGACTTGCCCCGGTGTCGCAATCATCACGCTCGCCGGCTCCAGCTCGTGGATGTTGCGGAAAGCCGTGCGGGGAGCGATCGGCGCCCACAGCGTAAAGATCTGGTCGAGTGCTATCGGATCGATCTCGGCCGAGACGCCGGGGACCTTCAACAGCGCCTTGATCTCCGACGCGAAGTACAGCACGCCGTCCTTGTTGGTGTAAAACAGCGGCCGGACACCCATCCGGTCTCGGGCAAGCACCATGCGCCGGCGCCTGTCATCCCATATCGCGAAGGCGAAATCGCCGTTCAGAAGCGACAGGCAGTCTTCGCCCATCTCGTCATACAGGTGCAGGATGACCTCTGTGTCGCTCGACGTACGGAAGCGCCGGCCCTTGGCGATCAGCCCTTCGCGCAGTTCCAGGTAGTTGAAAATCTCGCCGTTGAACGCAACCGTCAAATTGCCCGACACGTCGGACATCGGCTGCTGGCCATCGCCGATGCCGATCACCGACAGCCGCGCATGCCCGAGCCCGGCGTCGGCTGCTACAAATTTCCCTTGCTCATCCGGCCCGCGATGGGCGATCGCAGCTGTCATCCGCGCAAGCAAAGCTTCCGCATCCCGGATCGAACCGAAATAGCCCCCGAATCCGCACATTGTTATGACTCATATATCGATGAGATACGGAACATAACCGTGATAGCGGACTCAAGCGTTAACTGGATAATTTCGGCTGACACATGGTTAACAACAATTAAAAGACAAGGTACCTTTTTGTTCTATTATCTCTTCCCGGATAAAAGTATATTTCAACGCTAAACGCAATTTTTGTTCGAGCAACGGCGGCGCGATAGCGTTGCCCCGCCTGACCGACTCGCGCAGCGACTCCAGTCCTCATCGGAGGTAGCTGATAGCACAGTAAAGGCCGATGACTGGAGAACAGGTGTGAGGCAGCCCAATGCGGCCTTCGCGATCAGTCTGGCCAAAGCTCCCGCTTGCGTTCTTCAAAGCCGAGCACGCGTTTGCTATCGGTCCACCGCGCGACCTCGCCCTCCATTCCATCCGGGTCCTTGAAGGTCACAAGACGGACAGCGCCGAAATCTGTAATGGTCCCATCCGAAGCGCCGGCCTTCACCAGACGTCGCCTGACTTCCTGCAAGCACTCTTCATCGTGTACCTTCAGCGCAAGATGATCTATGTGACCTCTCTTGCCCATCTGCATCGACCCATCTTCATACCCCGTTGGTTCCGGCATTTGGAATGGATGAAGGGCAAAGCCACCTCCAACGTCGATTAGTGAGTGACGAAGAGTGCCGCCACCGGGACCGGGCTCGGACAGATCGAACTTCGTTTCCGCGTCGAAGATTTCTTCATAAAAGCGAATGAAACGGTCCATGTCGTGTGTGAACAGCGTCAGATGGTGCGCACCAACCGTTACAGGCATGCCGAACCTCCCTTGCCGATAATATGACGAGCATACCATCTCGCGTTGAACCGGGCGACCTGGAGCCGCGGTACATCACTGAACGGGCCGATTCGGTCCGCAAAGCGGCTGTTCGATACGGGTTTCGTCGCGGCTGCTGAACCGGAAAACCTCAAACCCTTGAGAAAACATGGCGGGCGATGACGCGCTCGAACCGCCGACATCTTCGGTGTAAACAATGCTCCCGCCCTTGCAGACCAGCATAAGAGCCGGCTTTACAACGTTACAGACGGGGCCGTGGCGGCAGTCGGGACTGCGGGCTACGCCAGCAATGGCGCTGGCATTACCGTTACAAGCATAGGTGCGTGTCCCGTCGTGGCTGGAAAGGCGTATAGGGTGGAACACCGTTGCACCAGCACCTGAGGAACGGATGGTTTGGGTGCGGCGGCAGGCTATTCCGAGATTGAAATTTATACCCGCGTCGAATTTTGGCGAAGAGACTGACTGTAGGTCTCCTAGACAAGCTATTCCCGCCTCATCAGCATACAAAAGCCGGCAGATGTGCTGTTCGACTTATTCCAATATTTCTTACGGTCCCAAACCGCAATGAGACTGGATGGCGAAAAGTCGTGCCTGATCTCTTTCATGCCCTCAAAAAGAAAGCGCATCCCGGAAGGGGTGGCCCGCCAATGGTCGCCAAAATACGGGCCTTCATGAACAGGGTAGAACCAGGGCATAGCGATGAAAAGGTAGCCGCCCGGCCGAATGAGGCCAGTTATGTTCGGAGCGGCAACCCACGGCTTGTCGATGTGTTCGATGACCGAGTTCGCGATTACCAAATCGTAGGTTCCGGCATCTGCCGGAAGATCCATTAAGTCCCCGTGGATATGGCGGGGGTCATCATGCGGGGCCAAGTCCAAGGTTCTGAAATCCGCGCCGGGGAAATAGTCCTCGTAAACTCGGCCTTCCTTGTCTATGTGGTTTGGCTTCGCGCCGAGATTGAGAACCGTTTTTGCCCCCAGCGGTGAGCAAAAGTCCTTCAGGCACCGATTAACGTGCTTGCGCAAGACTGTCGTCCGGCCACGTCCGAAAATCCAAATCCGATTAAGCATCTGGCTTCGATAGCACTCAACAATGTGAGAGCGCAAGCCAGCGTTGTTCCTAGAATTTGGATTGGCGCATCGGGCTGTCTAGCCTTCGTCAACTCCGGACTGCTCAAGCGCCAAAATCAGATTCTTGGCTTTGCCGAGGACGGGGGCTACGTGGTTCAGACGGCGGCACCGATTCATTATTTCCTTCCATGGCTTGCCTTCATAGCGCTCGGTATTGCGGTCACGGTAACGCGCAGTTCCATCGCCGCCGGAATAGCAACGCTGGTTCCTGCGTACATTTTCTATAAGCTTTTCGAGCTTCACGGCGTGCTTGCAGGAGTGAAACGGAAGTTCGCTTCACTCGGTGTCAGCGACAATACGGCAAAGGTTTACTGACATGCGCCGCTGGAAACTCTCGGCGGCTGCCGTTCTCTTTTCCATGTCGGCAGGCCTTGCGACGATCCACGCCGCCGGCCGCGACCCCTATGTCGGCGAGTTCAGCATGGAGTGCCCGCAAGCCCAGTGCTGACTCGAGATCGAGAAGGGGAAAGGGAAGACCTACAACGTCCGCTTCATTGCCGCCGACCGCGTGGATGCCTCCAAAGTCCTCTGTCGGGCGGATATCCCGATGGAAAGGGGACCTTTGAGTTTCACCGCGACGGAACAGTATGAGGACGGTCTGTCCGGCTCTTACGGCGACGACCCGCTCGTTTGGATTCTGTCCTTCGGCAACGGCAGTGTCGGCTTTTATATCAACGACGACCGGTGCGGGAAACTCGATTGCTCGGCGAGTAGACCGCCATCGGCGATTGAGGCCTATTCGAACAACCACCAAAAGACGAGCCCCCACGAGCCGGCCGTCGCGGCCCCGGCAACGAAATGTCGCCAGCGCGCCCATTGCCATTGGAGGTATTCCGTACGCGTCAGGGAGGCCCGCCACTTGTGGTAGGCCTCTTTTTCAGCTTCTCCGTATGCCCTGTCTGCCCGCCAGCCCATGCCCAGTTACCTGTAGCGTCCCGGATGCAAGATCACGGCTAGCGGGTTGCCAGTCAAGTACGCTGGACCATCGCCACCATTTCAAGGCTTATATCGGTGGCGGTTTCGGGGGCGGTTGCCGAGGTCACCGGGAACTGGAAGCTGGTACCTATGTGAATTTCCTTAAGAAATTTGGTGGGCGATGACGGGCTCGAACCGCCGACATCTTCGGTGTAAACGAAGAAGGCCGGTATCCTCCGGCGTCCCTCAGCTACCACCAATTCTTGATTTTGTTGAATTTTTTCCGCCAGACTACCTTGTATGTATCGGACAATCCCTCGATACTAGTTGCTAGTTTGTTGCTAGGAGAGGCACGTGCCGATCACAAAGACGGACGCGGAGAGGCTAACTCAGAACTCAATCCTCTGGGACACAGGTCGCGGAAGCGTGACCGGTTTCGGTGTCAGGCGGCAACGAAGGCATGTTGTCTTCGTCCTAAAATATTCTGTGGCCGGTCGGCAAAGGTGGCATAGGATAGGTCGCTTTGGCGTTTTGACCGTCGACGAGGCAAGACACCAAGCGAAGGTGCTATTCGGTCAAATCGCAGCCGGTGAAGCTCCGCAGACTCGAGAGCCGCAAAAAGAAATGATCCCGGCCCTCACAATGGCAGACCTGTGCGATCGTTATATGATCGCGGCAGAGGCCGGGGCCGTTTTGACTCGCTTCAATCGACCTAAAAAGACGTCAACCCTCTCGATCGACAAGGGCAGGATCAACCGGCACATAAAGCCTCTCATCGGCTCAGTTGCAGTAGTCGATTTGGACGCGCGCAAGGTCAAAGGCCTCATTCAAGACATCACCGTCGGAAAAACCGCCACCAATGTGAAAACCAAATCGCGGGGCCGTGCCAGGGTAATAGGGGGCGCATCTACGGCAGCTCGCGTGGCAGACCTCCTTTCTGGAATAATGTCGTGGGCCGTCGACGAAGAGATCGTCAAGAGCAATCCGGTCCATGGAATCAGGCGCTTTAGAAGCGAAGCGAAGGAGCGCTTCTTGAGCGATGGCGAGCTCGCCAGTCTGGGCGCACAGTTGAGGGCTGGGACCGATCAATCCGGAGTCCATCTTCACCCAGCCGGGGTTCATATAGTCGAACTTCTGTGCCTGACGGGCTGCCGATCCAGTGAGATCGCCAAATTGAGATGGAGCGAAGTGGATCTCGATCATTCCTGCTGCGGCTCGAGGATACCAAATCCGGTCGAAGCCTCCGCGCCATTGGTTCGGTAGCCACCAAGATCCTCGCGTCATTGCCCAGACAGAAAGACTGTCCGTTTGTGTTCCCAGGAGCGAGAGGCACCTCGCATTTTCAGGGGCTTAACAAGATCGCGCCCAAGCTATTTCGATCCGCGGGTTTGGACAACGTGAGTTGTCATGTCTTGCGGCATACGTTCGCATCCGTGGCTTCGGAGCTCGGCTATTCGGACGGAACCATTGCTGGACTGTTGGGGCACAAGGGCAGAACCGTTACATCGCGTTACGTACATCGGCCGGACGCGGCCCTTGCATCGGCTTCGACAGACGTTTCAGGGGAAATTGCAAGGCGGCTAGCGTTGGTCGGTACTGGCCACAGATAGGCTTTGTTCCAGGCGCTGAGGGGGAAGGATCCGATGGCAGACGGTGATGACGAAGGTAGCTCGAACGTTGACTCGCGCCAAAGAGCCCTTCGTGGCCTGAGACGTTATTGGGTGCAACAATTCGCCAAGCTTAAGGCGAAGAAAATTCGAGAAGTGTTGCTCAATCCTCCAACGCCTGCACCTGAAGATCAAACAGGCGCTATGCGGTCTATTACAGATGGCGGGGTGGTGGACATTTTGGAGTTGCAGTCCGTCCTTTTCGATCCTGATCTGCCCAAGGCAGAACGATCTATTGCCGGGAAGATGTTTGGCGCCTGGTTGGCAGATCCCTCTAACGCAGAACTCCACCTCCAAGTGTTGCGCTCGGCTGTCCGATCGACGGCGGACCAGATGGAGAGAATCGATAGGACATCTGATCTTCGAACTCACACGATCGACATGACTTACGCTCGTTTGGCTAAGCCGTATCGGCCCTTCTATGAAGGAATTTACAAGCGCGTTGGGGGACTTCCGGTCGTATCGACAGCCAAGACTTCAGACCAGATGGCGGTCGAAATATTGAAAGCCTCAAATTGGTTACACGACACGCTGATAATGTATGCGGGCCTCCACACGATGAGGCATGCGATCGGTGAAGCTGATTTTTCAATCGCCCTGACCGCAGCCAAAGCCTACGACATCCCTACGTGGATCGATTGGCGCCCAATCCGGGCGGCCACTTCGGCCGGGAAGACTAGTCTTCCCGGCAAGCCGAAGAAGAGAGAGCCCAGGCAAAAAAAGACTATCGAAAACGATCTTGCGCACAAAAGCTTTGCGCCCGCGGTCGCCTATGCCGCGTACAATATCTTTGACGGCGACGGGGAGTGTCTTCTCAATCGAATTCTCATTGAGCCGGCGAGCCTGTACCTCATCTCCGAGGACGTTGAGCGTTGCCTTCGGAGGGCGAGATATGTCTACGACAATCTAACTCCCAAGAGCATGAAAAAGGATGAAAGAGGCCTACCAGCAGAGCCCGAACAGTTTGATCCAGAGGCCATGGATGAGAGCGATAGAGCGAAGCTTGTAGACCTCTCAAGAAGAAGACCAGGACGCCCATTGAATCGTTAATTCAGGTATATTCGATTTTTCCATAATAACCTGATTTTTCGCCATTTTTCGTCAGCCGTCCTTCGAGGAGAGTGCGGGTCCCCACAACAACTGGAGTGACCCTCGATGTCCGAAATCACAGAAAATACTCACTTAGCCCAGGAGACTTTCTTCGACGAGAAAGCCCTCGCCAAGAGGTGGTCGATCTCGGTCAAAACGTTGCGAAATCGCCGCGTGACCGGCGGTTCCCTACCCTACGTCAAACTGTGCCGTTCGGTCCGCTATCGCCTGTCGGACGTTCTGTCTTGGGAGAAGGAACACACCTTTCAGAACACGAGCCAAGGAGGGCAAAATGGCTGAAGCCAGACACCCCCTGACTCTGCCAACCAAGTGGCGCCAATATCGCGACATGGATCACGCGCTGGCCGATCATCGACGGAGGCTGCGCCGCCTTCGTGATCTCGCCAAGATTGCACCCAACGATGCGCTTATGGAGTGCCGAAAGGGTTGCTGTGGACTCGGATCCGAAATCCCAGCAGACCGTAGATCCTCGCCGAGCCCCTACCCTTGCTCAGCGATGTGTCGAGTGGCCCAGATCAGATTGGAACGTAAGGAAGTGCCACGGTTGGCGCAAATCCTGTCTCCTCTCGACTCACAACCTCTATTCGTGACAGTGGCCAGTCCTGCGTATTGGTTGGTGCCGAAACAGCTACCCCAGTTCACCGTCAGCGGCATAGCCCAGTCCATTAAACGTTGTTTGAAAAAGGCAGCGAAAGCCTCGGGTCAAACGATCGTGGCGGTCGGCAGAGTGGATTTCGATCTGGGATACTCGGACCACGGGAAAGTCGTCGTGCGGCCACATGCACATTTGGTGGTTGCGGGCTCGGACCAACGAACTCTTAGGACCCATCTTCATCATCGCTATGACCGCAAGGCGTTTGCGACGCTAAAGCCGGTCACCATTGTTCCGATCAAAGACAAGGGTGCCCTTCGCTACGCGCTTAAATGCCGCCTAGGCGGACTGACTAATCAAGGCGACGCACCGCCTGATTTGAAGCACGCTCGACAAAGGTTGAGCGCGGAGCACGAGGCGCTCTTCGACGAGTTCCTCCTAAAATACAAAATCAGTGATCTGCTGATACTTTTTAGGATTCGAAAAAATGGAAATCAAATCGAACTTCTGAATGATAAGACGAAATTTTAAGCAATGGTACAATTGGTTGTTTCTAAGCCATAAGTAGATAATCCATAAGCCTTTATCATAAAATATACACTATACAGATTACACAACTACATAAAATATCAATAACAGTCTCAATGCCTTTCAATAGACACTCATCCCGAGGACAGGGATGCCGAACACGTGTGTCTAGATTTCGGTGAGGCAGGTGAGGCAAAGCACAGGAATCAGAGCATGTCACCAATAACGAAAATCCGCCGATACCGTGATGAGGACGGCAAAGAATGGACCTCGATAACCTTCAAACGATACGACCAGGGTGAGGCCTCGGTGCTTCTCCCCAGGCAAAAAACTATGAACCCCAAGGAGCTGAAAAACGCGCTGATAGATGGTGGCGCGGTGCTGGAGGGAGCCAATATCGACTTTCCTCGAATGGAGGCCGGAGTATCGCCTGGTAATGGTATTCTGGCGGGACGGACAGGATGGCACAATCGATCCTTCCTAATAGGTCCCAACCTGCTCGTGGGAGAGGACGACGTCCTCCTCCACCCCGCGCTAGCACGGGAAAACGACCTACAGTCACCACCATCAAGCACGCTTGCAGGATGGCAAGAGCAGGTTGCCAAATTAGCCTTGGGTTCGGACTTCGCCGGGTTCGCGATCCTACACGCCCTTGCTGCTCCCCTATTCCGGTTCGCACGCTCCAGCCTCCAGGAAGGTGCGATTTTCCATCTGTGGGCGGGCAGTTCGACGGGCAAAACCACAGCGTTGAAGGCAGGAGCATCCGTCGCGGGGTCCCGAGATATCCTGACGGACTGGAACGCTAGCCCGCGCGCTTTGCAAGAGTTGGCAGCCATTCGAAACGGCCTCCAGCTGTTGCTGGATGACACCGAAAAAATTGGAAAAGCCACAAAATGGCAGGTCCTCCGCTCGACCGTCCATCACCTCACAGGGGGAACGGGGACAACCTATTCACGGGCGGTCCAAGATCGATTTCCAAATGTGAAGTTCGATGGCTGGGGAATATCAACCGGTCCAAACTCCATTGAAGCAGAATTCACTTCTGGAGGACACACTCGTACCGGTGGCGATCGAGTACGCATGATCGACATTCCGGTGCCAGGCGCTGAACGAGGTGGGATATGGTCAGCTCCTGCCAACCATTGCGGCGTTTCAGCAGCCAAGGCTTCGGAGCGACTCGTCCGTGCATCTCGCGAATATTACGGGTCCGCGTTGGTCGCATGGGCGACGTACCTGGTGAACAATCAGGACACCTTGGAAGGAAAGGTGTCCCGCTACATAGACAAATTCGTCGAACGGAAATGTCCGGGCCGCGGTGATGTTGAGCGACGCATTGCTCAGAAGTTTGGTCTGGTTTTCGCCGCAGGACGATTGGCAATTCAGGCGGGTCTCCTTCCGTGGACAACCGAAGAGTGCGATCGACTTATATCTCGGATCTATCGATGTTCTCTCGACCGAGGACGAGACAATGAAATGTCTCCCTCAACAGGGGCTGCAATCATTTGGAAGGCCACAAGAGACCGTGACAGGTTTCCTCGGTTCGCGGATGATGACAAAATCAGGATTCAAGAATCGTGTCCCGGCTTTGTTGCCGTCTTCCGAGGAAAAAAACGGTTGTTCATCAGCAAACAGTACCTCTCTAAGCTGTTCCATGATTCCTGTGAGGCAGTCATTGACCAACTGAACAGCCAGGGAATCGTCTTGAACGGGGAAGGTGGGAAGAGAACTCGCCAAATTCGCGTCTCTGTTGCCGGCCGTCAAAAGAAAGTGCGAATGCTCGTCTTCGACCTACGATCATTGAAGAACGCCGCCGGCGTATGATCGACTTCGTTGGTCAACTTGGATCGAGGCCGGGGGACGCTCGCCTATCGGCTGGTGGGGACCACTCAGTGTGAAATGGGTATTTTACACTGAGACCCCTCACCTATCGGCGATTATTGGAGTCCGTCGCAGACGTTCGCACCGCACGTATTTGCACCGGACCTTTCGCCTCCGTTGGGTGCTCGTGACGATGCCGAAATGCGACTACACCACCGTCCTCGCCAACTTGGCTTTCGTAGCCTAGCTGCTGCCGGGCCAGTCCGGCGCTACGAGCCCTTCTTGACGTCTGGAAGGCTCGTCACGCCATCTGCGAGCGCGCGCGCAAACGCCCGAAGTGTTGCTGTGTAATTGGTGAAGCGCTTCTTATCGAGCTTGATCGGATCGCCATCCTTGAGCGCGACGTTGCGCCCTGCCGCCGCCGTTATCCGGTTGATCGCTTTGCGGTTGAAGACCGGGATGCCGTGGGCACAAAGATTGCGGACCGTCACTGCTTCAACAACCGCGCGCTTGCCGCCTTTGATTCCCGACCAGTCGCGGCCGCTCGCCTTTAAGATGGCATCGCCCCAAACCTCCATTGCTACATCGGTTACATAGCGCTCAGCCGCCTCGCTGATGTTGCCAGCCTTCATGCCTGCGAAGCCAGTACGAGCGACCCCCTTGTTGGTCACAAGGAGTTCGACGAGTTCGCGCGCTAGATCCTCCGTCAATGCGACATACGTGGGATAGAGCGTCCGATATAGCACCTCCCCGTCGTTCAGCACCTGCTTGAAATCTTCAAGAACGCATTTGAACCCAGAATCGCCGGAGGGATCATGGACGATCATTGGCGATGGAGACGATACCGGAAAGTCGTTCACATAGGCCTTGTAGGAATCAAGCGCCATCTCACACGCCAGCCGGAACCGCGTTAGATCGCGCCAGCGGTCCCACATGGAATATCGCACCCAGCCGGCCATGCTTTCCCCACCCCTTGGAACAATGTGACGCTCGACGAGTTCGCGGACAAGGGGCGACCAAGCCGCTCCAGGTTCATTCGGATCAGAGGCGAGACCGGTATGCGCCTAATCACGTTTAGATCCATTTCATCGTTCGCTGCCTCGTAATCAATTCAAAGCGGCTGCAATACCGCGTCGAAACCGCGCGCGCTTCTGTCTCGCTCACTAACCGAACGTCGCGGACCGGAACAGGCGTCCTCCGAGACGGTTCATCCCCAACAGTAGGGTTTACGGCAGATCCGGGGGCTGAAGGGCTGAACCACCACTTTACACTCTTTGCGCCCTTTAGTGGCAAACGCTGCCTGGACGAAACCTTCGTGTTCAGGCGTCTCGATCCAGGCCTCCATGACGTAGTCTGGGTGGATGGGGCTCATTACCTGGACTTCTGAATCTGGGAAAGTCGGCCAACTTAATGGGAGGCCGGACTCAGCGCGGAAACTTGTCTTCGTCGGATCCGTCGACAAAGAGAAATCGTCGAAAAGCTTCTTGAGGGCGAACCCGCCATGCGTCGTGCTCCTCTCGTACTTCGTGGCGTTTGTCGCCGCGCCATTTCGGTGGAAGTGGCAGGGGCAATTCCAAAGAAGGCTCGGGTGCAACACAAGAATGACCCACGGCTTGTATCCTGAGCGGTGCCGCTTCGCCTCGAACATCTTCGGGTAGTAGCAAGAGATCGAGACCGAGATCGCGTCATCTTCCTCGTCGAGGCGATCGGCATCGCTAACATAAACGCCATAGTCGGTGTTCCGGAGATCTGACCGACTTAGAAGTCCGTGTTCAAGGATACCGGGCAGATTCTCTAGGCGCGAAAAATGCAGAACATCCTCGATCTGCCGGGTTCCGACAACCTCCGCGATGTGCTCCGCAATTGTCTCCCAGTAGTTCTTCTTGCGCGCCATGCCGACCCCCGATGCTCGCGGTATGGGGCGTAGATCAGGTCGGACCGGTGTCCGACAAGCGAATTGTGCATTCAGCCAAAGACACCTCGGTGTGAAACTGGAATTTTACACTGATGGACAGACTCGATCGTTTGACCTCGTGAGCTGGGCGTAGGGTTTCGTCCGGTTCCCCACACGCTTGACCACACACAAATTTTGTGCAGAGACCGTGTTTCGCGGCTCTTTAGCCTAAGTTTTGGCCTCAGTTTCTGCCGGCCGTTTTCGGAGTAACGCTCGGGGCAATTGCGATCGTCGTCCGATGCAAATTCGATGGCTCCTATGGCCCCTGGTGCTAGCATCATTCCTAGTTCGAAACCTGTTTGCTTAGCAGTCATTTTTTTCCATATGCACTCATTTCTCTGCTCAGCCAATAGCCTCGATTTTTTCGTGGCTTAGCACCGTGTGTGCGGCATGACGCGCCAGTCGAATGTCGGCTTTCTGCGCGTTTTGCCTGCTATATCCGGCCAGTTCTCTGGCGGCGATTTTGCGACTAGCGCTCTCGCGTTTGGTGATGCTGTTTCGATGCAATGCTGATGCGAGAATGGTGCTGGTTTCGGGAGGGACACTCCCGTTGCCATTTGTTGCTGCTCCAAATTGATTTGAGCCACCTGAGCGTAGCGCTTCAGGGCAATGGGGGTCCAGGGAGAATGGCCTGACCTGTCGGATACGCTCGGCGCCAAAGACACCGAGCATTGTCACATCCTTCCATCCTGAATTCGTATCGGGTTCGGTGGCAGTAAGGACAGTCCTTGTAGTAAACTGCCTCTTTGTATTGCCAATCAGAGTATTCCGGCGATCGAGCGTCAAACCAGTGTGGACGGTAGGTCGTGACTAGATCGCCCGGAACTTTTCCCCAAGAGGGTACTGCCGCGACATTTGACCGGAGCCGTACTTTGCCGACCGACCCGGTTTGAGCGACAGACAATGTACCTGCCGATCCGCCCTTTCGGACTCCTTTCTCAATCAGCGGGACGGATAATTTCTCGGTGGTGAAGGGGAACCTAAGTGTGAACTCTAAATCGAAGATTTCCGCCTTCATATGATCCTTCCGCATAGTTGATTGCAGATCTACGTGTGCGACGTAGTCGTGGTCTATTGAGACCTCCAACTCGAGGCGCTCCATTAGCGGAGCGGCCGATTCATCTACTCCCAGGTGCAGCGTCGTATAAGCTTTTCTATCCGAAAGAGCATCACGAGGGCGAGGTCTACTGGGGCGCGCAAAAGTGAATGAGGCGCGGCCCGATCGGGGATCGACGCAATGATAGACGGCTTTTGCGGCGCCTATCGACTGGTTCTCAATAGGAAGGATAAATGGAACTGGGACTATGGCTGCAAAAGTGTCATCTGACTGAAGTAGTTCGATTGGCTTTGCCAGGCCTAACCGTAGGTCATCGTGAGCGATCCACGCCGCACCCTCTGAAATGATCCTATCGCCATTCGAAAGACGGGGAGCACGTGCCCCGAACCGCTCATTTAGACCATCGCGAATGGCTGGCATGTTGACCATTCCTCCTGTTGGCAGGCAGAGTGCGATCTGTTGGTACGAAAGATGGTTCTGTTCCAACAACCCATCAATGGCGCCAAGTCCCCGATCGATGAGTTCTCGCGTCCAGTCTGCAACCGCCGAACGGGAGATTGAAACGCTTAGATCGCGACCGGGCCCTTCATGGCGAAGGTAGTTCCGAACGAATGTGGTCGCGGTTTCGCGTTGCGATAGCTCGATTTTCCGAAGTTCGCACTGGTTGAGAAGCAGGATGCGGGCTTCATCCCGTTCGACGCCGGATAAGTCATGAATATCATGCTGATCGGCATGGGCATCACGCACTTTGTTTCGAATTAGTTCGTCAAAACGATCGCCGCCGACATCGTCGTCGCCAATGTTTGCGATCTGGACAATCTGGTCCCGTTGTACCTCACAGAGAGTCAGATCGAGCGTTCCACCGCCCCAATCAAAGACCAAGACTCGGCAGCCGTCTAACTCCGCTAGGCGTCGGCGATAGTCGGTTTGAGATCGCAGGTACGCATACAAGGCCGCTAGAGGTTCGTGCACGAACTGGACGATCCCAATACCCGATTTCCTCGCTGCTTCCCTCAGCCTTCGCCGCCCCGCGCCGTCGAGCTTGACCGGGATCGTCATAACAACTCGGTTGGGCTCGTGTTTAGCCGCCAGCATACCAGCGGCGTCCGTTCGCAAGAACCGAAGCACTTCGGCTATGACGTCGCCCGGGTCGAGATCCCTTCCCCCTACATGGATCGGTGCGTCTTGGTCGAGTAGTCGTTTGGGGGATCGCACAAAGGAGCCCGTGATCGCCTCTGCTCCGGCATCAAGGTTCTCGCGCGCCTTGCGGCCCACGATCACTTCGCCAGCCCGATACCAGACAACCGATGGATGCGGCCGATCTTTTTCATCGGTAAGGTGAATTGGGCGCCCATCACCTCCAATTACCGACAGCAGACTGTTCGTAGTCCCAAAATCTAATCCGAAGACTTGTTCAACCATTCCATCTCCCTTTGGACCGCCGCGCGCGCGATCTCCAACCGCTCTCGTGCCACCTGTGGATGGGGAGGATCGGTGTCGATCGCATCCCATGCATCGTCCAGCAGACCAGCTACACCATCCCCTATTTCGCGCCGGAACCGAGCCTTCAACTTGTTCAAATCCTGGGTGGCGCGGGCTCTTGTCGCTTCCAAATCGGCTGCAAGCTGAGTTATCTCGACATCACGCTGACTCAAATCCCGAACGAGGTGCTGCACTCTTTCGCGCAATGCGGTCCGTTCATGCTCCAGCCCTTCCCTTTCGCGGCGTAACTCACCCACCACACCGATCGCTGTGCGTCGCGCTTCTTCGGCGATGGTGATCTCCGCTTCGGAGAGGGCCGCGATATCAGCAAGGTCAAACAACTGCTTCGAACCAACCCTTGTGAGGTGCTTGCTGGCGCGGCGCTCAATCGCAGCAATCCCGCGTCGTTCGCGTGGGTCGCCACCTGCTCTTTTTAGAGCACGAAGCGCATCGAGTGGTGAAAGCGCACGCCTAGCAACAAGAAGACTTAGCCCTATCAAAAGACAGGACTCTGCCAGTTGACGTTTCGGCAGGTCGCCTTCTCCTCGAATTGCGGGGTATGCCCAAGACAACAATTCGCCCCAGGTGGCCACTGCATCCTTACCGGGATCGAGTGCCCAATCGCGGAGTGGTTCATCTCGTGTGCGCACGATATTCTCACACCAGCGAAGGACCACTCCGGGTTGGGGCACAGTGTCGGCTGCGGCTCGCGCGAGTTCCACTACCCGGCTCATCTTGATGGGTTGCGCGTCAACGATGTCATGTGCTTGCGCAAGATCGACGTCGGCCAATGCTGGCCGTTTGGAAAGGAGCTGAACAAATCGACGTGCGGATACTTTTTCGGCATTTAGAAACTCTGCAAGCGAAGCGGGTACCGGCCTGGCTTCCTTCTTAGCAGGCGGTCCCTCATCAGTTGATTCCGGGACCTTTGGCCCTTGTGTGTTATTCACGTTTCAAACCTCTGCCAATTTGCTGCCAGCCCACGCTCCGAACGTGGGGTCGCCATCAAGCAATCTAATTGCTCGCCTAGCGCTCGTTTTGGCGCCAAGTCGAAGCGCCGCTGCGGCCCATAGCGCACGAATCTTCGCACGATCAAAAGAGTCAACGCTGGCCTGATCCGCAAGGGCATTAAATTGTTCCTCGGCCGCCGCTCCCCAGCGCGGGAGTTCGGCAGCTTGTTTCGCGAGCCGTGTAACCGTGTCAGTACCGACGTCTACCGGGCAGACGAAAACCCGAGCGCCCATCCGTCCGATCACCGACGTACCTCCCGTTTTCCATCCTTCCCCGTCCTGAGCTAACGGACCGAGTAGGGAATAGGCGTGATCAAGATGGGTAAATCCAGTCGCGTGCCGCCATCGGCTGAAATCGTTGAGGCTGAATCGAATGAGGGCGCAGAGCAGTTGCGCTAAAGGTCTTGCATATGACTGAAGAACGTAGAGAACTCGGTTCTGTATCTCATGATGATGGTGAATGCGAGTCGAGACGCCCGTGCGCAGGTCGCCATCTTTGAGGAGCACCGCTCTGACGTAGTCTGCTAGGGCTTCCGCATACTCCTCGGCTGCCCCGCCGCGGGTGGCCTCGTAGAACAAGCTTATCTTATGCAAATTTATGCCATCAGTACCAAATCTGGTCAAGAACAACTCATCCGCTTTTACTAATGACGCCTCATCAGGTGCCAAAACTCTGAGGTGATATTCTTGGACAACTGGCTGGAGTAGGCCGTCTCCAGCGTTCGAAAGCCGAAGCCGAAGGGATGCTCGCTTTATCTTTGCCAAACGCCGCGACAAAGTCACTACCGGGACCGATCGAACGGGTTCACCGTCAAATCCCGCAGCCAATTCGGTACAATTGAAAACCTCTAAGGATAGTGGCTTCAGACCGAGCCGAATTATGTTGTCTTCAGCGCTGGGCTCCGCGCCTCCAATGAGAAGAAAAGGCCGTTTGATGACGTGAAGCAATTGGAGATGCGAACCAAGGTTGTCACGCTCTTTAAAGCTGTGGCTGCAAAATGGGCACTGGTACGTGGGTAACGCCGGCTTCGGAGGCGGCGTAGGGTCGCGCGCAGAGAGGAAACGGTCGCGATCGCCTTCAAGTATCCAGCCGACGGTCATCACTGCCCCCACCTTTTGCGCAAGCCCAGACCGCTAGGCATTGGAGCTGCAAGTCATTGCATATCATCAAGACGTGACTGACAACCCGCAGCTACTAAGCTTTTGCTCGAAGAAGCTAAACCATCACGTGTTTCTACTCAAACAAGCAATTGGTGCCATCCCGACCCTCTAGTTGCCCAGCTTGAGAGCGCTTTGGTATGCCATGAACTCATTGCTCCTTCTTGATTGCCCTGAGCACGAGTAACGCCGTGCTTCTATGTCCGCCGATCAAAAGATACCTACTCAAATTCGCCCATAAGCGAATTCTCAATCATCAGCGGATCGAGTCCTTCAATGACCTGCAGATGCCGCCCGGCGATACCCTGAAGGTCGCCATACATTCCTGCGGTCGCCTCAACCACGCCGCGGATCTGTTGTTCACGCTTCGCCCACAACCTGGTCATGCTTTTGCGCTCCTTTTCGAGATCCTCCTGCATGTCGGTGAACTTCTCGACGATTGCTTCCACGCGATGTCGAAAACGCGGCCCAGTCAGATACCCATAAATCATCTCCATTTTGGTCTGCTGGCCTTCGCCGGCATGGCGCACGCCAAGCAAGGAAATGAGGGATTCACGCAGAGCTATGGCTACTGGAACCGCACATCGTGGTTCGGTCACCCAAACGCCGTCGATAAGATCGAACGAATGATCCATCCCCTGCGGCAGGGCATGTGACACAATAAGAGCCACATCTGCCTTGGCTACGCGCTGGTCGTCCCGCAGTTTTGCCAGCCAGTTTCCGCTCCAGTTCTTGGTACGCTTGATCTCCCACAGGATCGTGCCGGCCAGCTGTGACGTCGGTCCCATCACCCGCTGGATGATGTCGCCACCAAATTCGCCTTTTCCCACTGGTTCAATCCGATCACGTGGAAACTTTTGTCGCAGCAGCGCTTCAAACTCCAGTTCCTGCACTTCACCCTGCAGCTGTTGCGATCCCTGCTCGGCACGCCGCTTCAAAAGCTCAATCTGCTTCTGCATAGAGCTGATCTGCTCTTCCTTCTCGCGGACCTTTAGATGAAGGCCATCCTCCGCCTCCTTCTTCGCTTTGTCGCGCACGCTGACTAGCGATTCCTGCACACGCTGTTCGACAGTCAGTTCTAGTTCGCGACGTGCGTCATCGAGCCCCCTTTGTTTGCGGAGCGTCTCTGCTTGGACCTTCTGCGCCTCCCCCAACTTTTCATCGCGCTGCTGGAGCAGTTCCTTCAGATCGCCAATTTCCTTTGCACGTTGCTCCAGATCCGACGAAACCTTGAGTGTGGCGCGCTTCGCCTCCTCCGCCGCAATCCGCTCACATTCGGCAACAAGTTTTGCTGCCACTTGTTCATCAACAGACTCCTTGGCGTTCGCGACGTCTTCCAGCTGTCGCCGGACCATTTCTTCGCGCGCTCCGATTTCGGAATCCTTGTTTGCCAGCCGCTCTTCGAATTCCCGCCGCGTGGCGTCGATCAATGGGGCCGCCAAAGACTCCGTTAGCTTGATTTCCGTTTTGCATTTCGGACAACAGATCGTCGGTTCCATTTTGGCCTCCCTTTCCTTCGAGCCTTTTCTACCGCCGCTTTCTCACCCTGCGGCTGAGCCTTGCTTCCTCAGGGACAACCGCAGGTGATAGTCAGACACCCGCTCCAGGACGACTACATCGCCCGGCTCCGCCATAGTGTGCCGAAAGAATTCTCCGACGAACGCCCGATCGCGAAAGAAAAGCCGTGGCTTGCCGGCCTTAGTAGTAGGCACGTCGGTTTCCGTTTGAAGGGAGCCGTATTCAAGGAGCATCCTGCGCGGCGCCGGCTTGTCCTTGGTGCTGCCGCCGAACACGTCAGCAGGCAGCTTGTGAATGAAGCTGGTTATGTAGAAATGGTTGTTGGCGACAGATTTCCCTAAATTCCCGTGGGTTAGCACACTCTCATAATCCATAAACTTAATGCTCCTTGGCACGCCCACCGTCGAAACAGCCAGGGGGTGTGCCTCAGTTCCCATAATCCGGTGACAAAACCTGTCACCGGCTACTGGTCACGCACCTTGCATGATTCGGAAGGATGGATCGCCAGATTATGGAAGCGACGGGAAATCCGATCGCCGATACTCCTGCACCATCTGACGCAGGGCTTGGGGACCTATCACTTCTACCTTGTCGCCCCACATATAAAGATGCCAGCACATCTCAAGGTGCCCCGACGCGGAGAAGCGCACTAGGAGCGAGCCGTCAGGTTGGTCCTCCAGCACCTGATCCGGATGAAAAAGAAAGCTGCGGGCCTGTGGAGCGGCGTCTGAACTGAACCTCCAAACGACCTCGCCAAACTCGCTGTCATTCTGGAAGGCTCCGAATGCCTGGCGGGCGTGCCGATTGATATCGAAGCTAGGGTCGCGCTCGAAGATTTCTCCGGTTAATTCGGCCCTCTCGATCTTTTCAGCAAGATAATGCCGGAAGCTATCACCGGCATCCAATCTAGGCCTTGCCACGAGATAGCGTCTGATTCCGATCAATACGCCGTACGGCTCGATAATGCGTTCGGTCGGCACGGCAGCGCTACGAGACTGATAGATGATCCGCAGCCGCTCCGAACCCTTCAAAGCCGTCGCTATGGTGGCGGCGATTTGAGGAGCCAACCGCGAGACAGGCCCGGGACGCGCGGCTAGACCCTGCGCCTCAAGAAGGGCATCGTGATCTGTTTCCAGCCGAGCAATTCTGTTACGCGGTACCAGGGCAACGATCTTCTCCCTGAGCGACCGCAGCATGTCTGCCTCCACACCTTGGGCGTCGCGTTCGAGTGTCCCAATCGACATGTCCAGCGCAGCCAGTTCGTCTGGAGTGAGCGTGAGGAGATCGCGCAGGGCAGTCGTATCCAGGCGCCATCTCTTTCGGCCCTCGTCGTCGAAATGCGTTTCCGTATCCGGAAATCTAAGCTCGAGCGTATGGAGAATCCGTTGGGCCGTGCGTTTCGAAACGCCGAGCCGGTCAATGACATCGTCGGTGGTTACCCCCATGCGACGCGCGGCTACATAAGTCGCGAGATCGATGAGCTGCTGCGCTTTTTCGAAAGACATCGGCATTTACCGTTTCAGGTGACAGCTATTGTCATCTCCACTGCTTACGGCTTTATTATCATCGGTGGTGGGGAATCTGACATGAAGCTGGAAGGCAAGGACATCTTGCTATCCGCATCGGACCTGATGCGCTTCATGGGGTGCGTGCACGCCTCGGCGATGGATCTACGCAGTTTGCGGGGCGAGCGGCTGACGCCAGCTGAGGACACTGAAGATGCGAAGCTCCTTCAGCAATATGGCGATGCGCACGAAGCAAACTACCTGGCTAAGTTGCATGCCGAAGGTCGCCGCATAATCGAATTCAGCCGAGACATCGATCTGCGTACCGCAGCGACTGCTACCAGAGAAGCACTGAGCGAAGGCGCGGACGTCCTTTTCCAAGGCGCCCTCCTCTCGGCACCGTGGGGTGGTTGGTCAGATTTCCTCATCAAGGTGGACAAGCCGTCGGCTCTAGGTCCTTTCTCCTATGAGGTGATCGACACCAAGCTAAAGCGAAAGCCCGACCCGAAGCACATCCTGCAGCTTGTTCTCTATTCGGATTTGCTTGCCAAGATTCAGGGAGTCGATCCCGACCAAGCCCATATCGAGCTTGGCAACGGCGAGCGCTTTTCATTCCGGCTTCAAGAATATTCCGCCTATGCCCGTCAGGCGCGCAAGCGTCTGGAAGAGTTCGTGGCTAACCCGCAGGCGACATCTCCTGATCCGGTCAGGATGTGCCAGCTTTGTCGCTGGCGAGATATCTGCAAGAGTCATTGGGAAGAGACTGACAGTCTCACTCTCGTGGCTGGGATCGCAAAGGGCCAGCGAGACAAGCTGACCTCGGCTGGCATTTCGACCATGACCGCTCTTAGCCGACGCAACACGCCGGTACCGAGGCTCGCCGAGGCGACACTTACGAGGCTGACAACTCAGGCTCGGCTGCAGTCTGTTCGGCGCGCCGGTGGCCCGCCAGCGTTCGAATTGAAGCCGTTTGACCCAGCACGCGGACTTTCACTGCTCCCTCGGCCGGACGAGGGAGACCTTTTTTACGACATCGAGGGCGATCCGTTCTACGAAGATGGCCTGGAATATCTGCACGGCGTCTGGTTCAACGGTGAAGGCGACGGCATTTTCCTGGACTTTTGGGCTCACGATCGTGTCCAGGAGAAAGAAGCGTTGCGCCATCTGATGGCATTTTTCGAAGATCGGCTTCGCCGGTTCCCTGGGGCGCACATCTACCACTACGCGGCCTACGAGATCTCCGCGCTGCGGAGACTTACGAGCAGCCATGGGATCGGCGAAGCGCTGCTGGATCAGCTGTTGCGGCAAAACCGCTTTATCGACCTTTATCGGGTTGTTTCCGGCGGTCTGACCGCCTCAGAACCGGCCTACTCTCTCAAGAATCTTGAAGTTTTCTACATGGAACAACGCACCGGTCAGGTGAAAACCGCCGGCGGCAGTGTTGTAGCTTATGAAAAATGGCGCGAAACAGGCGACCAGGCGATCCTTGATGAAATCCGAGACTACAATCGTATCGACTGTGTCTCTACGCAGTTGCTTCGCGACTGGCTGGTGTCCGCAGTTCGTCCACACGACATCGAATGGCGGGCTTCTAACGAGGACGGAAGCGGCATCGATTTCGAGAGAGTTGATACCGAGCAAGTGGCCGGCGACCAACTGCGCGAAAGGCTGCAGCCAGTTCGTGATCGGCTGGGGGATCGGATGGCCGACTTGCTGGTTGACCTCGTCTATTTTCACCCAAGAGAGAAGAAGCCTGCATGGTGGTCGATTTTCGACAAGATCAGCGCCGGACCGGATGAACTCATCGACGATCTCGATTGCCTGGGCGGGTTGAGAGCCGTTTCGTCGACCTCGAAGATGGGCAGTTATTGGCAGCGAACCTATGAGTTCCCCGAACAGGAGACAAAACTCGATATCGGCGATTGCAATGTCGAATTAGAGGGACTGCCAGCGTCGGTTAGGCTGGTTGAACTCGACCGAGTTCACAACACAGCGATCGTGGCATTTCCTAAGAGTCGGTTCGACGACGCACCGGCTTGCACAGCGCTCATTCCGTCTGGACCGCTCGACACACGTCAGATCGAAGGTGCCATCCGACGAGTGGTGACATCCGTCATCCATAACGATCGACATTTCCCGGCCATCCTCGACTTCCTTGAGCGTTCCAAACCTCAATTCACAAGTGACAATCGGCAGCTCACAATCATCGATCCATCTCGAGAAATCGTCGCCGAAACGGTCACAGCGTTGGGCGACCTCAATTGTTCAACCATCGCGATACAGGGTCCTCCGGGCACAGGTAAGACTTATGTCAGCTCCCGCACGATTATCGATCTCGCTAAGCGGGGAAAGCGGGTTGCAGTCGCTTCCAATAGTCATAAAGCGATCGACAACCTTCTCTGCGCTGTCATAGACCGAGCCAACGACGCCGAGATCAACGTCGCGGTCGCAAAGAAGGGTGGCGATGGCTTTAGCGATGAGTACCGGTCGATTTACGTGGCATCCAAAAACGATGACGACCAGCTGCTCTCTGCGTCTGTAGTAGGTGCAACGGCCTGGCTTTTTTCACGGCCAGAATTCGAACAGATGTTCGATTACCTGTTCGTCGACGAAGCCGGGCAGGTTTCGGTGGCGAACATCGTGGCGATGGGGACCTGCGCGAAGAACATAGTATTGGTTGGCGATCCGATGCAGTTGCCACAGCCAATCCAGGGTGCCCACCCCGGAGAAAGCGGACTTTCGTCTCTTGAATATCTGCTGGCCGGTCACAATACAGTTCCTACCGACATGGGCATTTTCCTACCCGTTTCGCGGCGCATGCACCCAGACGTCTGCCAATTCATATCCGACATCGTCTACGAGAGCCGCCTCACCTCAGATGAAAGCGCAGCAAAGCAGGCTCTCCTTCTTGATCCTGGCAATCGATCGTCAGGTGTCCATCTTATGCAAGTTCCACATTCGAGGAACAGACAAGTTTCGGTCGAAGAAATTGCTGCGATCCGTAACGAGATTGATCACTTGGTCGGAGCGAGGTTTCGTGACCGCGATGGCTTGGAGCGCAGCTTGACGCTGGACGACATCTTGATCGTGGCGCCCTACAACGCGCAGGTCAATGCGCTGAAAAGGTCGCTGCCCGCCGGGGCACGCATCGGAACGGTCGACAAATTCCAGGGACAGGAAGCACCGGTTTGCATGGTTTCGATGACGACCTCGTCGGCGGATGAAATACCTCGGGGTGTCGAGTTCCTGTTCAGCCTCAACCGGATTAATGTCGCCGTTTCGCGCGCGCAAGTGCTTGCGCTTGTTTTCGCCAGTCCGCGTCTCCTGGAGGTTCCCTGCAGCAGCGTGCACGAGATGCGGCTCGTCAACACGCTCTGCGCCTTGCGTGAGTATGGCCTGAGGCAAGAAGGTGGAACGATGCCTCCCGTTTCACAGGTGCAGGCTGCATGACAGGAATTGGCATCCCCCTCTCCTACCTTCCAGATGAGACAGGAAGGAGGAGAATTCGATGTACACGCACCACGCAAAAGTCCGCTGTCAGCAGAGAGGGATCAAAACCGAAGTTGTCGATGCCATCCTCGCCTATGGGCGTCGCAAGCGCCGTCACGGCGCAGACGTGTATTTCATGGACGGCAGAGGACGAGCTCGCGCGAGGGGGGAGTTGGGCCGCGAATACGCCTCTCTCTCGGACTATTTGGACAGCTATCTCGTAATGAGCGATGATGGAAAGATAATTACGGCAGCAAAACGGACACGGCGACTAAAATTCTGATCCCTTGAACGACAACGGAAGGCGTTCTTTGGCAAAGAAGTGGACAATATTTGAATGCAGAATTCGCAATCCTAGCTCTAAGGTGATCCCATTATCTTATTTTTATTTATTTTGAGTACCACATTGTTGTCGCAATAGAATTTGTATAGGGCAGAGGCGACGCTCAGAGCCTCCTTTATTTTTTGTCCGCCTAGTTGGGTAGAGGTCGGCCCGGGTGCGGAAATCGGCACCGCAATCACCTTGGTGGCGCCCAACATGACAATAGATGGTTTTCTCGATGTGGCCTGCGCCAGGGAACCAAGATCCATATCGTCACGAGGCATCGCCGAAGCTCCCGGCCAAAACGACAAATCAACTGTTCCCTTGGTAATCTTCCAATCTATCGTAATTTTCGGCGGCAGATCGGCTTTGAAAATAACCCAGTTCGATCCGGCCCCTTTGGAGCCCGGCGATTTCATAGCCAATTCTGGGTGCTCCTTGCTCGCGGTCTCATAGATGCGTTGCCAAAGTGTGGTCATGTCATCCGACCCTTGGCGATCGGTGGAGAAGTCGACCGTCGGCTTAATACGTACGTGAGTTACATACCCATCAGGCCCATTCTGGGGATTCGAGAGAAAACTTGGCTCAGCGAGCGCGTGACTGATACACCCCAGGTCCATCCGCCTCCGATCCCCATTGAAATCGATGAAGACTGGAATAGCGTCAGAGCCGAGGTGCCATGAGATGTTCAAAAGCATTTTCTCAAAGAACTGCTGGCGCTGCGGATCCGGCGCGCGTGTCGTCCTTTCAAAGGAATCCGCTGCAAAGGTGTCGGCGCTTTGAACAAATACATCTGTCCCCTTGGTCCAGGGATCGTAATCCAACGGTAGGAATGTCCATTCCGGCACGTTATCCTCCAGGACGCAATCGAGCCCTATCAGAGAGGGACATAAGTCCTCTTCCAACGAGAGTATGGGGTTCCGTTGGGCACTATGTCATTACGCCACCAAAACCCCCTAGCCTCATCGATCCAGATTTGCTGACCTTCGCTGCGTAGCCGATCTATCGCCGAACGCACTGGCTTTTCGTCAGCATCGAGCAAAGACATCAACGTCTTTACCGTAACCGGCCCCCGGGCCTTAAGAGATTCCAATACCTGCGGCTTGAGTTCACTACGATCCTGTTGCCCGGCTACCGTCTCTTGTTGCCGCCGCGCGATAGTAACGTGGGTAACATAACCGTTGGGTCCATCCACCGGCGGAGCGAGTAAAGCGGGCACCGCAAGTGCATGACCAATGCAACCTTTATCCATCCGCCTCTTATCACCGTTGAAATCGATGAATACTGGGATGGACTCCGATCCCAAATGCCACGCGATGGTTCGCAGTTTTTCCTCAAAGAACCTTTGGCGGCTCTGATCGGCGGCGCGGCTGATTTTCCCAAACGAGCCTGCGCCGAAAGTGCTAGCACTTTTCACGAAAACCTCTGTGCCGGTTTCCTGCAAATCCCGATAGAGTGGCTCATAGCCCAAAGAGATAAACGTCCATTCTGGCATTCGCTTCACCGCCAACCACTAAATGATCTCGCGTCCTGTTGGCAAAGACCTAGCTTCTGCATTAGCCAACCGCCAAGCCGCTCGGATGAACGGCTTGACGTATTCAGCATCTTCCTCGCCAGCGATCCGAAACTCATCTTTCACTGCCCAACCATGGCTATCGGGAATTCTGTGAATTGCGCCTCGTGAATCCGCCAGTCCCGTGTCGATCAATCGAACCAAAATCGCGCTCCGCTGAACCTTGATCTCCAGGAAGCATCTCCTGGATCCGGGGACTTTGTACGCAATCCGCTGCGCAGGGGTCACGGCCTCACCTTCATGTAGGCGATTATCTATCTCGAGAATATGCTGCCGCAGTGACCGGAGGATTGGTTGCCGTGGCGCGTCTGTATAAGCAACATGATCCTCGAACAAAGCCGACGATTTGCCATCTACCTTCCCGTCCGATGGCATCGGAGGATTGATTGCCACATGGGTCAGGTAACCCTCGGGCCCGTTCCGGAGAGGGATCAAAAATGAAGAGGCAAGCGCATTGCCGATACACTCCCAGTCCATCCGCCTTTTTTCACCGTTGAAATCCACAAAGACGGGCACATGATCAGTTCCCAAGTGCCATGCGATCGCAGCTAGCATCCGTTGAAAGAAGTTCCGACGCTCTTGGTCGGACGCGCGGGAGACTTTGATGGAATTTGCGGATACCGTATCGTCGCTCTCGACAAAGACTTCTTTTCCTCTACCCCATCTCTCATAGTCCAGGGCAACGAAGGTCCACAGTGGCATAGGAACACCCCCTCCCCGCCAACTCCGATAAGCTGAGGGAAATCACATCATACTATTGACGTCGAATGGGTCAAATCGGCAAATTCACTTGTTTTGTTCTGAAGGGTTATTCCTGTTGGAAGATCAATGACGATGGCCTTTGAGGCCCCTGCTCCGGAGGGAGTCCGTGACATCGCTACTTACCAAACGAGCGGCGGCCTTTGATGACCCAAGCCGACGACATTCGGGAATTCGTGCTTCGAGAGTACTTCTCAAAGACCCGTGCAAACCCCGAAAAGACATTGACAATACGTGCCGGTGATGTCCATCGCGACATGCGCCTCGATAATGCCCACCCTGCAGTATGCAGTGTGCTTGGCGGTAACAAGCTTCTTGAGGCATCGGGCTCACGCCTTATCAAGACAGTCGGACCAAGCAACAGCTCCACAACGGAATTCTTCTACGAATTACTTCCTGTTCGTCTCGACGTTGGTGTAGCAGAGGCTGCGTTAAGGGAGCGCTACGGGTCGCCAATACTGGCAACTGACAAAATGGTTGCTTTCTCCTTGCGAGACGGCCGATCGATCGCCCTGCAGAAGGACATCGAAAAGGTCCAGCTCTGGATCGAGCAGAGTGATAGGCAGCTCGACCCTCCAGTCGCCGAGTTGCAACACTATCCTGCTGAAAAAGGAAGGCACTCCAACCTCCCTCCTCGGCTGAAGAACAATCCGTCAGATGAGTATCGAAGACAGGGTTATCCGAAGGCTGTTGTTAGCGTCAGAATTAATGACGTCCCACAGCTGCAGCAGTTTCTCGACTGGTATGAGAGCGGCATCGTACCTGTCGATTGGGATGACGGTCAAAAGAGAAAGAATGATGATACTATGAACGCCGTAGCTCCCACCAATCTTATCCTCTACGGCCCACCAGGTACCGGCAAAACTTTTGAAACGGCAAATGCTGCTGTCAACCTATGCGACGGCACCCTTCCGCAGGACCGAGAAGGCGTCATGAGGAGGTATCGGGAACTTGTCGAGCGAGGTCGCATCGCGTTCGTCACATTTCACCAATCATATTCGTATGAGGATTTTGTCGAAGGGCTTCGTCCTGAAACACCGTCGATTGACGGAGCGGAGGACAGGCCAACGTCAAGTGCTGGTTTTGGGCTCAAAGTCCATCCAGGGATTTTCAGGCGCATCGCCGAACTGGCAGGAGAAAACCGCGGTCGGTCCTCTAACCCCCCAACGTTGGATGCCTCCACGAAGGTCTTCAAGATGGCTCTTGGCCGAAACTGGAGCGAGGAAGGCGAACTATATCTGCAGGACGGTCTTGACGGCGGCTTTATCGCGCTTGGCTGGGGAGGAGATACTGACTGGGCTGGCCCAGAATATGACTCCTTTGAGGCCATCAAGAACCGGTGGCAACGCGACCATCCGGAAGCAACCGGCAAAGATCCCAACATAGAACAGCTGAACGCTTTGCGCCGATTGATGCGAGAGGGGGATCTCGTCGTCATCTCCGATGGTGCCCACAAGTTTCGGGCAATCGGACAAGTTGCCGGGGCTTACTACTTTGATAGGAACGCTGACTACCATCCACATCGTCGCACAGTCCGATGGCTGTGGCACGGTTCCGAAAGCCAACAGCGAGATCTGATCTACCGAAAGATGTTTCGACGTCAGTCACTTTATCAGTTGGACTCAGAGGCGATCCGTTGGCCCGCGCTCGAACAGCTGGCAGCGAGCAGCGGAGATAGTGTGTCAGGCAACGCACCGGAACCCTACGTCTTGGTGATTGACGAGATTAATCGAGCAAACATCTCGAAGGTGTTCGGCGAGCTAATCACCCTTATTGAACCGGACAAGCGCGTCGGGGCGAACAATGAGCTCAAAGTCACGCTACCCTATTCAGGGAAGAGTTTCGGAGTTCCGATTAATCTGCATATCGTTGGAACGATGAACACCGCAGATCGATCGATCGCACTGTTGGATACGGCACTGAGGCGGCGTTTCCAATTTCGCGAAATGATGCCTGATCCCAGACTACTGCCCACAAACCTCGACGGAATAAACGTCAGTGCCGTTCTGTCCAATCTGAACGAAAGGATTGAGAGCCTTTTTGATCGTGAGCATCAAATCGGACATGCTTATTTCATTGGTTGTCGGTCCAAAGCGGAACTCGATGACGTAATGCGAACCAAAATCATCCCACTATTGAGCGAATATTTCTATGAGGATTGGGAGAAAATTCGTCTGGTCCTGGCTGACACCGCCGATGAAGGCGGTTTCATCAGACGCCGAAGACTAGCCCCAATTGGCGGCAGCAATGGCGATTTCGGCAATGACCGGTGGCGATACACGCTCCAGCCCGCATTTGATTTGGCGGCATACAGACAGCTCGAGGCATGATCAAACGAACCATTCGCGAATGGGGATACCTCCCCATCGACCGACCTGGTCAGGGAGAGTTCACCCGCGCAATTGCCGATCGGCTTTTGGAACTCAGTCGCACCAACCCATTGGGCGGTGAAGATGGCGAATGTATCCTGATTAATCATCCTCATCGGCTGCGAGCGCAACAGGTCGTCGGCGTGTTGGCCGCCCCAGGGGTCGCATTAGAGATTCTCCCCAAGATAGATGGGGCCGACAACGATGGCGCTACGCGTCGCAGCCTCGTTCATATGCTTGCGGCTGTCATCGATCTCGAAATTTCGGACGGCGCCATAACGGATCTTGATTGGCAGAATGATGATTTGCTCGAGATCCTTATTCGCCTCTTCTGTGATCAGCTGTTCAAAGCGCTGCATCGCGGTATGCCAAGACAATACATCGAACACGAAGATGACCTGGCAGCTATCCGTGGTCGGCTCGTCCTCAAGCGGCAGTTCACGACGTTGTCAGCCACTCCACAGCGGCTTGCTTGTCGGTTCGACGAATTGAGTCCCGATATCGCTCTTAACAGGATAATGAAAGCTGCGGTCTCGCGTCTCTTTAGCATCGCGAGATCGCCTCTCAATCAACGGCGATTGGCGGAGCTTGCTTTCGCATTTTCAGAAATTTCTACAGTGCCCGTGGCCCAATTGCCGTGGGATCGTGTGGCGATAGACAGGACAAACCGCGCCTGGGCGCAGCCACTCGAATTAGCGAAGCTGCTCCTTGGTCGACGCTACCAGAATACCAGCAGCGGAGAGGGCCGAGGCTTCTCTCTCCTCTTCGAAATGCATACTCTTTTCGAGGAGTTCGTCGGTCGTAAGATCAGGCAGGCGCTTTCAAAGACGAAGTATGCGGTCTCTTTGCAAAGCCCAACAGATCACGCGTTGATCAACTACCATACCGGCAAGCGCTCGTTCTTGACTCGCCCTGACATTGTAGTCTCCCGTGACAACGGCCCTGTGCTTATCATCGACACGAAATGGAAAAGATTGAGCAGCGAGATTGATGATCAGAAGCACGGCGTGAGCCAAGCGGATGTTTATCAGCTAATGGCTTACGCTCACGTCTATCGGTGCGACCGTATGATGCTGCTCTATCCCCATCACAGTATGCTGGGCCGAGAGGCAGGTTTGATCGCCACACACCACATAGCCGGTACACTTGATACTCGGCTCGGATTCGTAACGCTCTCTCTATCCCAGCCTCGATTGGCGGCAGAGCAATGTCATGGATTGATCTTTGACGAGGCGGGCGCTGTGAACTTGCCCCATCTCCTTGCTGCATGAGTCGCATAAATCAATCCTTCAGTCAGCGCTAATCGGAACGATCGCCATCCCAGAGACCATACTACGTCCATATTCGGCTTGGGTTAGACCTGTCGAGAATCTCGCCGACCCGATCGGTAACCTGGCGAGAAGCTGGTTTAGTTGGATTGTCACGGAACTCCCTTATTTTCACAGCTCGACCTAATCTCATCAGAACGAAAATTTCTCATAGATTCCAGGCGGTCAAATGATGGCTCCAAGTGACTGGAAAGGACATTTCGCTCTAGTGGATTGGTGTAAAATAACTCATGTTGCCTCGACACCGCCGCGTGACGCGGTCGCCGGGGTATGCTCGAATAATTTCCTGGGGATAGACTGGATGTTCCACGCACTTGGCGACTCGCTCGCCTTGGCAGAAATTGCCAAAGCGATTTTGCCACCAATCCTGACGGTCGCTCTTGCGTGGCTCGTTGGCAATCGCCTCACAGCCAGTTGGAATTTGCGTCAGAAGCAGAATGAACAGGCACAAGCGCGTACCGACGATTTCTTCCGTATTTACGGAGAGCTGTTTTCGACGTGGAAGGCTTGGAATTTTTTACTCGACAACAAAGGAGAGGACTTTGCTTCGCAAAGGCTGGACCTCTTTAAGAAATCCGCTGCATCCGAGGGCACGATGGAAGCGCTCTTCGTAAAGCTGTGTGCAGAGCTAGTGTTGGAAGATTCGGAGCTCGCCCGCCTTGGTTGCTTTCGCCAAGCCTATCAAAGTCTCCGACAGGCCATCAGGACCGGTAGTAAACTAGACTGGGGCTCGTCCGAAAAAATTCAGTACCTCGCGTTCAAGCGTCTGTCGACAAACGTAGCCAGCCTTCTGGCTATCCCAAGGCACACTAGAGAAACTCCCTCCTGGATTAAAGCTAGAAAGCAGCTTGAGACAGTGACTTCAGACCAGTGGGAAGCGACCTGGTTTAAGGTAGATAGAGCAGCGTGAGTAGACGTTGGGAGAACCTCTCAGTGTAAAATGGGTGTTTTACACTAAGGGAAGCTTCTGGGCAGAATCGACGCCGTGTCGATCGGGTGTGCCATTGCCCATACAAGCCACCGCACCGCCGGGCGACGCGACAATCGGATCAAAAAATGATCGTCGGACATGCGTCCAATTTGTGGGAACCGATCAAGCGGAAACACATATCACTAATCGGCAGGGCGAACTCGCGGTTTGGCAACGTTCGCGGGTCCCCCCTCGGACTCCGTCGTGCCCGGAGCGTCTTGGCTTTCAGCAGGCGATGATTTCGCTCCCGAAAGCGGCCTGGCCTAGAAGGAGATTATGTGATGATTCTGAGCACCGCCCCTCGACCGACACTCCGCTGGCCCAAAATCGCCCGTCGTCGGGACTTGGCCTCCTGGAGCATGATTTCCGGGAAGGCGAGGCCAAGGCAGGCCAGGCGGCGAGTGTGGCATCTGGTGAGGCAGGCTGATGGCTCGCCCCAGCCATCAGCCTGATGCTTTTCATCGCCGTCAGGTAGAAGCGCTGGCAGGCTATGGTGTTCCGGAGGCGGACATTGCCGGGATGCTCGGTATCGATGCGAAGACGCTGCGCAAGCACTATAAACACGAACTGGCCTTTGGCCACACGAAGGCCAATGCCAAGGTGGCGGAGAACCTCTTCCGCAAGGCAACGGGCGAAGGTCGTGAATCGGTCATCGCCGCCATCTTCTGGCTCAAGGCACGCGGCCGCTGGAAGGAGACCTCGGTCAACGAGCAACTCAGGCCTGGACCGGCAAGCCGATCGAGCAGGTGCATGAGATCCGCCGCATCATCCTTCGCGCCCCGGATCCTGGAAGCCTGGGCAAGACTCCTCCCGGCTCACCACCAGCAAACCAACCGAGCCAAATGGGCCCCGATATCGAAGCTCCTCTGGAAAACCGGCCACTGAGCTCCAGGGTGGAGGCGCTGGCCGGCTTCGGGCTTAGCACGGCCGACATCGCCTGCGTGCTCGCCACAGACGAGCAGGACCTCAAGGCGACCTACGCACATGAGCTCGAGAGCGGCGCTATCAAGGCCAATGCACGGGTCGCCGAAAGCCTCTACCGCAAGGCGACCGGTGAAGTCGGGAGGCCGTCACTGCAGCAATCTTCTGGCTGAAGACCAGGGCGCGCTGGAAGGAGACCTCCATCCATGAGCTAGAGGGAAAACTGGACACATCAGTGACGTTCGTGACCACCTATGAAGATATGAAGCTCCTGTAGGTGGCATGATCGTCCGTCGGACGGCTGGTCCGCTCATTTCCCCGCTCGGATAATTTTTCGTCGGCGAGGGTATTCTCAATGGCAGCGATATTGAGCTCAAGCATGGCCACTCGTTGAATCGTGCTGGCGCTCGGTATTGTGTTCTGCTCGGCGGCGGCGAGAAGTAGATCGCGCTGCTCGTCCTTGAGACGTTTTGAGAGCGTCGTCAGTTTTTCGTTCATGTTAAAACCCCAATGACCCAGAGTGGCATAGGACACCGGCTAAGCACGCTCAAGACCGCGCGTCAGCAAACCTGAGCGGAGCGCAGGCAATTTCCCCGGTAGGCCAGACATAAGTTGCTAGTGCTGGCCTTATGAGCAAACTGCAAACGGTGGTTTGCAGTTTGCACACCCCGGGATGACGCCGCGGCCGCCCGCTTTGCCGAGGCCGAGGGGATGATCATCCTCCAGGAGTTCACCGAGATCGAAACCGGAAAGGGCGCGGATGCTCTTGATCGACGTCCACAACTGACAGCTGCCCTCGCCCTTGCCCGACAGCTAAAGTGTCCGGTCGTTGTGGCGAAGCTCGACCGACTCTCGCGCGATGTTGCCTTCATTGCTGGCCTGATGGTCAGCGCGTTCCGTTCATCGTCGCCGAAATCGGAGCTGACGCCGACCCGTTCATGTTGCACCTCTATGCCGCTTTGGCCGAGAAGGAGCGGCGTATGATCTCTGAACGGACCAAGGCCGCCCTCGCCTCTCGCAAGACCACTGGAATGAAGCTCGGCAATCCGACCAACACAGCGGAAGCTGCAGCGAGAGGTCGGAAGAACTCGATCCGGGAGGCTGACAGATTTGCCCAGACCGTGCTGCCGATCATCGACTCCATCCGGCGCTCTGGCGTCGCAAGCCTGCGCGGCTTGGCAATCGCCCTGAACAACCGGGGTGTGCGCACAGCGCGCGATGGTCAATGACAGGTTTCGAACGTGCGAAACGTTCTCGCGCGGCAATCCCCTACTCTTTTATAAGCGGGAAATAGCCGCTACTAAAACAATCTGGCGCGAGGCTCGGCAATTCGACCAACGGCGGCGAGCCGGCTGCGAAGGGTCGCAACATCTCAATTCGTGAAGCCGAGCGTGCCGCTACCGTTCTGCCGATTGTGCAGGCAATCCAGCGTGCCGGTGTGACGAGTCTCAGAGGGATCCCCATCGCGCTCAGCAACCGCGGCGTGCGCACCGCTCGTGGCGGGCAATGGCAGGTGTCGAACGTGCGAAACGTGCTCGCACGCCAGTTGCCGACTATGTAGCCGCCCCCCTATAGACGGGAGAATGCACGCGGCCCTGGCTCAGGCTACCGCGCTCATTCGACAAGGTTAGGGCGAGCCCCGCTTGCACCGCCCGGCTCCAAGTCTTCACGACTCGTAAGCGTTGCACCCCCAAGCGCTCAGGTGCACTCGGAGGTGCGCTCGCGACGCACCCTGCCAAGGCGTCCGTCGAAATCCAGCAGGCCGCGTTACTGCACCAATGTCTTGCAGTTGAAGAACACAAGGGAGCTGCGAGCGGAGTCCTCGGCCCATCTTAAAACAAAGTCTATTGGCCTAGTGCTCCGTGGATGCAATTGGGATTGAATTTCCATTCAACCCATGGTCTAATATAATTTAAAACCCGATCAGCGGAAGGCGGCTCGCTCTGAAAAGTGCCAGCGCCTATAATTGCAGCGTTAAAACGACCAATAAGTTATGATCTCATGTCGTCGTGACGGAAACACGTTGCTGTGACGATACTCGAAATTATCTATCTCTCATTTGTGCGGTAGGGGCCAAAAATTGGCCAGATATCAGAGCGCCGAATGGATGCCTATAAGTGGATCGTCCGGTTCATTCACCGGTGGACCATTCAGGATAGTGCATCACACTACTGAGGGGGCGAGCGCAGCCGGCGCGTTTAGTGCATTCCGCGCCAACCGTTCTGATCCTCATTTTACGGTAGACGAAAGAAAGATCTATCAGCACATCGACACCAACGTTGCCGCACGGGCGTTGAGAAATCCGCCGGGCGGCGTACAGACAAACCGTGACTCTGCGATCCAGATAGAAGTCGTGGGATTCGCCCACCGCCCAAAATCGAAGGCTACGCTTCGCAATGTCGCGCGGCTGTGCCGCTGGATCGAGGCCACCCATGGTGTGCCGAAGGTTTGGCCGAACGGACGCCCCAAGCCCGCCCGAAACGGCCGGGATCCGGGCGGGCACAATCGCGATGCCCGCACGTGGGATACCAGAGGCGGGCATTACGGGCATTCCAACGTGCCCGAGAACACGCATTGGGATCCGGCCTATACCGACGATGAGGTGGAATTCCTCATGCGGTTTACCGGCGACGAAGGGATAGCGGGCGCGTATGACGAGTTCCCGTCCATTCCGGACTCGGATCCCGGACTGACGTCGGACTACAGCCGCATGCCGGACCACAGCCATGTTGAAGACCGTGCGGCCGGGCCCGAGGCCACGATTGCACCGAGTGCGCCCGCGCGCGAGGAATCGCGGACCCGGCTGGAGACCTTGCTGCCGCGCATGACCGGCGACGTGCTTTCGGCAGTCGACCGCGCGATCGTCGAAGGCCGCATCGATCCCGTCCGATTCGGTGTGGATCCGTCGGAAATCTCCCCGCCCCTAGAACGGGCGGGCCTGGAAAGCCTCGGCGCCCCGCGGCAAACACTCGATTCAGTCAGCAATCCGGTTGGACTTGAAGCCATAGTCCGGCGTGTCGGACGTCCGCCCATGCTCATCCGCAACGACAAGGTCGTGTTAGAACCCGTGCCCCTGCTGCCGCAATTCACGGAGGCGCACGCCCACCGCGTCGGACGGTTCATCCCGTCTGTAGGGCGAGTCGAGTTCGTGAATCACGCCATGCGTTGGGGCGGCACAGGTTTTGTTGTTGACGAAGCGCCCAGCGGCCGCCGCAAGGTCGTGACGAACCGCCATGTCGCGAAGCTTGTGGCAAGACGCGGCCGGGACGGGACGGGCATCTTCCTGCGCTCGCCGATCGGCGCGCGTTACACCGCCAAGCTCGACATGCGTGAGGAGGTGGACTCCGCCCCAGGAGACGCATTCATGCTGCCGGTGACGAGCATCATCTACCTAGCCGACGATACGGAGGCGGACGTCGCCCTGCTCGAGATCGAAATTCGTGACGGACTGTCGCCGGAACCGATTCCACTCGCCTCAAGGCGCGGGCGTGACAGGGAACTTGTCGCCACCATTGGCTACCCCGCTTTTGACGACCGCAACGACCTGTCGCAAATGCGGCAGTATTTCAACGATCTCTATGATGTGAAGCGTTTCGCTCCCGGCTTGATCATGACGGGCGGTGAGGGAACGGTCTTGTCGCACGACTGTACGACGCTGGGCGGCAATTCGGGGTCGTGCCTGGTCAGTCTCGAGCAGGAGGCAGTCGTTGGACTGCATTTCTCCGGAGATTTCGGAGTCCAGAATGCGGCCGTGAGTTCCGAGACCTTGAAGAATCTGCTTTCGGGTCCCAGGACGACGGTCGCTGGAATCGCGCTGGGTATTTCCGAGAAGGAGCGCCCGGACGGATTCCACGAGAGTTCCGATCTCGCCGGCCGAGACGGATATGATCCGCACTTCCTCGGCGACGGTCTGGAAGTGCCCTGGCCCGAATTCGTGGACGACATCGCCGATGACCTCGCGCAACCGTCGGACGCTGAGGAAAGGCGCAAATATGAGTTGCGCTACACCCATTTCGGAGTTCTGTTCTCGAAGGGCAGGCGGTCGCCGCGCGTGACTGCCGGCAACATCGATGGAAGCGCAGCGGTCCGTATCAAGCGCGGCGACGACCAGTGGTTTTATGACCTGCGCATCGATCGCGACCTGCAGCTCGGCGAGGCTGCTTACCGCGACGCCGAAATCGATCGCGGTCATATGGTCAGGCGCGAGGATCCGAACTGGGGCAGCGACGCTCAACTCGCCAATGATGACACCTTCCACTACACCAACTCGGCGCTACAGCACTCTTCTTTGAACCAGGGCAAGACGCTCTGGCAGGGCTTAGAGAACTACATCCTCGACAGCGCGCGCACGGAGGGTTTCAGAGCCTGCGTGTTCACCGGTCCTGTGTTCCGCAACGACGATCCGGAACTGGCGCCCAGCAATGCCCAGATTCCGCAGGAGTTCTGGAAGATCGTCGTCATGCCCAAGGCAGGCGGCGGACTGCATGCGACCGGCTATGTTTTGAGCCAAGGCGATCTTGTTCGCGAACTCCTCGAGCGCCGAAGCCGCACCGAAGCCGTAGAGGGATTTGTCCTGGGCGCCTACCGCACCTTCCAGGTGGGGATCAGGCATATCGAGGAGATCACCGCCCTTTCGTTCCCCGCGCTCGCCGGCGCGGATCCCCTGGCCCGCGCATATGGAGGGGAGGAAGCTCTCGCCGAAGGCCGCATTGCTTATATGCCGCTCGAAAGCATCGGGGACGTCGTCCTCGACGCTCCGCCTGCGCCGGGCGAAGGTGGCCTCGCCGCGCCTGACGTCGGCAATGATACCCTTGCGGGGCTCGAGGCGAAGATCGCGGCGCTCGAGCCGGTAGCGCTCCTCCACCGGCTGGTCGCCTTGGAGGAAATCATCGACGATGCCGACGTGGCCATGTCGGACGAAGTGGCGCGCCTGTTCCAGGCCTATCACAGCGGGGTAGCCTCGGCGGTTCCGGCCGAGGAAGCCGCGGCTCCCGACTTCGGCAAGCTCAAGGCCGAGTACGAGGCCCTCTACATGGCTTGCCGGATTCGCCCTGAACGAAACGGCGAAGTGGCCTGGTACGTCAAGAAGCTGAACGATTTCCGCCCGCGCTACGAAAAGGTAGGCACGGCACTCGGAGTACCGTGGTGGTTCGTCGGCATCACGCATGCACTTGAAGGCAGCTTCAACTTCAAGGGCCATCTGCACAATGGCGACCCTCTCAGCAAGCGGACGGTTCAGGTGCCGAAGGGACGCCCGAAGAAATGGAACCCGCCAAGCGACTGGGAATCCAGCGCGATCGACGCACTTACGATGAAGGGCTATGCCGGCCAGGAGGACTGGTCGATTGCGCAGGGCCTCTACCGCTTCGAAAGCTACAACGGATGGGGCTATCGCGGCCGCAATGTCAACACGCCCTATCTTTGGAGCTTCTCCAATCACTACAACAAAGGCAAGTATGTGAAAGACGGTAAATACGATCCGACGGCAGTATCAAAGCAATGCGGCGCCGCGGTCATGCTGAAAGCCCTTGGAGTCTGAACATCTCATTTGGTCATCGGTCGACCCGACGAATGTCGGGCCGGGATCGGCATGGCGACAGCGGACGGAATCAGTCGGAACAGGTCGGATTGGCTGGCGGAGGGCGGAATAAGGTGGACGTTCAACCCAACGGAAAAGAAGAAGCCGGCGTCAAGGAAGAAGGCGCCGGCCCCGAGGACACCCAAATAGCCGAGGTGCAGCCGCCGTCGGGAGCGACCGATATCGATGGTGCGTTAGATTTCGAGGTGGTCATCCTGGCGATTTCAGCCATCCGCGAGATCGCTGCCGCAATCGCCGCGCGCGTCAAGAAACGGACGGGCCAAACGCCTTCGCTGGTGGTGCTAGGCGATGAGGCCATCTCGGCCCGTATAGCGAGCTGGCGAGCGCTTTCCATGCGGATTGCTGCACTCGAAGAGGCAATGCGGGGCCAACTGGCCAAAGTGGAAGAGGCGATGACCCATACGGAGGCCATGCTTCCGATCCTGGCGGATGCGAGCGCCGGCGTTGAGGCGGTCGCTCACCTGCTGTCTTTCTTCAAAGCCGAGACAAGCTATGAGGGCCGACAGCTTGCACTCGACAATTATGCACTCTATCCAGCTGTCGCTGGTCAACTGATTGATGCGGGCGTCAACCATGTGGTAATCGCCGGAGGCCCGGTGCTGGGGGCGCCAGCAGCGGACAAGCGGGATTTGATCGGGCGCCTGGAGTGCGTCCTTCGCCTGAAGATGCAGTTGGAGCCGCTTCTAGCGCATACCCCAGTTGATGACGATCGGCTGAAGCCTGGACAGGATGACGGAAGCAGCGCCCCGCCGATTGACGACGAGTACGCAGGCGGCGAGCGCGAGGCTGCCAGTGGCCCGGGAGACGATCCGGGGAATGTATCAACGGCCGGCGGTGGTGCAAGGCAGGCGAAAGACGAGGGCGCTGCGAACGGCCCAGACCGGAACCGCCTGACTCCAGCCGAGCGGCGGATCAAATCTTTGGTCGACACGGCCCAGACGCTTTTCGATGAACTGGCCGACAAAGGCGAAGGCCAGTCGCGGCTTGCGGAGTTGCAAGCCATAAGCGAAATCGCGTGTCTGATCGACAAAGAAGCAAAAGAATCAAATGCCTACTTGCTTTCGCCTAAGATGCTGAAGAGCGGAGGCCACTACAGGATCAAAAAGCACCTCTTCACCACGATTTTCTGGGGCGACGAGCTCAGCTACAGCGGAGGCACGGCTGTCAGTTTCGTCTTGACCGATCTGAAGACCGGCTATGTCGCCGATGGCGACGTGCTTTGCCACGCCACCGGCAATGTCAAGTTTCCCGACAAAGTCAAAGAAATTCTTCCTGCCATCGGCGTGCAGCCGCCCGGCGCGACGCACTGATGGCTCCGAGCCTTTCGTCGATCCACCTGCTGGCTTCATCCGGGAGCGGCGAGTGAGTTGGCGCTAGTCTCCCAGGCCCATCACCAGTTCGACGTCGCTGCGCTCGGCATGCTTCTTCCAGCCCAGCCGGTCGGCGGCGATCAGCCTTCGGCATGCGGCAATTAATTACTTTTTCTCGTCGCCGTTGGCTGCTTCGCGGCGGTCGGTCGAGTGGCCAAGAAGCGTTTTGTAGTCGGGAACAATAATGCCACCGCCGGACGTTTTCATTTGGCGAATAAATGCTGGCGAGTTGGGGCTTGCGAGAACTCGTTAAACTGGAACTTCAATGTTCCAGGAATCGCAATCCATATGTGCCGAACTTGAAATACGGTCCGACGAGCGTCTGGACGATCATTTTTCCTCAGCGTCGCGCCAATGTAACGGTTACGATCTTTTCGCCATTCGCCCAGACAGCCGCAAAAGGTAGCGCAGAGGCCTGACGAAAATTCGGTCCCGCAACAGCCACAGGCCGGCCAGCAATGGCAACGCGGCCAGCACCGTCAGCGGCACATAGCCGCCGGGAAGCAGGGCGCCGTCGTCGGGCGCAGGCGCAACGCGCCAAGCGGCGGCGGCCAGCACAGCTGCGGCCACGACATTTTCCCAATGCACGCGCAGGAAATCGACAAAGCGTTCTCCAAATCCTCTGCGGCGAAGACCTTCCTGCTCGATTACCATCGTCCTGAACAGCGGGTCTCCGGCCGGCTTGCGCGCGCGGTAGGGGATGATCCGCTCGGATTGCTGCAAGCCGCCGATCGCCGGCTTGGTTGCGGCGCTGTCGTGCTCGCGAAGAATTGCCCAGATCAGGTCCAGCGCATCCTGTTTCAGTTCGGCAGGCAGGTCGTCGATCAGGCGTCTTCTCAGCCAGCGCGGCATCTGGCCCTCGCGCAGCCATGGCAGACGGGTGAGCGCCGCAAGACGCGGCTCGGCATAGAGTTCCCGCCCGCCCAGCTTGAGGTTCCGGCCGAGATAGATCGTTAGATCCCAAATCAAGGCGGGATAAAGCGCGAGCACCGAAAGCCAGATCATTCCGGCGGTGTCGAGATACAAGGCGAGGTCGTCCCGCAGCGATGTCCACAGCGGGTGGTCAGGCTCGCCGGTGTCCGGATCCGCCTCGGAAAGGAACAGATGAGGCTGCGACTTCAATTGCTCGGGGAGTGCGGAAATTTCGATCCCGTCGGCGAATGCCACCGTCCTGAAATGCTGCGTGCTGCCGCGGCCGTTGATGCGGAGCAATTCGGCAAGGCCGAGCAGGCCTTCGACAGTGGCGCGCCCGATCGGAATGTTGAGGTCGCGCGCGATGGCCCGCTCTTCCATGCCCCATTCGTTTACTGGCCTGGGTGTCAGCATGGCGCGATCGGTCCACTGAAGCAGCGCGCTCGTCCACGGCTGTGGCCGCATCCTGAACGGCTTCAGCATACCATGTCCCTCACCGAGGATGATAAGGCGGCGATCGGAATGCTGGCCGGCCACCTCTTCGATGGCCTGCGGGCGGCTTCCCCAAGTGGGAAACAGCATGGAGGGGCTTCCTATGAAGAAATAGCGCAGCACCGGAACCCCGGCATCGGCCAGCCGCAAGTGCAGGGCTTCCAGGCGCTGCGCTTCTTGGTCGAGGCCGGATTTCGCCTCGATCAGGATGAGATAGGCCGGCGAAGATGTGATCTCACCTGCCACAGGCGTGAAGACGCCGCCTCGCAGGATCGATCCATGGACCGATTTCTCCGCGTCGATGGCGATTGCCGCGATATGCTGCCGAACGTTGAGCGAGCGGGCAACGCGCGCCATCCATTGCTTGTCAGTGCGGTTGGCGCGGATATCGGCCGGAGCGGCGACGACCATTTCGTGATCCAGCGGATTGTCCGGCAAGGCCATCCGGTAGCTGGGTTGCAGGTCTTCGTCGTGCCGGCCGGCGCGAAGCGCAAACCATATTCCTAGCAACAGGATCGGAGCGGCGAACGCGGCCGGCCGAAGCCATGGTGGTGCGGTGACGATCGCAGCGGCGGTGGCAGGGCGCCAGCTTGCATCGGCGAATGCTCCCTCGGGAACCTGCTCGCCGCTAACGGTGATCCAATAGGCTCGGTCGAGAATGTCGACGACATCGGGGCCGGACTTGTCGAGCTCGGAGCCGAACGGCAGTATATCCTCGATCAACCCACGGAAGGTCTGGACGCGCTGCTCCCTCGGCGCGGCCGCTTCGGCAGCAAGTTTGTCGGTCCGTACCATTGCAAGGGCCTCGCCGGACCTTGCGGTGATGCCCTCGATGGCGGCGGCGAGATATACTGCCGCCGGCGCTTGCAGCGCCGCAGTGGCGGGTGCAGGCGCTACGCCGAGATCGGCGAAGCTCTCGCCAATTCGCCGGCGCACATCGGCGTCGGCAAGGTCGAGCGGTTCATCCGGCGGCAGCGCCATCCTGTTGACCAGTTCGGGAAGCGACAGGCTGCGGTTGCCGGAGAGTTCGCGTGGCGGCCACACAAGCTGGAGCTCGGCAAGCGTCGGTGCGGGCGACAGCCCATGCGCCAGGATCGACCGGTCGATCTCGGCAATCAAAAGGTCGGGTGTCCAGACGCCATTGGGTACTTGGGTCACCGGCGTCGATTTTTCGGGGTTGACCGCAACCGGGGGGGTGATCGGGGACTTCTCGAAATCCTGTGCAGGCGGGATCAGAGAGGCAGCGAGCACTATCGCGATGGCGGCGGCCATCAATGCGGCAATCCAGGCGGGCTCGACCCATCGCAGCGCGCCGGCGAGCCGTGCGGGCAATCCGGCTACCCTTTCTTGACCGGCCTTCGGACCGACTCCTTCACCTGGGGCGCCTAGTCCTTCCTTTCCGCCGCCGACCGTGTTGTTGTATGCCTCGGCGATTTTGCGCTGATCTTCCGTCGAACGCGCCAGAAGGCCGCAGAACATGGCCCGAACGTAGGCAGGGCTGGCGGCATTCCGCTCTGCTGCGTCGAGGAGCTGATAGGCGCTGATTGTTTCGCGAGTCCCAACGGCGATGCCCGATGCCCTTACTGCGGCAAGGAAAAGCTCAAGCTCGTCCTCGCGCGCCACGGCAGGCGGCGTCGGCGCGCGCGGGGAGACCATTTCGGCAGCCGGGGCCATCATCCTAAGACTTCGATACGTCCTTAAGAAGGCCGTCAAGCTTGGGCATGATCACGTCGCGGTCTTCGAGCGTCTTGATCAGCATAACCATCGACCGTGCGACAAGCTCTGGTACCTGGGCCGACAGCGATTTGTCGAGATCGGCGCCTGTCCCGACAAGCGATTGCAGCCAGTTCAGAAGCTCCGACACACCTGGAGGCTTGCGAAGCGACAGGACTTCGCCGTCGCGCAGCACAAGATAGAAATCGATTGCTTCCTGGGCCATCTTCTCATCGCCTTCAACAGCGCTTTTTTTCGCGACGGCGGCGTTGGGGTCGGCAAAGCGTTTCCGGCCAAGCCGGGCTTGCACGATGGCCGTGAGCTGCTTCGGGTCGGGATCATCGATATTGTGGTAGACGCAGCGTCGAAGGAATGCGTCGGGCAGCTGCTTTTCGCTGTTGGACGTAAAGATCACGAAAGGCCGTTTGTCGTCGGGCGGCCGCGGTGTTTCGGTTCTCCCGATCGTACCGAATTCGCCGACATTGAAGCTAAGCTGTTCTATCTCGTTCAAAATGTCATTCGGAAAGTCTCGTGGGGCCTTGTCGACCTCGTCGACGATGACCACGGACCGGAAACCGGCGGCCGGCCACTTTGCCTCGATGGCCTTCCGCTCCTCGTCGTCCATCGCCCCGAGTATCGTCGCGTCGTCGCCCTCCTTCCGCGCAATCGGCAGAAAATTGGCGACCTCGCCCTTCACGCGGGAAAGCAGGATGGCGATGCCGAGGGCCTGATAGGAGATGAAACGGCGTGGATCGGACGAAGCCCGGTCCGATCTGTCGATCTGCGAGGCGTGGAAGCGGCCGACGATGTCGAACGTATAGAACATGTCCTTAGCTTGCGAGGTCGATTTCGTGTTGAACTTCAGGCAGGGATATCCCAGCGCGTAGGCAACCGCGTAGCCGAGTTGCGTCTTTCCGCTGCCGGGTTTGCCCGTAACGACGAGCGGCATGCCCAGGAGCAGCGCCGCATTGACCGCTGCTTCCAGCTCTTCTCCGGCGATATAACGATCGGGTGCCTCGATTCCCCGTCTCGGGGCGGCTTTTATTTCGCTCGGTGTCTCGGGCTTTTCGACCCAGGAGTTGTCTTTCGCGCTGCGATAGAATGGAAATGTCGCCACCATCGCCGCCCCTCCTCCTAAGCCCGGCCCGTAGCAGGCTTGATCTTCTGTTTCCACTTGCTCGTGAACTGGTTCTCAACCACCTTCATTGGTCGGCTGCTGCCTTCCTTGATGAAGTTCGTCACGTCCTTCTCTATGTCCGAAACGTCAAACCAGCGGTTGCCTTCGATTGCGTCGATCCATCTTACCAGATCGGGGGCTCCGATCGGATATAGCGGATCGAGCACGACCGGACGTTGTTCCTGCTGGAGGGTGTCGAGGCAGCCGCGGCCCCAACCAGTGTGATCGATCATGAATTGCCAAAGCTGTTCCGACGGCGTTCGAATCCGACTGATCGGCAGATCGCGATCCTTGTTGTGACTAATGAAAAACAAGACCAGCGGATAGACATCTTTCGAAAGGTCGATCCGCATCCACCATTCCAGGCATCGCTTCAGCAACTGCCGGTCCCATTGGTTTGGCGCAGTCAAGGATATCTGAGTCCAGAAGAAGAAATTCTGCTTGTTGATTACTTGGATGAAACGATCCCGTGCCGCGCTGCTATCTTCATCGGAGGATCCAGTTCCCCGCACGCCGGCGCCGCAGGATGCCATTATATCGCTCAGGTAGATGCGAAACGCTTCATCAATATATTCCGCACTCGCGGGCGCGGCGTCGGCTTCAAACGGCCACGCGATCTGCTGATGCCGATATTCCGCCTGCCGTTCAATGGCCAAGCGTGACATCAATACCAATCGATCGATGAACAACCTGGGACAATCGGTAGTTCGGCAAGGCAAAAAGGCGATGTTCGATCCTTTGCGGAACGACGATCGGCGCCAAATATCCCGAAACGTATGCTCTTGGGGTGCACGATCGATAAAGGCATGCAGGCGTCTGACCGTTTCGGATGGCAGGCTCGCTGGCGGTTTGTCGCTGGGCGGCGCTGGCAGATCGGCATTCGTCAAGCGCCCGCGGTCACCGTCGCCGAGGCTTTGTCCTTGAATGGCCAGTTCGCGAAAGAACGCGTGCTTTGTAGGGTGCACCCTAGTCAAATGGGCAGCGTTGCGCAGCCACTGCTGTAAAGGCACTACGCCGCCGACGAGTGCGTCGGCGTTGTTCATCGCATTTAGGTCCAACAGAAGCTGTTCGCTTGAGTTGGTGGCCCGCTCTAGCCGTGCCACATACTCGACGGGTATTCCGATTAACAAAAGACCGCGTTTGTCGTGTAGGCCTGAGATAATGGCCTGGTCGTGGATTTCGTATATCTGCTCAACTCTCCAGATCATCCTGCCACCTCGTTGTGCCGTGTGTGATGGCCAACAGAGAGATGCCTTGGCATTTTGATCCACAAAGTGAGCTCTGTAAATCCAGGGAGATTCCAAGGAGGCAGCAAGCGGGCGACTGAACCCTTCTGTCCCGTTCATGCAGTTCTGAAAGGAGTGTGTCTGGACTCGCCTCATCCCAACGGCGCGTCTTCCGGCTGTTTGTCAGCAGATAATGGACGGCCGAGTGTCCTCGGATTGTACGGCCAGTGTTGTCGACCGCATGGAGCATGAAGCGCGGCTTACCCGACGGGCTGCCTTGGTTCGGCAGGGCCGCAATGTATTCAATCGGCACGCCCGGCACGAGGCGATTTTATCCGAAGACGTTCTTGAAGGCTGATTTGACATGCTCGGGCATTTCGCGGAAGTCATATGCGAAATATCCGATTGCGCAATTTTCCCGTCCCTTCGAGGTCCTCAGCCGGTGGCGCGGCGATTGGCAAGTGCGACGCGTTGGCCGGATCAACACCAAGTTCCGGTTCCAGGAACAGCCCCGATACGGATAGACGAAGAGGATATCTCAGACTGCCACCCGATGCGAACGGAAGCACTGCGTCGTCAGTTTCGAGCAGTCCGACGCTCCGTATTGCACGTTCGAGAATTGGCCGATCCGCTTCGAGCGATGCCCACGCAGGATCGTCGTCGACCTGGAACGGCCCTTCCTTGATCAGGATGGCAGGCCGTGCTGTGAGGACGCTCGCTTCGAGGAGCGGGCCGGATCGGAGAATGATGGCCATGCTTGCGAACCGTCGCCGATCCGATCTCGCTCAGACCATCGTGGCGCCGATCTGCGTCCAGAGACGCGCGTGATTGCTTTTCAAGTCGTCAACGATCGAACGGATCAAGGTGCCGACGTTGATCCAGACAGTCTCCTTCCCTTGATAATTGAACTTACCCAGAGACATCGTCGCCTTTTTGTGAAGTGCAAGCACCTGCCACCGGTCGTTGCAAACCGGAGAGCCCGAAGAGCCGAAATCCGTATCCGTGTAGTAGGCGAGATCGCCTCGGTCCAAAGCCGCGGCGAGATTGTTGCGGATCGCCATTTGCTTCGGCGCGCCGGCCGGGTGCTGAATGATATTCACGGGAAGCCGCAGGCCTTCCCTGAACTCCAGCGCGCTTCCCCACAGCGGAAGCGGAGGGCGCTCCATTTTTCGCTCTAGCTCCAGGATCGCGTAATCGAGCGGTAAGTTCGAAGCGCTCGCCCTTACCGTTTTCACCCTCTGGCCGGCGACGTTGTCTTGGTTGTAGTCGAACTGGACTTCAAGGCCTCGCCCCTGCAGTTCGAAGTCTTTCGGATCAGCCGGCGCCTCGCCTTCGTTGCGGGCGTTCACCACGTGGTGATTGGTGATGATGTGTTTCGGGCCCATCAGCCAGCCGGTCCCGAAATATTGCATCTGCTCGTCGGAATATGGGTGGTTGCGAGGCTCTCCCCCCTCGAAGCGCGGAACTGTCAGCTTGGCGACGGAACCTCCGGTACGCATGGCGCCAGCCAAAAATCCGAACGGCAACAACTCGCTAACGAAGAGGATGCGTTCCTGGCGTGTCCGGGCTGGCGCCGGTGCAACTTGCGCCAGCTTCTGCTTTTCCACAAGATCGGCGCGCTCGCGAAAAAATGTCTGCCTGGTAGGGTGCACGCCGGTCGAGTAAGCGGCGTTGCGCAGCCACCGCTCCAGCGGCACAACGCCACCGACGATCGAGTCGGTGTTGTTCATGGCGTCCAAGTCCATCATAAGCTGGTCAGCCGGGTTGCCCGCCTGATCGAGCCCGGCGACATATTCGGGGGGTATGCCGATCAGCATCAGATTGCGCTTGTTGTGCAGGCCGCCGCTGATTGCCTGCTCGCGAATCGAATAGAGCTCTTCGACGTCGAAAAACATGCGCAGACCCTCCGTAACCGCCGAGCCGAAATCGTGTTCCGGGTCCTTTCTCGGCAAGCACAAGAATGGACTATTGGACAACACCAATGCAATTGATATTCTACGCGTGTTCGCTCTAACCTTCGCCTGCGGAGTACACCTTACGGCTGACCCAGCCTTGCCGGAACGAGGTGATTTGTCATGCGGTTCCGAGTCTTTCGAGCGTTTTTCTTTTCGAGCCGTCGGGGAATACGATGAGCACGCTTAAGGAACAGCTTACTCGCTTGCGCCGGTTCAGGGCTTCCGTTCAAAGGGCAGATCCGAAGCTTGCTGAGGAAAGCGCAGACCTTGGATCACACACGGAGGCGTTCGAACCGGAATTGTCCGCTGAGGCGCTTGAGGCTACCCTTGAGCAGGAAAGCATCGCAATGCGTCGCGTGTTCTTGCTATTCGCGACAATGTGACAACCCTCGTCTTCATCGACCAAGCCGACAGCGAGATCTGGGCGAGAGGCTGACAAAGGCAAAGCCACAGCTCAACCATGTGATACCGGCGGTCGGGCGAATCAAACGCTCGAATGGATTGGGACCGGATGGCTGGTCGCCGAGAACATTCTTGTCACCAATCGCCATGTAGCATCTGAATTCGTAACCCGCAAAGGCGAGGGATTTTCTTTCAAGATGGGGATAAATGACCGGATTGCCGCGAGTGCAGATTTTCTCCAAGAGATCGACAATCCGAACACGCTCATTTTCAAGCTAGTTAAGCCTATACACGTGGAGGACAGCTCGGGCCCTGACATCGCGTTCTTTGAGATCGAAATGCTCTCTGGCGATCGTAAGCTCGCCGAACCGATTATTCTGGCAGAGCAGATCGAACAAGTGACCAATGTCGCTACGATAGGCTATCCTGCGTATGACAGCCGTATTCCGGAACCTGATTTGATGGAGCGTATCTACGGCAAAACGTACAATAAGAAACGGTTGGCCCCGGGTGGCGTAACGCGCGTCGAGCAGACACGGATTTGGCACAATTGCACGACCCTAGGCGGCAATTCCGGGTCAGTGGTCGTTGACCTCGACAAAGGAGTCGCACTCGGGCTGCATTTCAGCGGCAGCTTCGTCAAGTCCAACTACGCGGTACGTGCCGATGTTGTAAAGAAGCTTCTCGACGACGTACGCGGTGGTCGCGCTGGCCGACGCGCCCCGACGCCCGTTCGGGAGAAACATCTTGCATTGTCAGTGGGCGCGAACCCAATCGGCAGCCGACAGCAGGCGGGAGCAAGCGCGACGTTTACCGTGCCGCTCACGGTGACGGTGTCGCTCGGCACTTCTCCGAGCAAGTCGCCGGCTTCAAGACCCTATAGCATCCCGGCTGGGGTTTCCGACGTGGATGCCGACGATTTCGTCGAGGAAGACGAGGCGGTCGCATCCGACTACAACGATCGGGGTGGTTACGCGCCCGATTTCCTGGGCGACAGGTTTTCAATAGATCTCCCTAAGGTGAAGCGCAGTTCCTACGATGTCCTAACATTCGAGGTTGATGGCGGAGGTTTGCAGTACGAGCTGCGCTACGAGCACTTCTCGGTCGTTATGAGCCGCAGCAGGCGCATGTGTTTCCTCAGCGCATGCAACATTAACGGCAATCATTCGCGGAAGGGCACGCGCGTTTCCTGGAAGTGGGATCCCCGTGTACCCCGCGAGCAGCAGATCATGAAGGAGTGTTATGGCAGTCCGCCGAAGTTCAGCCGGGGCCATATGACGCGGCGGGAGGACCCGAGTTGGGGCAACGTTGCTTCCGCCAAGCGTGGCAACGAGGATTTCCATGCACGTCACCAACGCCACGCCCCAAATGCAGGCGTTCAACTCTCCCATCTGGCTGGCGCTGGAAGATTATGCTCTGCAGCACGCGCGCGAAGATGACATGAAGATCTCGGTCTTTACCGGCCCATATATCGCCGAAGTCGATCCCGAGATGTATGGCGTCCGCATCCCTACCGCGTTCTGGAAGATCATTGCGTTCATTCACGGCGAAACGGGCAAGCTGTGTGCGACCGGCTACGAGATGGATCAGCGGAACAGTCTGCGGCTGGAAGAGGAATTTGTCTTCGGAGCCCTCACTTCGCCGCAACTGGGCACGGCCACCCAGGTCCCCGTACATGCTATCGAGACGCGATGTGGCATCGACTTCGGCAACCTTTCGGATGCCGATCCGCTGGCCGTTGACGAGGAGAGCATATCCGGAGGCCCGCGCTCGCACCTGCTTGTCTTGGAGCAGATCAGGTTTGTGCGGTGACGCGATTGGCATCGGCCGCGATCGCGAATTTGCAGGACAGCTCATGGCCTCCAAGGCTGCAGTCAATCTTCGGTGGTTGTGGTCTTGCTCAAATGCGAACGTGCTTTCTCGAACTGACCAGAGAAGGGCCCCCAGTTGGCGATGGGTTCTTTGGCCGGAACTCCATGGAGCGGCGGTGTCCGGCGTCGGCCAATTCCCCTGATCAGTGAAGGCTGCCACCCCTTGCTCTCAATCACGCTCCGCATTCGGGGGGTCGTGATAAAGGGCCGGGGGTCTACGGCCGCGATCGGCACGCCGAGACCGCACGCCTGTCCGGATGAGCATCTATATCATGAAAACCGGGACACCTGTCTCAAGCGCCGCTGCGTCCCCGCCGGGGATGGTGTCGGGCGACCAGCCATGGAGTGACGCGTCGCGTTCGGATCCCCTCCAGCGCTCAAACTAGGCGATGCATGAACGCATCCTCGACCACCCGCAAGTTCTGCGGGCCGATCTCCGAGACTCGGGTCCCGATCACCCGCTGCTAGGATCAATCGCTAATTCACCGGGAGCGCATTGCGCTTGTCCTGAACGACGGGCGCATCACGACCGGCTGCTCGGCGAGGCCGGTGAGGGCCTCGGCCAGTTCGACGCGATGCCGACCCGATCAACTAGTTCGCCCAAGTCCTCCGCGCGCCAGCGACGACATGGCGATCCGGAGCGCCACGACTACTCGGTTCATCGCATCTCTAGGCCCTCAGCGCACTGGCGAGATACTCCCATGATCCCTCCTGATAGAGCACGCCCTCACGGCTGAGCCGGTCGAGAATCTCTGCCACGATCTGGATCAGGCGGCTCTTCGCCGATATGATGGGGAAACTTGCCAGAAGGACCACGCCTAACGCCGCGCGCGAGGGCAAGCAGTGCAGCCTCATCGAGGAAAACGTCATGAACGGATTGCCGTCCCCTCACGCGGTGCTTTCTATCGGGGCCATCATGACGCTCGTCGCGCTGCTTGTCTTCGCCCATCTGCCGCGCTCCGCCAAAACCAGGCTGGGTGGCGGGGCACTGCTAGTTGCGGGACTGGCACTCGGCCCCGGGGCCGCAGCGCTATGCCTCGACTGGGCCTTGGCAAAGGTGGTGGAAACGCACGCGCCGCACGATTCGGCTGTCGCCGCGTTGGCCATTTCGACCGACGGTAAAGAACTGGCAACGAGCACCATTTTCGGCGAGACGCGCATCTACGACCTCTCCGACGGTCACTTCGTTAATGGACCTTCCTTCCCGCGCGTCGCGGCCCTGCACATACTACCCAGCTCTGATGGCAATAATTTATTGGTGGTGATCTCCGACAACTCGAGCTTCTACTTCGCGGGGGGGATAACGGGCCAGCCCGTATTGCGGGCGGCGAATGAGGGGCGGGCCCACCTGCTTTCGTCGTCGGTTGCAAACCGGCTATTCGCGGCCCAGGGCGCAGGAAGCGACGCGAGTGCCCTCCAGCAAAGCGCGAAAGGCACTTACATAAGTCCTTACACTATAAAGTATTATTTTTTTGAGCGAGATTCATCTTTGGTGCTTTCCGAATTGCCTGTGCGGCCGACGGCCATGACGGTCAGCATGCCCGTCGCTCGGCTTCAGGCCGCGCTGCGTGCCTTCGGCATGCAAAATGTTCCGCAGGACGGCGTCTTGGGAGAGGCTACCATTTCCGCCCTGAAGGAATTTCAGAGGCGAAACGCTCTCCGCGTGACCGGAAAAATCGATACCGCCACTATCGGCAGGATATTGGTGCTGAATCTCAGTGATCTGGAGTCGCTGCAAGTCCTGCTCGGTCTCGCCAATGGCCGGATCGCGGTTGTCGATCAGTTGTTGCAGCGCCCGACCACCACGTTTTCACCTGACACGTCGGCCTTTGAGTCAGCGGCCATACTGAACTGGAGGCCAATCGTCCGCATTGTGACCAACGGCGCGGGCCATCATGCCACGGTGGATGCAGACGGGCACTTGTCGCTTTGGACAGTGGATGAAAAAAGTGGTGAGCCGAACTCGGACGTGAAGTTCAAGGCTTCAAGGGTGATAGTGATGAAGGGGCACACAGATTACGTATGGTCGGCCGCCTTTTCGCCTAACGGGGCGCGCGTAGTCACCGCCTCCGCCGACAGCACGACGCGGCTGTGGGATGCCGTGACCGGCGCGCCGGTCGGCGCGGCCATGAAGCATGAGGATCGGGTCTGGTCGGCCGCCTTTTCGCCTAACGGGACGCGCGTCGTCACCGCCTCCGCCGACGGTACGGCACGGCTGTGGAATGCCGCGACGGGCGCGCCGGTTAGCGCGCCTATGAAACACTTGAGTGGAGTCATTTCCGCGGATTTTTCGCCGGACGGGAAGCGCATTGTTACCGCGTCCGACGACGCCACGGCGCGGCTGTGGAACGCCGCAACGGGCGCGTCAGTCGGCGACATGAAGCATGAGGGGGCGGTCAGGTCCGCCCGCTTCTCGCGGGACGGGAAGCGCATCGTCACGTCGTCCGACGACCGTACGGCGCGCCTCTGGGACGCCTCGACAGGCGCGCTGATCAGCGTTCTGCCTCATACCGACGTTGTCAATTTCGCCGGGTTTTCACCAGAGGGGAGGCGCATTGTAACCGCGTCTTCCGACAGCTCGGCTCGGCTGTGGGACGCTGCGACGGGCGCGCTGATCCTCCAATCTCAGGTTCATGCGGGTTGGGTCAATTCAGCCGCTTTTTCACCGGACGGAAGGCGTATTGTCACCGGGTCCTACGACGCCACGGCGCGGCTGTGGGACGCCGCGACAGGCGCGCTGATTGGCAAGCCAATGCTGCATAGTGACACAGTCATCTCGGCGGCCTTCTCCCCGGATGGGAGGCGCATTGTAACCGCGTCCACCGACAGCACGGCTAGACTGTGGGACGCTGCCACGGGCGCGCCGGTTGGCGAGGCTATGAAGCATGAGGGGGCGGTCAAGTCTGCGACCTTCTCGCGGGACGGGACGCGCATCGTCACCGCGTCTTCCGACAACACGGCGCGGCTGTGGGACGCCGCGACAGGCGCGCCGGCAAAGGCCCCGCCCTGCGTCGGCTGTGTCGCGCTCGAATTCGACGAAACAGGCCGTACCATCGAGGCGACCGACTACGCCGGACAGATGCGCCGCTTCGATATAGCGACTGGCAATCAGGTGACCGAGAGTGTCCCCTGTTCAAAAGGCTATGTCGTCGCGCTCGGAGATGGGCGGCTGGTCATCAGCCGGAGCGACGGTTCGGTGCTTGTCTGCGATCCTGCAGTCGGCGCGGATACCGAGATTATTGGACACACGGCGATGATTTCGTTAGCCGAAGCGCTGCCGGATGGCCGGATCGTCACGGCTAGTATCGACGGCACCCTCCGTGTAGTCGACCCGGCCATCCAATCCTATTTCGCTGCTGCGGATCCGTGGCCTCCACTGCGGTCTGCAAGCGGAACTATTGCGAGCTATATCAAGAGTGTGTTTTCCGCCAAGCCCTAATGCGACACCTGAAAAACCTCTCAAGAGCGCAGATCTACCGCGGGCTTGGCACTAAACATCATGATTTTACTAGGTGAAGCTCTTGGCTGCCGTGGCGTTGGCTTACACGCCGAAATGGTTTGTCCGACAGGCGTCTCGACGCAGGCCTCCCACCAAAGCCCTTACCCTCGCACCGGTTCTCAGCCCGAGGCACAAAGTGGAGAATGTTGGATTCCAGTCGCCTTCCCTCTACCACTCAATTCTCCCAGAACGTTCTCTGCTTGGACTTGGCCGCCCCGAAACCCCGCAGAACAGCAGGCTCTTCGGCCAAAAGCTGTGGAGTGGCTGTAGTGGTGAGAGCGACACATTTGTTCTCTGTTGGCCCATACTCTCCAAAGCTGAGGAGTACGCCTTTTTACTCCCGAGCTTTTGCTCTCTGAATTTGCAGGACTTTTCGGTTCCAAGCTTGGAGTGGTTTGCGGCGACGCCACTATGCGGAGAACACAGAAGCAAACCAACCGGTGACCAATTGGTCAGCCGCTTCGGCCTAGGAGCGGGGCTCCGGTGCCGAACTTCAAATGTCTGGAATGGGCCGTCAGACTGACGGGCGGCTTTCGGGAATGAGGTGGAGCAGAGTTGCCGTTCACGCATTAGAGTCGCCCGATGACGCCTTATGGTCCTAAGGCGGATCTGGCCCATCGACGCTGCCCCTGCCCCGCCGTCAGCACCTGGCCATGATCACCTCGTCCCCAACTCCTTGGTCGACGCCTGCCCGCGCGAGCGCCTCGCAGTGGAGCTTAGCCAAGAGGGGCACGGTGACCTCGTGGCTGCGGCCGTTTCATATTGCGGCCCTGGGGAACGTCGCGAGGTCGACTTCCACTGGCCGGGGGGTACTTCACCCTTTCCTTTTCTTTTGTGCTGGCGGCGTCTTGGCAGCCGGCGCGGCCTTCTTCTCTTCAGTGCCGCAACCCTCGGCCTTCGTCAGCGTCAGCTTGATCGTGCCGCTATCGCCGAACGCGCCAACCGGAGTGGTGATCTTCCACGCCCCGGTGAGCGCCATCGCGCCTCCGCCACCATCGAGCGAGACCGTGTAGTTGCCGGCACCCGACCAGGGCACGCCGGCGGCCATGCCGCCAACCGTGAAACTGCCGCCGTCGCCTTGGGGGTCTAGCGAAAGAGGATCCCCGCCGATGCCCCGGTGCCTGGCAATTCGAATGGCTTGGTCAGGTCGCACACTGTGTGATCAATGGTCAGATCATTGTATCCGCCCTTCGCTCGATAGGCCTTCTTCTTGCAAAGCTTGTCCAACAAACTCCTGGCGATCGCCTCGGCCGCCTCCGCCACCTTGTCCTCGCCGAGAAATCCCTTGTCGTCGGCAATCAATTTCCCGTCGCCATCGGTGATCTGCACGATCCAGGTCACATCGCCGTCACCGATGCCGACCACGCCGTCGATGAACGTACCTACGCGCAGCTCGCAACTCGCGCCGCGCCATGATGTAGCGGGCGTTCGGGAATGTCGGTATCCAACGCCCGTCTACCAATCGTGTGTTCCAGCCGCAATGGTCGGCATGAAGATGGGTGCACAGCACATAGTCGATCTGCTCGGGAGCAACACCTGCATTTGCAGGCGCTCCAAAAAGGTGCCGTCATTGCGGCGATGCCAATGGGGGAAGTATGCGAACGTCTTGTCGTTGCCGACGCAACTGTCGACCAGAATGGTGTGGTCTCCGGTACGAACAAGAAAACTCTGGATGGCTCGGTCGTGCCGATGACGTGCTCGTGTCGCGTACTGTGAAGGATCTGGTCGCGGGCTCTGGCATCAAGTTCGAGAACTTCGGAACCCACACCCTGAAGGGCATTCCAGAAAAATGGCAAATATTACGTGCCATCAGCTGATAGTCCTCCGGCGGATCGAAGGTGCCGCCTGACCCTCACACTCAGGCCTGCCGAACTTCCGCTCTGGGACGGCTTCCCGTCGGCCGTCCTTCGGCATAGATCCGCAAAGCAGCCGTGATCGCGACCTTACTCGTTTCCGATCTCTGGGTCCGGTTATGGCGCAATCGAGGCGACCCGTGCTTTTAACCGCTCTGCACGCGGAAGAAGCCGTTGGAGGACTAAACTAGGTTGGGTGGAAACTTGCCGTATGCGCGCCTGTCGGAACGACGTGATTGCGGCAAGGAGCGGACGTCGCCCCGCCTATGCG